>NZ_JAHQUN010000004.1:0-331170 GCF_019052485.1 Bacteroides sp. MSK.20.82
TGTTCGATTTGCTATAGCGATTCTTTTTTATACGGGTACTTTATCGGGGGCTTACGGAAAGTCCTGCGAGAAAACAGAGTTCAAAAGCAAGAAATTGCTCTCTTAAATCATGAGTTAGAAAGGGCTAAAATGAAGCCCCCAAAAGAGCGTTCTTTGAACTATCTTTGAAATGGTTAGCTCGCATCATTATAATTGACTGATATGTAGCTGAATATCCTTTATTATCACGCCGCTTTGGGAGCAGGGGGTCGTGGGTTCGAATCCCGCTACCCCGACGAAAAAAAAGAGTTACATTAAGTAGCTCTTTTTTTTGTTTATACAAAAATATTATTTCAAATGCAAATAGTATTCACGAGTCAATTCTTTATACTCTTCACTATATTGATGACGGGCTACTTCAGTCAACAGTTCCTCCTTAATACATCCCTCATTATTAAACGTAAAAGTAATTAACATCCGTTTAGGAGTTCCTCCCGGCTTGGTTATTACATTTAGCTGGCGAGTTGCATATAAATGATATTCGGAAGCTGCAGTCTTCACCCTGTCAGCCACGTCTGTCGGTATTACGATTGTAAAAGTACCCTCTTTCTTCAATAAATCAGCCACACCCTTCAGCAACTTTTCATAAGTCAGAGAATCGTTATGTCGTGCCATGCTTCTCTGTTGGTCCGGACAACTAAGCGAATCCACAAAGTAAGGAGGATTGGAAACGATCACATCAAATTTATCCGGAGACTGATAGAACAGAAAATCTTGCTTCACCACTTCTATCCGATCCTTCCAGGGAGAACGGGCCACATTTTCCTTAGCCTGCCCGGCAGCGGCTTCGTCAATTTCCAGCGCCACAATATTTGCATCCGGCAGACTACGTTGAGCCAGCATCAAAGCAACCAACCCCGTCCCGGTTCCAATATCTAAAATTCGATGTGCCCCTTGAACAGAAGCCCACGCCCCTAAAAGTACCCCATCCGTACCTACCTTCATGGCACATTTGTCATGCCATACTGTAAACTGCTTAAACTGAAAGAAAGGATTCGCCATTTTATTAGCCATCTAAACCTGTTTTTTATTGATCTTTGCTGAAAACCGTCAAAAATAAATAATTATTATGGAATAAATCCATTACTGCCCGATATTTTGGCATTGTTTTTGTGTTTTTATTCCACACTGTGCTTTATTATTAAAGAGAATCAATTAACTTTGCAAACGATTTATGCATATTATGTATGACATAAACTAAATTAAAACGAAAAGATGAAAGAAAGATACTTATTGGAAGAAGAAGTTGGTGAGAACGGCTTCTCACTGATTACCGACTATGATGGCAATGACGAACATGTGTTTGATGTGAATATAAAATCCGGTGATATTCTTCCGGTTCTCCCCCTTCGTAATATGGTGTTGTTTCCCGGAGTATTTTTACCTATTACAGTAGGCAGAAAGGCTTCATTAAAGCTGGTTCGCGAAGCTGAAAAGAAACACAAAGATATTGCAGTGATTTGCCAGAGATCGGCACACACGGAAGACCCCAAACTGGAAGATTTGCACAATGTCGGCACTGTCGGACGAATTGTACGGGTACTGGAAATGCCTGACCAGACAACAACAGTCATCCTTCAGGGAATGAAACGTCTGCGTCTGAAAGATATTGTAGATACACACCCTTATCTGAAGGGCGAGGTCGAACTTTTGGAAGAAGATGTCCCAAACAAAGACGATAAAGAGTTTCAAGCCCTGGTTGAAACATGCAAGGACTTGACGATGCGTTATATCAAATCATCAGAAATGCATCAGGACTCGTCATTTGCTATAAAAAACATCAGTAATCCGATGTTCCTCATTAATTTCATTTGTGCCAACCTGCCATTCAAGAAAGATGAGAAGATGGATTTATTAAGTATCAACTCATTAAGAGAGCGTACTTATCATCTATTGGAAATCTTGAATCGCGAAGTACAGCTGGCAGAAATCAAGGCATCCATCCAAATGCGTGCCCGTGAGGATATCGATCAGCAACAGCGTGAATACTTCCTCCAACAACAGATCAAAACGATCCAGGATGAACTGGGTGGCAGCGGTCAGGAGCAGGAAATTGAAGAAATGCGCCTGAAAGCAGTTAAAATGCACTGGAATGCAGAAGTAAGAGATACTTTCCTGAAGGAACTGGCGAAACTGGAACGTACACATCCGCAATCACCGGACTTCAGCGTACAACTCAACTATCTGCAAACAATGCTCAACCTGCCTTGGGGTGTTTATACAACAGACAATCTGAATTTGAAAAATGCAGAAAAGACGTTGAATAAAGACCACTACGGACTGGAAAAAGTAAAAGAACGTATTCTGGAACACCTTGCCGTATTAAAACTGAAAGGCGATATGAAATCACCTATTATCTGTTTGTACGGCCCTCCGGGAGTTGGTAAAACATCCCTCGGAAAATCCATCGCATCGGCACTGAAACGAAAATATGTCCGTATGTCTTTGGGTGGTGTGCACGATGAAGCAGAAATTCGCGGTCACCGCAAAACTTATATTGGCGCTATGCCCGGACGAATCATCAAGAGTCTGATTAAGGCAGGAGCCTCTAATCCTGTATTTATACTGGATGAGATCGACAAAGTCAGTGCCGACCGTCAAGGCGATCCGTCATCAGCTTTGCTGGAAGTACTTGATCCGGAACAGAATACCTCTTTCCATGATAACTTCCTGGATGTAGATTATGACCTTTCCAAAGTACTGTTCATTGCAACCGCCAATAATCTGAATACGATCCCCGGCCCGTTGCTCGACCGTATGGAGCTGATTGAAGTCAGCGGATACATCACGGAAGAAAAAGTTGAAATTGCCCGTAAGCACCTGTTGCCGAAAGAACTGGAAGCAAACGGACTTAAAAAGACGGATATCAAGATTCCGAAAGATACTTTGGAAGCGATTATCGAATCATATACCCGTGAAAGCGGCGTCCGTGAACTGGAAAAGAAAATCGGCAAGATTCTCCGCAAATCTGCCCGTCAATATGCAACAGACGGTTATTTCGCCAAATCAGAAATTAAACCGACTGATTTGTATGAATTCCTGGGAGCACCGGAGTATACTCGTGACAAATATCAGGGAAATGACTATGCAGGCGTAGTCACCGGACTGGCATGGACTGCCGTCGGCGGTGAAATACTCTTTGTAGAAACGAGTCTGAGCCGTGGTAAAGGTGCGCGTCTTACACTAACAGGTAATCTGGGAGATGTAATGAAAGAATCAGCTATGCTGGCACTTGAATACATCAAAGCACACGCTTCAATCCTCAATCTGAATGAAGACATCTTTGACAACTGGAACATACACATCCATGTGCCCGAAGGTGCTATTCCGAAAGATGGACCGTCGGCAGGTATTACTATGGCTACTTCTTTAGCTTCTGCTCTCACCCAAAGAAAGGTAAAAGCAAACCTTGCCATGACGGGAGAAATCACTCTCCGTGGCAAAGTGCTTCCTGTCGGTGGTATCAAAGAGAAGATTCTTGCCGCCAAACGTGCCGGAATCAAAGAAATCATCATGAGTGCCGAAAATAAAAAGAACATAGATGAAATTCAGGACATATATTTAAAAGGACTGCAATTCCACTATGTAAACGACATAAAAGAAGTATTCGCAATCGCCTTGACAAACGAGAAAGTTGCGGATGCCATTGATTTATCTGTAAAGAAACCCAGCCAGGAATGACATTTGAGTTACAATATACAGACACTAAAAGTAATGCCCGTGCAGGTCTGATAACAACAGACCACGGGCAGATACAAACACCTATCTTCATGCCTGTGGGAACACTGGGCACTGTTAAAGGAGTACATGTAACAGAACTGAAAGAAGATATCCAGGCACAGATTATTCTGGGCAACACCTATCATTTATACTTGCGTCCGGGACTAGACGTAATTGAAAAGGCAGGCGGACTGCATCGCTTCAATGGTTTTGATCGTCCTATGCTGACCGATAGCGGTGGTTTTCAGGTATTCTCATTAGCAGGAATACGAAAACTTCGGGAAGAAGGAGCCGAATTCCGCTCGCACATTGATGGCAGCAAACATATCTTTACCCCGGAAAAGGTGATGGATATAGAACGTACCATTGGCGCTGATATCATGATGGCTTTTGACGAATGTCCTCCGGGAGATTCAGATTATGCATATGCCAAAAAGTCATTAGGGCTGACACACAGATGGCTTGATCGTTGTATTCAGCGTTTTAACGAAACTGAACCGAAATACGGCTACAACCAGTCTCTCTTCCCCATCGTGCAAGGATGTGTTTATCAGGATTTGCGTAAGCAATCCGCTGAATTCGTCGCCTCCAAAGGAGCGGATGGAAATGCAATCGGCGGACTGGCCGTAGGCGAACCGGTAGATAAGATGTACGAGATGATAGAGGTTGTCAACGAGATTCTTCCCAAAGACAAGCCCCGCTATCTGATGGGAGTCGGTACCCCCGTAAATATCCTTGAAGGCATTGAACGCGGAGTCGATATGTTCGACTGTGTTATGCCTACCCGAAACGGACGAAATGGCATGCTGTTTACCAAAGACGGTATCATCAATATGCGAAACAAGAAATGGGAAACAGACTTCTCTCCCATCGAGGCAGACGGTGCTTCTGCTGTAGACACGCTATACAGCAAAGCGTACTTGCGTCACCTTTTCCACGCACAAGAACTACTGGCAATGCAAATTGCTTCTATACACAATCTGGCATTTTACCTGTGGCTGGTAGGTGAAGCCCGGAAACATATCATTGCCGGAGATTTCTCTACCTGGAAGCCGATGATGGTAAAAAGAGTGTCAACAAGATTATAAAGAATGAAAAGCAATCGATTAATAAAACGGCTGGATTGGTATATCATCAAGAAATTCTTGGGGACATACGTATTTGCCATTGCATTGATTATCTCAATTGCGGTGGTGTTCGACTTCAACGAGAAGATGGACAAGCTGATGGAGCATGAAGCCCCTTGGGACAAGATCATCTTTGAATACTACATGAACTTCATCCCCTACTTCTCCAATCTGTTCAGTCCGCTGTTCGTATTCATCGCCGTTATCTTCTTTACCTCCAAACTGGCGGAGAACTCTGAGATCATTGCCATGTTCTCCACCGGTATGAGTTTCAAAAGAATGATGCGCCCCTATATGATCTCTGCCGCCATCATTGCTGCGGCAACATTCATGATGAGTTCGTTCATCATTCCCAAAGGTAGTGTTACCCGTCTGAACTTTGAAGATAAATACATCAAACCCAAGAAAGTCAACTCGGTCCGAAACGTGCAGTTGGAAGTGGACAGTGGTGTCATAGCCTATATCGATAATTACAATGACGGAATGAAAACCGGCAACCGCTTTTCATTGGATAAGTTTGTCGACAAGAAACTTGTCTCCCACTTAACGGCACGCCGTATCACTTACGATACAACAACGGTCAATAAATGGACCATTCACGACTATATGGTACGTGAACTGGACGGACTAAAAGAAAAGATCACCAAAGGAGACCGGATCGACTCTATTATAAATATGGACCCATCGGACTTCCTGATCATGAAAAATCAACAGGAGATGCTGACCAGTCCGGAACTGAGCGAATATATCGAAAAGCAGAAACGACGGGGATTTGCCAATATCAAAGAGTTTGAAATTGAGTACCACAAACGAATTGCAATGTCATTTGCTTCGTTTATTCTGACAATCATCGGGGTTTCTCTTTCATCACGAAAAACGAAGGGTGGTATGGGACTTCATCTGGGTATTGGATTAGGGCTTAGCTTCTCTTATATCCTGTTCCAGACAATCACTTCTACCTTTGCCATAAACGGTAACGTGCCTCCTGCGATTGCAGTCTGGATTCCCAATATCCTCTATGCAGGCATCGCATTCTATCTGTATCAGAAAGCACCTAAATAAGGAAACATAAAACTTAGATCAAGGAGATCTAAAATAGAAGTTCCGCCTATTCTTGCCGAAAGCAAGTACAGGCGGAACTTTTTTGTTGTATCCATTTCCTCTTTTGTCTATTCTCCATTTTAATCACCAAACGGTGATCCGGAAAATCCCTCTTTCTCCTTACTCTTTTCGAGATTGTCAACCAATCTCACTTACATAAGCAGAAAGATCTGCAGCAGAGATGTTTTTGGCTATAATCACACCATTTCCATCCAATAAATAGTTTGTGAACCCCCGATTCAAACGGTACTTTTTAAATAATCCGGAGTCCTCGCCTTCTGTTTCCACGAAACAAGTGGGCGTAACTATTTGGTCCTTACGAACGGTTTCCTTAAAGATTGACTGGTATTCGTCAAACGAAACAGAAACCATTTCCACATTACGGGAAGAACGAAGCACATTGCTCAAACTTACGTTTTGCATCCGGGATTGCGCGTCATAACTTGCCCAAAAACTAAGCAACACATATTTACCTTTCAAATTACCCAACTTAAAAGCCGGTTGCCCATTCGACGCAGATTCGATTTTAAAATCAGGGGCTACGTCACCCTCACTCAAACCTCCGGTAGGTTTGTCTTTCTCAACGAAAGCGGTCAAGGAACAAATCAGTAATACAACAAAAATCCATTTTACATAAGAATTCATGTAATTCGGTTTTAGTTAATACTATCCGGGGACTGTCCTTAAACAGTGGTTTCTTCCCGAAACGTTGTCTTTTCAGGCATCAGGCGAAGAGGAATCCGCTGATTATCAGTGCCTTTAATTTTGAAACCGGGTGCAAAGGTAAGTAATTATTAAATTAACTTCCAAAAAAACAAGCCATTTTCTTACTTTTGGGGTATAACTTTTTATGTTATTTAGCATAAAAACGAACTTTTTTCCCTACTTTTGCAGCGTTAAAGTCTATTTTTTTATGCAACCATCAAATACTGAATTGATTCTGATTCGAGTTACCGGCGAAGATCGCCCGGGACTTACCGCTTCCGTAACTGAAATACTTGCCAAGTATGACGCTACTATCCTTGATATCGGACAGGCGGACATCCATAATACGTTGTCGTTAGGCATTCTTTTCAGAAGCGAAGAAAGGCATTCCGGATTCATTATGAAGGAGCTGCTGTTTAAGGCATCTTCATTGGGAGTAACCATTCGTTTCGAACCGATAGGAACCGACCAGTATGAGAACTGGGTAGGTATGCAGGGGAAAAACCGCTATATACTGACGGTATTGGGCCGCAAACTGTCTGCCCGCCAGATATCTGCCGCTACCCGCGTACTAGCAGAACAAGACTTAAACATTGATGCCATCAAACGTCTGACAGGGCGTATCCCTTTGGATGAGGACAAAACGGATACCCGTACCCGTGCCTGTATCGAGTTCTCCGTACGCGGTACCCCGAAAGACCGTATCGCCATGCAGGAGCGACTGATGCAGTTGGCTAGCGAACAGGAGATGGACTTTTCTTTCCAGCAAGATAATATGTACCGCCGTATGCGCCGTCTGATCTGTTTCGATATGGATTCTACCTTGATCGAAACTGAGGTAATCGACGAGCTGGCTATCCGTGCAGGTGTAGGCGATGAAGTAAAGGCCATTACAGAAAGCGCCATGCGTGGAGAAATAGACTTTACAGAAAGCTTCACACGTCGTGTAGCCTTGTTAAAAGGACTGGATGAATCAGTCATGCAGGAAATAGCAGAAAGCCTTCCTATTACGGAAGGAGTAGACCGCCTGATGTATGTACTGAAAAAATATGGATACAAAATTGCTATTCTTTCCGGAGGATTCACCTATTTCGGTCAGTATCTGCAAAAGAAATACGGCATAGATTACGTATATGCGAACGAATTGGAAATTGTAGACGGCAAATTAACCGGACGCTATCTGGGAGACGTAGTAGACGGCAAACGAAAAGCCGAACTCCTCCGTCTGATCGCTCAGGTAGAGAAGGTTGATATTGCTCAGACGATAGCCGTTGGAGACGGTGCCAACGACCTTCCTATGCTGGGAATCGCCGGACTGGGAATCGCCTTCCACGCAAAGCCCAAAGTAGTGGCAAATGCCAAACAATCCATCAATACCATCGGGCTTGACGGAGTGCTCTATTTCCTGGGATTCAAAGATTCTTATTTGAATATGTAATTGAGACCAAAAATTATTTTATCTTTGTCGGCAAATAAAAAGAAGTAATGAAGTTTTCCGAACTAAAACTAAATGCAAATGTGCTTGATGCGCTTGACGCCATGCGATTTGACGAGTGCACGCCTATACAGGAACAAGCAATTCCAATCATACTAGAAGGTAAAGATTTGATAGCAGTTGCACAAACGGGCACTGGTAAAACAGCAGCATTCCTGCTGCCTATCCTGAATAAGTTATCCGAAGGAGGACATCCCGAAGATGCCATTAACTGTGTCATTATGTCCCCTACCCGGGAATTGGCGCAGCAAATCGACCAGCAAATGGAAGGCTTCTCCTATTTTATGCCCGCATCGAGTGTTGCCGTATACGGTGGAAATGACGGAATCCTTTTCGAACAACAGAAGAAGGGACTTACGTTAGGTGCAGATGTAGTAATAGCTACTCCCGGACGGCTGATAGCCCATTTAAGCCTTGGATACGTAGATCTTTCCAAGGTTTCTTATTTTATACTGGACGAAGCAGACCGTATGCTTGATATGGGATTCTACGAAGATATCATGCAAATCGTGAAATATTTGCCGAAAGAACGACAGACAATCATGTTCTCGGCAACTATGCCTGCCAAAATACAGCAACTGGCAAAAACAATTCTGAATAATCCGGCGGAAATCAAACTTGCCGTTTCAAGACCGGCAGATAAAATCATTCAGGCAGCTTATGTATGTTACGAGAATCAGAAGCTAGGTATCATACGCAGCCTTTTTACTGACGAAGTACCCGAACGTGTGATTATTTTCGCTTCCTCCAAAATCAAGGTTAAAGAAGTAACAAAGGCTCTGAAAATGATGAAACTGAATGTAGGAGAAATGCATTCGGATCTTGAACAGGCACAACGTGAAGTGGTCATGCACGAATTTAAAGCCGGAAGAATCAATATTCTGGTTGCTACGGATATCGTTGCCCGTGGTATCGATATTGACGACATCCGATTGGTTATCAACTTTGATGTCCCCCATGACAGCGAGGATTATGTGCACCGTATCGGACGTACAGCACGTGCCAACAATGACGGAGTAGCACTCACCTTTATCAGCGAGAAAGAACAGAGCAACTTCAAATCCATCGAGAACTTTCTTGAAAAAGAAATATATAAAATTCCCGTTCCCGCCGAATTAGGAGAAGCACCGGAATACAAGCCCCGCTCTTACAACAATAAGAGAGGTGACAGTTCTAAAAGAAGAAGCTTCGGAGGAAAAAGGAATAACAACAATGGAAAAAAAGGCAATAACCGCCCCTCTTCTCCTGCAAGAAACTAAAAAACATTTGGCTATTTCGTCGGAGTAATAGTCAACTTGCCGCTAAAACTGACAGTCAAATTTGCTATACTGTAAATAGAACTTTCCGGAATGGATAAAACAGCCTGATAATGGAAACCATTCCGGTCTACCTTTACAAATTTAGTATCAGATAAAATTGCCTGCACCAGGAAATCCGCAGGAACCACACTTTCAAACATCTGCTTGGTAATATCACTGGCAAACAGGCTCTTCTTGCCTTCATACACACAAATGTGCATCACATTATCGTAGTACACATTATCCATACTAATACCGTCTTCAGTATATATCGTCTTGATCACCCTCATTTTGGATGGATTGATATACACATAAGCACGATAGCGGCTACCATTATAGTTCACAATACTATCGCGCTTCGTTACTTCCGTATAGGTGGGAATAATCATTTCCTGACCGACAAAAGATAACGAATCATTAGGATCTTCAGATTTATGCAATCTGATCATATTATCTGCAATCGAATGAAACCAGAAAATATGCTCCCCCTGCTTATCTATCTTATAATAGGTAGTATCATTGCCATAAGTATAAAGAGTATCCCGTATAATTTTGAATGTAATAGGAGCGCTCTGCGAATCTGCATAATAGATGGTATCCCCTTCTATACGCATCAACGGGCTCTCAGTCTCATCATCCAGCCAGATTCCTTGCAGCAGTTCTTTCGCACTCAAATCCTCCTCTTGTCCGGAGGAAGAGTGCGGATTCTTACTGCTGTTACATGCTGCGAGCAAGATCGCTACTAACGATATCGCTACATATTTCGTCATTTGTCTAAATTTTGTGTATAAAGATACTCTAATTATCTTATTTACCAATGCATGAATAAATAAATCCGAGCTCTTCCATTTCTTTTTTATCATAAATATTGCGTCCATCCAGCACAATTTGCTGATTCATAGTCTTTTTGATGACAGCCCATGAAGGCAGACGGAATTCTTTCCATTCGGTAATTAACATCAGGACATCAGCATCAAGTACCGCATCATACATATCGCGGGCGTAATAAATAACATCACCGATACGACGTTTACACTCATTCATTGCAGCCGGATCATATGCGCGTATCTGACAACCTGCTTTCAGAAGTTTATCGATCAATACCAATCCCGGAGCCTCACGCATATCATCCGTTTCCGGTTTAAAAGCCAATCCCCACAAGGCGATGGTCTTACCTTTCAAATCACCATTAAACTGCTTCATCAGTTTTTCAAACAAGACTCCTTTCTGCGCCTCATTCACATCTTCCACCGCACGAAGTACACGCATAGTATACCCGTTTTGCTCGGCAGTCTTGATCAATGCTTTCACATCTTTAGGAAAACAGGAGCCACCATATCCGATACCTGGGTATAGGAACTTGCGTCCGATACGAGTATCAGAACCGATACCGCTACGTACCATATTTACGTCGGCACCTACCAGTTCACACAAGTTCGCGATGTCATTCATAAAGCTGATACGGGTTGCCAACATAGAGTTAGCCGCATATTTCGTCATTTCAGCCGATGGGATATCCATGAAAATAACACGGAAGTTATTCAATAAAAACGGCTTATAGAGTTTCGACATCAGTTTCTCCGCACGAACAGACTCCACTCCTACCACTACACGGTCCGGACTCATAAAGTCGCTGATAGCATTGCCCTCTTTCAGAAATTCCGGATTGGAAGCCACATCAAACTCAATGTTCACTCCTCTTTTATCCAGTTCTTCCTGTATAGCGGCACGAACTCTGCGCGCAGTACCTACAGGAACCGTGCTCTTCGTCACTACCAATTTATATTGATTCATATTACGACCGATGGTGCGGGCAACTTCCAGCACATAACTCAAATCAGCACTGCCATCTTCGTCCGGAGGCGTACCGACAGCACTAAATATAACCTCAACATCGTCCAGGCAACTCTCAAGCGAAGTCGTGAATTTCAGTCTTTTTGCCTTGACATTGCGAAGTACCATTTCTTCCAATCCATTCTCATAGATCGGAATCACTCCTTTCTGCAAAGATTCTATTTTCTCGCTATTCGTATCTACACAAGTTACATTTACGCCAATTTCAGCAAAACATGTTCCGGTTACCAAACCAACATAACCGGTTCCGACAATCGCTATTTTCATATCTATCGTTTGTTAGAGTTTATTCAAAATATACAGCATCTCTGAAAGCCATGCCCTCTTTATCCTTGGGCGACAAAAGCATCTGCGACTCCCCAAGCATCCAGTCGATGCCTAACGTTTCATCATTATATACTATAGACGCTTCTGCTTGCGGAGCATATTTATTGTCTACCTTATACATGAACACAGCTTCTTCGCTCAACACCACAAAGCCATGAGCAAAACCACGGGGAATAAAAAACTGCCTTTTATTTTCTTCACTGAGCAATGCGCTGACATGTTTTCCAAAAGTCGGTGACGACCGGCGCAAATCGACAGCAACATCCAGCACCTTTCCTTTCAGAACGCGAACTAACTTTGCCTGGCTGTATTCACCCTTCTGATAGTGCAGTCCCCGCAATACACCAAAGGACGATTTCGATTCATTATCCTGCACAAAGTCTACCGGACCGATCTTCGCTTCAAACTCCTCTTTCTTAAAGGCTTCCATAAAGTAGCCCCGTTCATCAGAATAAACATTGGGTTCTATCAGCCACACCCCATCTATTTCTGTCTGTATATAGTTCATCGTTAGTAGTAATAAGTAAAACGATGCAAAAGTAGTGATTTTTTCGAAGTTTTCTGGGATATATTCAATTAATCTCTTAATTTTGCACTATGATTGAATTAGCACAACACATAGAGGCTCTGTTGTTAGAGAACGATTGCGTAATCGTTCCTAATTTTGGCGGATTCGTAGCACACTACGCTCCCGCAACCTATGTAAAAGAAGAAAATCTTTTTTTACCTCCTACCCGTATCATCGGTTTCAATTCTCAGCTTAAACTGAATGACGGCGTGTTGGTACAGTCCTATATGTCTGCGCATGACACCAGTTTTGCCGATGCTACCCGTATGGTGGAGAAAGAAGTGAACGCATTCGTCGAGATTCTTCATGAAGAAGGTAAAGCCGATCTGGAAAACGTGGGTGAAATCCGTTATAACATTTACGGGAACTACGAATTCACTCCTTATGATCATAAGATAACGACTCCTTCATTATATGGACTGAATTCTTTTGAGATGCGTGAGCTCTCTGCGTTGCAGCGAAAAGAAAGAATACTGGTACCTGCCAGTCTGACGAAAGAAAAGAAAACGTATGAAATCAGCATCAGTCGTACCCTTCTTCGTAATGCTGCGGCAATGATTGCCGTTATCGTTATGTTCTTCGCATTCTCTACTCCTGTAGAAAATACGTATGTCGAGAAGAACAATTATGCCCAGTTGCTGCCTGCCGAGCTTTTTGAGCAAATAGAAAAACAATCGGTTGCAGTCACTCCTGTTTCTGTAGAAACAAAGCATAATCAAAAGAATGCGACTGGTCAGACGAAGAAAGTTACCGCTGATAAAGCCAGAACTTCAAGACCTATCGCTGTCAAAGAAGTCAAGGTTGCCAAGCAGGAAACAACACCGGCCGCACCGACAGCAACAATACCGACTACGACCGCAGTGACAACTCCGGTTGCACCCGCAGTTCAGCCACAGGCCAATCATCCCTTTCACATTATCGTAGCAGGAGGAATCGGTCTGAAAGATGCTGAAGCAATGGCAGAACAATTAAAGGCAAAAGGATTTGCCGAAGCGAAAGCCTTGAACAGCGATGGCAAAGTACGTGTCAGCATCCGTTCATTCGGAAATCGCGAAGAAGCTACCAAACAACTACTGGAGCTTAGAAAAAACGAAACTTATAAGAATGCCTGGTTACTGGCAAAATAAATCCCCTTTTGAAACATGAAACGAGTTCTTTGTCCTAAATGTGAGAATTACCTTTTTTTTGATGAAACCAAATACAGCGAAGGTCAATCGCTTGTATTCGAATGCGAACATTGTGGCAAACAATTCAGCATCCGTCTCGGAAAAAGCAAAGTAAAAGCCCTTAGAAAGGAAGAGAACCTGGAAGAAGAAGCGGAGGCTCATAAAGAAGAATTCGGTTATATTACGGTTATTGAAAACGTGTTTGGTTTCAAACAAGTACTTCCGTTGCAAGAAGGTGATAATGTGATAGGCCGTCGTTGCGTGGGTACCGTTATCAATACTCCGATCGAAAGCGGTGACATGAGTATGGACAGACGTCACTGCATCATTAATGTAAAGCGTAACAAACAGGGAAAGCTTGTCTACACATTACGGGACGCCCCCAGCCTCACAGGTACCTTTCTCATGAATGAGATTCTGGGAGATAAGGACCGCGTCCGCATGGAAGACGGAGCAATCGTAACTATCGGAGCTACCACATTCATTCTTCATACAGCTGAAGCTGAATAGAAATAAAACTGTTTTTCTCTTTTCTATCAGAACTATCTTTGATATCATATATACACATAAAAACAGCGTCACCATTCACAACGAACAGTGACGCTATTTTTATATGATAGTACTTAATTAAAGGATACCCTTTACCGTTTCAAGCATACCTTTCTCCTGAATAGAATCCAGATCAGCCTTTACAGCTGCTGCCAGTCCCGGAATCTTATTCAAATCTTCGCCCCAGATAAACTCTGCTGCCAGTACACCTTCGGTAACCTTCTTCGTGCAACCGGTAGCCCAAAGCTCTTTCAGCAAGTTCATGATTTCAGGTGCATCGTTCGGTACAATTTCAGCCCCGTCTGCACGTACACCACCTTTATAATAAGTGATAATAGCAGCCAATCCGAGTACCAGTCCTTTCGGCAGTTCCCCTTTACGTTCCAGATAAGTCTTCAATCCCGGAAGATCACGAGTTTCATATTTCGGGAATGAGTTAAGCATAATGCTTGTTACCGCATGATCGACGAACGGATTGTTGAAACGTTCCAATACATCCTCTGCAAACTTCTTCAGTTCCTCTTTCGGAAGATTCAATGTCTCCATCAATTCATCAAACATCACTTTATGAATATACTTGCCGATTACCTCATGCTGGCAAGCATCACGCACGATATTCACACCCGACAAGTATGCTACCGGAGAAAGAACCGTGTGAGGACCATTGAGCAAAGTTACTTTGCGTTCGTGATAAGGAGCTTCCGACGGAACAAACAATACATTCAGCCCTGCCTTATCAGCCGGGAATTCTTTTGCCACTTCCTGCGGAGCTTCAATTACCCACAGGTGAAAGATTTCAGCCTGCACAACAAGGTTATCATCGTACTGTATCTTTTCCTTGATAGCAGCAATATCCTTGCGAGGAAATCCCGGAACGATACGGTCTACCAATGTCGCATATACTCCACAAGCTTCCTCAAACCAAGTCTTGAATTCATTGCCAAGATTCCACAGGTCGATATACTGATAAATCGTTTCTTTCAGCTTGTGGCCATTCAGGAAGATCAGTTCGCAAGGGAAAATGATCAGACCTTTCGTCTTGTCACCGTTGAATGTTTTAAAACGATGATACAGCAATTGAGTCAGCTTGCCCGGATAAGATGAAGCGGGAGCATCTTCCAGTTTGCAAGTCGGATCAAAGGCGATTCCGGCTTCTGTAGTGTTCGAGATAACAAAGCGCATTTCCGGTTGTTCAGCCAGCTTCATAAACTCGTCATTCTGCGTATAAGGATTCAATGCGCGACTGATTACATCAATCATTGTCAAGCTGTTAACCACTTCTCCTTTATCCAATCCTTGAAGGTTAACATGGTACAAATCATCTTGTGCATTCAGCATATCGACCATACCTTTATCAATCGGTTGAACCACTACCACACTGCTGTTGAAGTCAGTCTTCTGGTTCATGTTGTAAATAATCCAATCTACAAATGCACGTAAAAAGTTACCTTCGCCAAATTGGATAATGCGCTCCGGACGTTGTACTTTAGGAGCTGTTTCTTTGTTTAATGCTTTCATGTTAGTTGTAATTTATAAAGTTGATATTATACAAATTCGAAATAAAAATCAATATTTTCCTTTATCATAATGTCGATGGGCATGTACTTTACCGGTTCAACGGATTTCTTGAAAACGACGTGGTCGCAAAGAGCTTTTACGCCACAATATCCCTGCAGCCCCGGACGTTGTCCGATCAGATAATGCACATCACCGGATTTCAGCAATTCCACGTTTGCTTTCAGAAGGTCATATCCTATCAGCCCCTTCATGCTACGTCCCGCACTACGGAGATATTCGCCCAGCTGATAAACTCTGGAATTGAATACGACACCCAACGTAGCTTTCGGATGCAGCCGGAAAAATTCATCCAATGTCTTTTGATTATTTTCCTGATTAGACTTGTTCAGTACCACTTCATGAATCACCAACTCTTCATACTCTTCGGTGATAAAGCTCATAAATCCTGCCAAACGCCGTTGCATCTGTATTTCTGCCGGACTGTTCTTATTATTGCTCAAGAACAAAACCAGCTCCTGCCCCTCGCCGGCCTGATAGTTGCGCATTAATATTTTGGCGGCAATGTATCCGCTTTTATAAGAGTCCTGTCCGATATAGGTCAGTGCGTTCGCTTCCTCCATATTGAAGTCAATGAATGCATAAGCTATTTTTTTAGCTTGCAGATAGTCTGTCAAAGCCAATGTCTCATTTCTGAAGTTCGGAGCGATCAGTACAGCGTCGACATTGCTTTCTTCAACTCTGCGACACACTTCCAGATAACTTTCCTTGTTCCCCTGATGATAGCAAAGATAATCCACACTCACATTGAAAGGACGCAATTCCTGACGTGCCCGCTCGATGCCTCCCACTACCGAATGCCAGTAGTCGTGCTCTATATAATAAGGTATCAGACAAACGAAAGAATATTTCTTCTTGGCAGCCAGTCCGATAGCAAATACATTAGGCTGGTAGTGAATTTCATCCAATACCTTTTGTACTTTAGCCTTGCTTTGAGGAGATACGTCGCCGCGATTGTGCAGCACTCTGTCAACCGTTCCGGCGGAAACACCCGCCATACGGGCAATGTCTTTGATGGTATAGTTCTGGTCCTCCATAGTGCTAAAACTTAAATATTATAAATAATCGCTGCAAATATACGAATTATTTTGTTACTCCAAGTAAATTTTCTATTTTTGTGTTCGATAACGGTTAATAAAACTAAAACGAAGATTTACACCTATTAGCTTTAAAATCAATACTATATAGGTATAAATGCAGAAAGTAATAATTTTATATACTAAAAACACAGTAACAATGAAGAACTTCATGGATGAAAACTTCTTGCTGCAGACAGAAACTGCACAAAAGTTGTATCACGAGCATGCGGCTAAAATGCCGATTATTGACTACCACTGTCATCTAATCCCCCAAATGGTAGCTGACGACTACAAGTTTAAATCACTGACTGAAATTTGGTTGGGTGGCGACCATTACAAATGGCGTGCAATGCGTACAAATGGCGTAGACGAACGTTATTGTACAGGAAAAGATACCACAGACTGGGAAAAGTTCGAAAAATGGGCTGAAACCGTTCCTTATACCTTCCGCAACCCGTTGTATCATTGGACACACCTGGAATTGAAGACTGCTTTCGGCATCGACAAGATTTTAAGCCCCAAGACTGCACGCGAAATTTACGACGAGTGTAACGAGAAGCTGGCTCAGCCGGAATACTCAGCTCGCGGAATGATGCGTCGTTACCACGTGGAAGTAGTATGTACTACGGACGATCCGATTGATTCTCTGGAATATCATATCCAGACACGCGAAAGCGGTTTTGAAATCAAAATGTTGCCTACCTGGCGCCCGGACAAGGCAATGGCAGTAGAAGTTCCTGCCGACTTCCGCGCTTATGTAGAAAAACTGTCTGCAGTAAGCGGCATGACAATCTCAAATTTTGACGATATGATTGCGGCTCTCCGCAAACGTCATGACTTCTTCGCCGAACAGGGTTGCCGCTTGTCCGACCACGGTATCGAAGAGTTCTATGCAGAAGATTACACCGACGCAGAAATCAAAGCTATATTTAATAAGGTATATGGCGGAGCTGAATTGACTAAAGAAGAAATTCTGAAATTCAAGTCTGCTATGTTGGTAATCTTCGGAGAAATGGACTGGGAAAAAGGATGGACTCAGCAGTTCCACTACGGTGCTATCCGTAACAACAATACGAAGATGTTCAAATTGTTAGGACCCGATACAGGCTTCGACTCTATCGGCGAATTTACAACAGCCAAGGCAATGTCTAAATTCCTCGACCGCCTGAACGTTAACGGCAAGTTGACCAAGACAATCCTTTATAACCTGAATCCTTGCGCCAATGAAGTGATTGCCACTATGCTGGGCAACTTCCAGGATGGCTCGATAGCCGGCAAGATTCAGTTCGGTTCCGGATGGTGGTTCCTCGACCAGAAAGATGGTATGGAAAAACAAATGAACGCGTTGTCAGTACTTGGACTTTTGAGCCGTTTCGTAGGTATGCTGACAGACTCCCGTTCATTCCTTTCCTATCCACGCCACGAATACTTCCGCCGTACATTATGTAATTTGGTAGGACGTGATGTGGAGAACGGAGAAATTCCGGTATCTGAAATGGATCGCGTAAATCAGATGATCGAAGACATCAGCTACAACAATGCCAAGAACTTCTTCAAATTCTAAAACAAGAATTACTAAATAGTAATACCGCTGTCGGGGCACGATGCTCCACAGCGGTATTTTTTTTTTAAACTAACGTTCCTCTCCTTGTAGTTTCATATACGATTCTATTGTCACTTGTCACCTTTTATAGTTAAAGAGTTAGTAATCAATAAAATAGTGGTGACAATAAGCGGTGATAATAAGGTGATAATAGAATTTATATGAATTCATTTATCACCTTCTATTATCACCCATATTTCCTACTACACTGATTACCAACATTTAAACAGAAACTAACATCTTTTTCTCTTTATCACAGAGAACTGTATTTTCGACCCGAGAATTGTATTTTCACCCCCTTTTTGCCTTCTATAATTCCTATTAATCCATTATTTCTCCCTCCAGTCAACAACAAAATTTTATTTGCTAAAGCATTAAACGATGCTTCTTTGGCCTCCTAAGAGATTTTAGATGGCATGTATAATAGTTAAAGCCGGTATACCTAATACATCAACAAGCCTTGATTAATACATTTTGCAGGATATATGCTCTCGTTTTACGTACGTGAAACATTCAGACTACGCACGTGATCCCATCAGCCCACGTACATGAACCGATGGGATCACGTACCTGAAACTTGTTCTTATTGCTTTCAAAAGACATTAACTTAGCATACAAAAGGGATTAATCAACGAAGCATAGACTATTAAACCAGGCAGGTCTGATAAAATTGACAAGTATCTTTCGGGCTAAGGAGCAACGATTCCCGAAGAGTAGGCTCAAATTGAGTTGAAGAGTAGTCCTCACAAGATTTACAACTGATCCCTTACAAGGCAGTTCATATAAACAAAAAAAGAAATAACTAAGTTACTTCTTCATTCTTTGTACACCCTCAGGGGGTAAAATTGATGTTGATAGTCAGATAATTACACATTTGGTATCATTTTAGTATCACATCCCAATATTTCAATTCATCTACATTACCAACCATAGGTTAATAAATGTAGGATAGACTCACTTGTTTATAGTACAAAGATAATTCATTATGAGAATAAATCTATGTCTTTATTGGATTTTATTTCTTTTTATTCATAGCTCTCCTTTCAGCTCAATTTTTATATGGACTATGAATCTCAGAATATGTGTTTCGAGAAACTTCTAACATACTACAACTCCATCTCAGGAAATGGTAATATCCCAATTCCAGGTACATATAAACGCTTTAAATTATTATAGATATATTGTTTTGCTTCTTGACGAACTGTTGCATCACAAACGAGATGTTCATTTACAAACTGTGATAGCTCATCACATAATAAATTATAGTAGAAATGACATTCAGGTGTATACGCTCTGAACTCAAAATCGTTCATTTCTTTGACCATTTGTTTTACTATTTCAATGCTACTTTTTGTTGTTTTTAATATAATCATAATTAACGTCTTTATATCCAACTTATAATCATTGACAAACAAAAGAGCTTTTTGCAGAAAAAATTGCTGTTTCTATATGATTGAAACTTCATTGTTGAACAATCTCCCAATCTTCTGCAAACACGTCACTGATAGACGGAATCCATGAATCAGCACGACCAGTATTCTCGTTGTAGATAAGGCATTGGCTTGTATAGTTAATGAAACCCTTGCCTTTCAGAATAAGGTCCTTTGCCGATTGAGGAAGTGACTGCATCTTCGGAACAATATCGCTTTCGATGTGTGCCGGGACTTGCTTGATGACCCACAATCCCTTTCCATTCCAACCTTTTCTACGAATAGCAAGACCAAATTTCAACGCTTCGATTGCAACTCCGAAAGACATCTGGTTAAACGGAGCATTAGGAGCACCATCAAGACATCCAATACGACATTCAAGTGTTTTCACGTAATTACCCATCACTACTTGCTGTAAGCGTAACAAAAATTTTTGGTAGTTGTCTGTTACCACTTCATCCATCTTTCCAGAATCAATGAAAGCAACAAGTTTATCCAACCTGTCATACAAGTCTTTCATTTCAATATGCAAACGGTCAAGAAAGGTGTCTGCACACTTGTATGATTTCTCAAACGCTTTGGCAGGCGACCAACTTTCGTAACCATCTTCGTATTTAACACGATAACCTTTCTCGGTTTCTTTATGGTTTTCAATGTCCTTACCATAGGGGTTTCTACCCGTTTCTTGAACGAAGTCTCCCAATGTCATAGGCTCGGCTTCAATCTGTTTTGTTTCAATGTACTTTTTCATATTTTTATTTGAAAACGTTTAAAAATGCCTTAATTGTCTGGCGCATATCATACACGCACTGTGGGACCACATTATTTTCTGGAAGGCTATCAGCAAGTATCATATCACGCACCATAGTTGCTGACACACCATCTTCACAAGTGTTTCTGGCAAGTAAAGATAGAGACACGTTATTCCTTAAAAGAAATCCTGGAAACCAAGATGTGATGGTCTCAAATCCATCAGAGTAATAGATGGTGAAATCAGACTGGTTGATTTTGCTAACAATAAACGAATAAAGATAAAAACCCCAATCGTGACTGTTGTCAGATTCATCAGAAAGGTCAGCAAGCTCAACAATCTTCGTTTTTTCGTGAAGAGAATGGTCTTTAATCGCCTTTTCAACAAGCTGTTTTCGGATAGTCCAAGGTATCGGATTCCGTTTTGAGAGTTTATCTATTGATCCAATAATAACTAAAACTTGCTCATTCTCGTCACAAGCCTTCTTTATCAGCTGTAGGTGTCCATTATGTATAGGCTGGAATCGAGCCAATATTACTCCTGTTTTCATAACTACTCAAATAAGCTGATGGTTATTTCTTATTAATCATACTTCTCACTATGATTGCAATTGCATGTACAAGCAATGAAATTGCAATAATGGCAAAATGAACAGCAACTCCTCCCCAAAGAGGTGAAGTTACCCACCACCATGACCAATTGATTACATTGCACAACTTTAATGTGATAAACACAATTGCCAGCAATCCTAAGAATCCGATTCCATTACCGGATGTTTTTGTTTGACTACTCATAATAATGCTTTTAGACGGACAATAAGAAGAAAAGCCGTATCTTTGCGGTTAAAACTGATTGAAATGAATCCGTTGATAACGGCTTTCCTTCAGATGTTTACTATAAATAGTTGTAATACAAACATTAACGCCAACTTTACAACCAACGTAAATGTTAATGTTAACTACGACATCAATCTGGACTTGACATTAGCAGTGTCAATTACTGCCAGTTTCGCGGTTTGTATTGCAAGCTACTTTATAGGCAAATGGATTGTCCGTAGATTTAACAATTGATTTATTTTTATCTTCCTCCATGCAGTAGTTGGCTGCATGGTTGTATTTTTGCAGTGCATACGAGAATCGAACTCGTGATCTCTACAGTGACAGTGTAGTGTTCTAACCACTGAACTAATGCACTATAATGTCATATCTCTTTTGATTCAACTTTACGAATAGCCGCTGTCATTTTGATTTCACAACCATATTAGCCCTATGGTTGTTATCTTTGGGGAGTAATTGCAACTCCCCATTACTTTGTTTACGTTTTCGATAATAATATTCTTTATTATAAGCTCTTAGATAGTCACGCCTATCTTGGTAAGTTCTTAGAGTGCCCTCTTCTTTTTGTTTGTAATAACGTTTTTTAGCACCTTCTCTATTCTTTTTTTTACGTAACTCGTCTCTTTTTCTCTTCTCATCTAAGATTTCTTTCTGGTGAGATAAAGAATAAAGCAATATACTAATCTTTGTATTCACAATACGTTGGTTCCGCTTTTTGACATATTGTGCTACTTGACCACTATTTACTTTATTACGGTAATACATCGCATTTCGGTATTTGTGACTATGATAAAAAGCATTGTTTTTTCTTTTTATTTCTTCTTTATGCTTTTGATAGTATTGTCTGGCATATTCTTTTAGCCTTTCTTTATGCTTCTGATAATATGCTCTATAGTATTCTTTCAATTTATTGGATACTGTCATATAAATCAATTTAAAATCGTGGAAAATTAATTGCATCCCATTTGAGGCCCATGCAGGAATCGAACCTGCGATCATGGTTTTGCAGACCATTGCCTTACCACTTGGCTAATGAACCAGAGAGCTGGAAGTTTCACAACTTCACAGCTTTGCGGAAAGAAAAATAAGCTAATCCAATAACAATCTTTTTAACCTTAAATGCGCTCTTAGATGGATTTGAACCACCGACCTGATGATTAACAGTCATCTGCTCTACCACTAAGCTATAAGAGCAAATGATGTCTTTATCTCCCTAACCGACCCATCCCCTTTCGGCGATGGTGGAGGAATCGAACACTCCCGTAAAGACATCTAACATACCGATTCTACCAACAGCTCGGTATCACACTCCCGGACCAACGATTCCGAACAGGGCTTAGTTTACTTGCATATTGACTTGTCTCAGCATAACCTGCATGTTCGTTCCCTTGTACTTCGGGCTTGTTGTACTCGGTAATGGAGTCGAACCATTCTTTTCTGCTCGAAAGGCAGATGTCCTTTCCGATAGACGAACCGAGCAAACAGCCGGATTTTTCACCGGCTTTTGGCTAAAAAGTTTTAACTTTGCAGCCGTAATGGAAATTTATTTGCTGTTGCTTGTCCTCCTTGTACGAGAAATTCGCGCTCTCGTAAAGGAAATCAAAAGACGATAAGCCGTCCGTAGGACGTAAAAACAACAATTGAGCTTTCTTGCCATTTGGAATGTGAAATACGATCGGTTCACAGGCATTCAAGCATTTTACATAATTTCCATCCAGAGGAATAAAGGGGGTGCAAAACATTTTTCCAAGATGTTTCTTAACAACCCATGCAGCCATCCCAGCGACACCAAAGTTGGAAACTGCATGGATCGTACCCCTCCTCTTTCCAATTTACTTACGGGCTTTAATTCGTCATCTTCAGAAATTCTGGAGTTACCCCATACAGCGGCGTTTTTCCGTCCCATTTGTCTATAAACTGTTTGTATAGAATTTCTTTAGTTAACCCTTTCGATGTGATAAGAGCCTGTTCGGTTTTTAATCTTTCCAGTTCGTTTTGCTTTTTCTGTTCCTCGATTTTCTGATCAATAACGGAAATATTAGTGTTGACCTCGTTTCTATTATCAATCTTTTCCCGGACTCTCTTACTAAACTCTAATTGAGCAGAAAACGATTTTAAATCTAACCCTCGTTCTTTAAACTCCGCCCTAACAATATCCTCTAGCTGCTTTTCAAAAGCTAAAGAGCCACCATCGGCCATAAGCGTATCTGTTTTATACTTCCGGCTTTCTTCTTTAATTAGGTCGTAAATACGCGGTTCCAAAATGTTATCCTCCAAGGACCTCATAAAGCCATCGCCATTACCTATATGCTTATTATCGAAAACAACATCAATCGCTTTGTCTTTAATTACTCTATATGAGTATAAAGGAGTAGCCTCAAATTCCGTATTGTCAGCAGCTTTCAGAGTAACTGCTCTCTGGAAACCTCCTCGCTGTTCAAACAACGGTACCTGGAACAACTCTGTCCCCCATTCCCATGTAGAAACCTTTCCGGACACAATCTTAAAATCATTTTTACCTTTTTTACCGTAATTCTCCATAAGGACACCGGCGTAGTTAGGAGCAACACGCTCACAAGATGAAAAAATCACTGTTGCCATAAGAGCAACCAACATAAACTTAATCTTCGTTTTCATGTTTTTTGATAATTAATTTAATGATGTTAATAAATGGATAGCAAACCCCAAAACATATAGCAATTCCCAACCAAGCGTCAACATGATTGAATACTCTATTGCCAATGAATAAGACCGCTATCATAAAAAAGAATTGTTCTATATACTTTTTCATCGCATATTAAGTTTGGTATATTTCAAAGAACTCTTATTGACTAATGTCATTGTGCCGCAAACAGGAGCCGAACCTGCACCGTCCTTTCGGACGAATGGATTTTAAGTCCATCGTGTCTACCAATTCCACCATTGCGGCATCATCTTATCAAGACTTAAAGAACAAAGAAAAAATCCGGATAAAGAATGAGTTTCGGGTTTTCATCTTCTCCAACTCTTTATTGTCTTTTCTCAATTTCTTAATGTCTGCCTTATTGGAAGACACGTGTGTTTTAGCTCTCGTATTCAACTCCACTAAGGACTGAACCAATTGTCTCAAATTGGCAATAATATTTGCCCTTTCAGATATGATTTGCTCTTTCATACTATAATTAATTTAATTAGTTAGTGGCGGAGAGCCGGACTCGAACCGGCGACCTCTTGGTTATGAGCCAAGCGAGCTACCAACTGCTCCATCCCGCTATGTAACGGCTATTTATGACTAAGTATCTCAACAGCCGTTAGTTGACAGAATTTTGAAAAACTGTCCTACTTTGAAAGATTCTTCTTACCTTTGCGAATATATGCCAATCGCATGGGTGCTGATTGCCTTTACAATGAGAAAATGCCTACGAATAAGAGTGGATTTCGATGTAGCCGCATCGTTAAAATCTATCGCTGACATTATCTGGGCTTTCAGAGGAAGAAAGACTTCCAACAAATGATGATTTGTATATCTCAATCCTCCAGTTCTCTTGCTGGAGGATTTTATTTGTTTCCAAAATCAGCAGGGGTCTCACCCCATTCTTTGTTGTTCCAGTGTCGGACTTCAATTGTATCAACATCCCATGCAAGAGTTTTAAGAAATATCTCGGCTTTCTGAAGTTCTTTGCATTTCTTCTTGGATGCTGTTTTTTTGTTTTGAAACCAAGCTATTGCTGTTATACTATCTGTATAGATAATTCTGGGAGAATAATCATTTTCTATGATATATTTTGCCGCTTCAACAACGCCTAAGAACTCACCAATATTCACCGTTTTATTACCCAGGTTCTGATAAAATATCCGCTTACCGGTCCGTAAATCTATCCCCTGAAACTCTGTTATTTTATTTTTCGTGGAATGAGCTGCGTCTGTAGCTATTCCCTCTACTGGAATTTCTATCATATTCTACCAATATTGAGCGGGTGTGGGAATAAGAGCCACAGTACCATTTATCATTACCGGTTTCATTTCTACTGTCGAATTAACCCAAAATTTACAAGGCCACTCTCCTTCTACTTTAGCAAGATTAACAGTGCTATAATACGAAGCGCGTCCTTGTGCTTTTATACAAGCCTTTTTTCTTTTTCTCGGCAGCTTAGGTTTTCTACTTTTTGAGAACTTTTTTTGCTGCGACATAATGACCATCGTTCTGGAATGCGGTTAATACAATGTTTGCTGACTTACAGAAATCATCAATTACCAGCAGTAGATTCTTGATGTCTTTACGTTTTGACAGTTCCTCTACAACCCCATCAATAGTACGAACAGAATCTTTGACACCATCCAGCGGATCGTATTTGATTGTCTTGTTTCCGAACTTTACTTCCACTAAATACACAGCATTCTTTACAACTGTAGAAGTAATCTTTGCATCAAAAGCATGTGGTTCCGCTGCTACAACGATGTATCCAGCCTTTTCATTTTTCATAGGAACCATTTGTACATCATAAAGCACATTCGGCTCAATAATTGGCTCTAGCTCATGTGTTACAATACATACTTTTTTAGGACCCTTTGCGTCTTCTCTAACGCCCTTAATGTAACCGGTTTTAGTATTGATAGAAACAAATCCTACCCATGACTCTGTACGGTCTGACTTAATAAATTTCAATTTTGTTTTTATCTTATCCATATTCCTATGATTTTTGTTTACATATAAAAGCCTCACCAACTATTTTGTTAAGATGGTGAGGCAAAGGTACGACTTTGTTTTAAATTATGACATCAATTTATTAATTATTTTATATTTAATCAACTGTTATACAATAGATTAGCTATATATAAAACTAAATATAATACTTAATATAATTGACTATATTACAGATATTTACAAAAATCACTATTAGTATATCGAAAATGTCAATAATCAGCTTCAATATCATCCAAAATTTGTTTCACTTTTGGTATTGCGAATACCCCATTTTCATCTCGATATTCTATAGTATTAACCGAGATACCAATCTGTACAAGGAACAACAAGGTGTTTTCAAGTTCATAATCCGGGAAACTACAGAATTTCACGCCTTCTTGCAGATGTACTGGGAGATTCAGTGCTGCCCCCAGTTGAATAGCATCATCTTCATAAGCCTCAAAATGAGATTGAATATGAAATAATACTAAACCATGTGCGTAGTCATTCTTATAGAACTTATACGCTTCAATGTACAGATTGTCCATAATTTATAATTTTATTTGTTTAGAAATACACTTATCGCATATACCATCGTTTCGCATGTATTTGACTTTCGATAACTGGAGTCCACATTGCCTACAATAATATACGCGCTTGGGTTTAACTTTTATCGCATATAAAATTTTACGTTTATTGACA
Source organism: Bacteroides sp. MSK.20.82 (assembly GCF_019052485.1). Lineage (NCBI taxonomy): Bacteria > Pseudomonadati > Bacteroidota > Bacteroidia > Bacteroidales > Bacteroidaceae > Bacteroides > Bacteroides sp. MSK.20.82. The sequence continues at coordinate 26,589 of NZ_JAHQUN010000004.1, forward strand.
TCATATATACCAGAAAGTTTTTCAAGTATCTGGTTGTGTGTGAATTTGTTTGTTTTCATCAATTTCCAATAATCATATCGGATTAACTTATCTCTTGCTTCTTTCTGATTCAACAAGCCATTGTCTCTCAATACAATAATATAAGGATATGGAATATTGGTTATATCCGAAATCTTTTGAGCATACAAGTCATAAATCTGTGCATCACTCATTTCTTTATCACTATTTTAGTTTGAAGGATTATAGATTTGGAATCTTCAATATCGCGTATAAGATTAAATGAATCTTCCAATAGGGCCAACATAACACGATTACTTTCTTCGTGTGTCATACTTTCCCAGTCAATTTCTAATTGTTTAGCTATTTCTTTCGCTAACTCATAAAACTTATTTGTTTTCGGAATGTCTGTGACATCATATATTTCGTTTTGCTTTTGACCGAACAATAAACGGCTTAACTCATAATAACGAAAAAACGCCTCCAAAGTCTTCTTCTTATCTGGAGGCGCAATAGATAATTTGTTTTTTGTCATATTTATAAATGATTATATACGATTATCAACAATTTATGTAATTTTGCAACCAACATGGTAAGATTAGTCATGCTGGTTGCCCTTTTAGTAGCAAACCTTGTCGATGCACCTGGAATATCATGGATCAATTATACCACCCTGATTTATGATATTTTCTCAGCCGCCATCGCAAGGTTTGCAGGACTAACCAAAAGGAGTCAAAAAGACTCTGCAAATTGATGAATTTTATCTGTATGGCTGGAGAATATATCTCCGGCCTTTTTTAAGTAATAGTTGGAACTGGATGGAGTTAGTTTAGAAAACCAAGTGCATTTTTGGAAAATTAATTGGCTACAATTGTATTCAATTATCAATAAATAGCAGTATCTTTGCTGAAACGATTAATAAATATTTATCATTATGAGTATAGAAATTGGAGACAGTGTAAAAATTGTCAATGCTATTGATCCTATAAAGATGGTTGTTATAGATAAAATAGACAATGAACATTTAACCGCAGTGTACTGGAGTCATACCCAAGGAGCATATCTTACAATAACAGGAAATATAAATGCTTTCGTAAAAATCGACTAACAAGCCCATTGCTTTTTATAATAAAACATAGGAACACACAAAAAACGTATCTCGACAACAATATACGAAGAATCAGTGTCCCTATATTTTTTTGCTTCAATAATAGCTTTCATATAACAAAATTTTAGTCTATAACAATATCATATTAAATAGATACAATACCAGATACCAAAGTACTGATATTGACAACTACAGTTTTCTATAGAATAGGAAAGATGGAAAAAGAATGGTTGTTATTTTTAGTTATTACACCAGAATGACAAAATTCTTTTTTAACACCAATTTCGGAATTCCACAACTTATCGAATAAGCCGAAATTAAATAGTTACAAAAACTTATTATATGTATCAATAACAATTTCCAGTAACTCCATTGATTTCCCTAACGAGTCATACGCATCATTAATTACGTTATAACTTGCCTTTAACGTCTTTAGTTCACTCTCGGAATAAGGATATGTTATAACTTTAATTAAGTATAATGTTTTCTTAGCTTCAATGAGTTCAGAAATTGATTGTTTCTTGCGTTGGCATGTTTCATAATATTGTTGATACGCATCACCTAATTTGGAATTAAAATTTCGATTATAGAGGTCTAATTGAATTGCGATAGATTTGGTGTACACCTCGTTTGCAAACATTGTTATGTCGGAATTAAGTGTATTTAATTCATAAGTCAATTTAAGGTATGACAATTCATGTTCAAGAGAATCGACTCTCTGGACAAGTGTTTGTATTTCCTTTTGTGAATCATTAGATTGTGCATGGACTGAAGAAAAAGAAAGCACAAATACAAGAGAGCATAAAAATTTATTCATATAAATATGTGTGTTAAAAGTGTTTATAGCCAAAACTGTATGGTATTATATCGTGGACAACAACTCAAAATCTTCAATAGATATTTTGTCTATTGAGACAAGCCATTCAAGATAAGAAATATCATCTTTAATGTCACGAAACTTTTGTCCCTTATATTTCCCAAAATCAATTACTTGGTCTGCAATAGATATATCTTCCTGTTTTTCGACATCTGGATATAATTGTTTAAGTTCCTCAAAATCAACTTTGAAAAGCCTGTCTGTTTTTTCTAGCCAATGAAGATATTGATAATCTATCTTATAAATGTCACCAAAAGTTTTCCCCTTATATTTACCAAACATAAGTATTTCATCCGCTTTATGAATGGGAAATATTTCATTAAGCGATACACCGGGAACATCAATCAAAACCCATTCTCCACATCCAGCGCAAGGGATTTCTTCGTCTTTGATATTTGGATAACATTCCTGCCTATATGTATCATCAGGCTTACCATTTACAAAACACTTGCCATAAGCCTTACCATATTTGCCACGCGGCTTTACAGTTTCGACTAAGAAGGTTCTATCTTGATTTGGATCAATACGTCTTTCCTCGCTGGATGAACGTGCTAATCCTAACTCACATCGTTTAACCAAGAATGGAGTTCGTTTCCCTATATTGTAATAAATACTAAAAATATTATCGTGTGGGTACATAGCTTATTTTATTTTTATTATGAATTAATTACACAGACTGACATAATTAACAGGATTGTTCAATGTACAAAATCATTTCCAATTTGTCTGGTAAAGGTAATAATTTATTTTTTAATTACAAATTTGTTGCAGCATTTATTCTAATAGGATTAGCTTAGATAAGAAAAACAGAAAAATAGTTATGATATTGGTGTATTTTTGCAATCAAACCAATTGATGATACAATGAATACAAAAGAAAAGCAAGACCTCATTGAGTTATTAGTAAAATTTGTAACAAGAGCTTTTGGCCCTGAAGTAACCCCTTATGAAAAAGAGAGAATTTGGGTTGGGTGCCAAACATACGTTTCCACATGTCCGCAAGTTTTTTTTGAATCTTGCCGACATGGAATTCCTCAATATCATATTGATAAAGCGTTAGAATTATCTCAGAAAATGATTGATAACCCTAAAATAGCTGGAAATATAATAGAATTTTAGCGTTGGTCCATATAGGCTAGTCCAACAAGGTCCCAAACCTTATCTGCTAGATATACTTCTATCAGCCTTACTTCATTTGCTATATTCGCATCATTAAGGGGGTATTTCCCCTTACATGTTTGTTTTGCACGTAACCTTTCCAGAATGTCTGTATCAACAGTTACCTTGAAAAGTTTAGGAGCTTTTTTATTCTCTTCTTCTATTTGGGGAATAATTTCAGTAATAAAGTCAAAAGATGTCTTCTGATCATCCAATATGAACTCTACCAAACGGTCGGTATTGTGTAAGGCATATCTACTTTTTAATGCCAAAAATAATTTTGCATTTTTAGGTTCTTCCATATTCTTCCATATTCTTTATTATTTTCTATAGAATAGAATGAAAAAAGGGGAATGGTTATGTTATTGGATTTATTTTGAAAAATTTATTAACCACAATTGTGCTCAATTATCAATGATTTTATATATTTGTGATTAAAAACAATTGATACTATGAACATAAAAGAAAAAGAGCAAATTGAATTGTTAAGTAAAGTTATTGGAAGACGAATCAACCATGAAAACGACTCTTATATCGCAACACGTATTTGGGATGGGTGTTGCACCTATCTTTCTGCCAATAGACAACTTTTTTCAACTTTCAAGAACGGTATTCCCGAATATCATGTAGAAGAAGCTATAAAAGTTGTAATAATGTATATCAACGACCGACATAAACCTGCTTTCTATCCAGAAGACTAACGCACAGAAGAAGCCTGCATCGCAAAAGCAAGCACCTCTCCTGCAAAATTATTTATTACATTTAGAGCGTAATTTTTCCAATGTTCAGAAATTTGTACCCCATATTCCTCTTCCAATTTCTGAACATTGGAAGGATTAAATTCTATATTTATGAGTTTTGATAAATGCACGCACTTATCCTCGATTTCTGCCAGTACGTCATATACATTCTCAACTGTTGCTTTATCATCTAATACCAATTCCTGAATATTATCTGCTGCCCATATAACGGGGTATCTTTTATGCAACGCCAATGAAAGTTTTCTTTCTAAAGAAGTTGAATGTATATCTATATTGTTACTTTCGTTTGTATGCAACTCTTTTTCCATACTATCTTCTTAAAATTGTTTTCTATAGAATAGAAAAAAAAGAAGAAATACGGTTATGAAAAAGGTATTGAAATCATAAATAATATGCCAGCTCTTATTACCAGACAATCATCTTTTAGTTCTAAAAAACGATATACCCAAAGCATAAATAACGACACCAATTACCCCAATAGCTAAGAAAAACTTATACAGTAATTCATAATGTTCGTCATACATATACAAAAGGAAAAAAGTAAATACAGACACTAATAACATACATGTACTATATCTTTTCCACGAAATACGTTGACTTTTTTCTTTTTTTAAAGACAACCCACATATAACAGCAATGCAAGGTGTTACTATAATCCAAATAATAACACAAATAAACGCAACCATAGCAATTATTGTTTTTCGATATTAATTGTATATCCCAGAACATCTACTGTTTTAAGTAATGTATCTATACTAATAGTAGTTGTTTTTCTCTCAATATTCGCAATTGTAAGGTGAGAATACCCTGCTTTTTCAGCCAAAGCTCTCTGTGAAATTGCTTTTTCTTTACGAATTAATGCTAATATACTTCCTAATTCTTGTGCATCATTTGTACGATATGAATGTTGGCCGTTCTCAATTACAAGAATATGCTGTAGTGCTTTAATATACGACATCATATTCCCCATTTCAAAATTGTTACTTCCTTTTTCTAAACGATATATAGCAGTAGGCATAACCCCCATTTGAAAACAAATATCTTTCATTTTAATGGTAGACTGCTTTCGTATATCTGCAATTATTTGGCAAAATTCTTGTCTATTCATGTTCTTATAGTTAATAATACAACAAAAATAAGCAATGTATTTGATATACACAAATAATACCTATTTTTTCTTTATAATTTTCTCCTCCACAAACCCAACGACCTTATCTATCTTGCTTATACAGTCCTCCATCAAGCCGATATAGTCCTGCATCTTTTCTCCTCTAGAAGACATTTGTAAGCCATCTGGGAGAGAATCGTAAGAGTCTTGTTCTTCATTTAAGATGTCCTCCACTTCTCCCTTCGCTTCTTCCAGGGAACTAATAACATCGTTGAATCTACCTTTCCTTTCTTTGTTCATTTATTTAAATACGATTATATTCGATTATACACATTATTATTAAATTTGTAGCCAACTATGATAATGAATATCATGTTGGCTACTCTTTTAATGGCAAATTCCGTTGATTACCAAGAGGTAAGGGTTGCTATTGTTCTGTATGCTATTGCCCAAGTATTACGACAATCAGCAGCCTTAATCAAGGCTATCACAAAATTTGCACGGGTGGTCAAGCGAGGCAAGACCTCTTACAATTGATTATTTTTATCTTAGCTGGAGTGCGGAATATCGCACTCCTTTTTATTTAGTTTCACACATGCTAATTTTATTCATATTCTCTATCAAAAAATTAAATGTTGTATATTTGTAACCCCTTTCAGCATCTTTGATATATAAACCAAATCAGAGGGCAAACTTAGGGTTAAGAAATATGTTTAACATATTTAATAGACAACCTCATTCTTTTTAGAACTGTTAGAATGAGGCTCTGTCTCAAAACTGCAAAACAGTCCAGTGTTGTGGCGATAAACCTGTGCATGTTCGTTCCTATTACAGATTTCGGTTTGGTAAATGGGAACACGTGACAGAACATTGCAGAAGACTACCGTGTCATTATCGCTAAAAGACTAGTCTTTCCGAGGATACGTGACAGGTATCCTCGTTTCTTTTTTAATCTGTATTAGACAAATATTCTTTACTAAAATACCCTTTTGCAATAAGCCACTTAATCATAGACACACAACTGTCAAAAGGGCTGTTCTCGATATGGGTACCGGCAAAACAATCTACGGTATATCTACATACGGAGAAGTTATATCCAGCCTCATACTTAATCAATTCTGGATGGTGAAGAACATTTGGTTTGTCGCAAGGAATCTCATAAGGAAGCAGTTCAAGTAACCGGACCAAGCTCCATGCTGGAATGTCATTGTTGTCTATGTTTTCCAGTGATGGTGGACACAATTGTAGTTCCCATTCCAATGAATCAGTGCTTGATTTTGTACAGCGATATACCAAATCTGCTGTTTCAGGTTTTACACCTAGCTCTATTAATTGTTGCGACTGCTCTATGCTTGTTGCAACTTGTGTTGTAAACTGTGCCATATCGTTATCATTTTTTCATTAGTTCTTCTTCAAATTCGGCAATGATACAGTCTGCATCACCACCATGTACCCAATTCTCTAAAACAGAAGCCAGAATTTCTATAGCTCTTTTCTTGGCATCTTCTTCACCTTGCTTGTAGGTATCCATGCCTATTCGATCTATGTCTCCTAAAAAATCATAACTCATTTCTCTAAACAGATTTAAAATGTTCTATAAGCTCTTTCACCGTTGCCTTATGACTACAATGGAACCATGCCGCCTGTACACTATCTTTAATATTTTCTCGTGCATAATTGATGTCATCGTCATCGCATATAAACCAAATATTTTCAGGAGGATATACAAACCATTGTGAATCGTCAGTATCGTCTCTCAATGCGGCTATGGCAAGGAACAAAGCCTCATTAGTTCCGCAATGAATATACCCATTACATTGTTCAGGAGGATATGGAACATCAATTCCAAACATCTCATCATTGTCTGTCGCTAAAAAATCATCGTTTATATACCTTTCATATCCTATTTTATACCCTAAACGAACTAACTTATCTCGAAGCTCCGGTGTGTTTTTGAGTATAAACACAGGTGTTGTAAATCCCATAGTTAATCCTCCGTTTCTATCTTTACTTTGGCACGTATTACAAATATTCCACTACATGAATTAAAAACATCGCATGGATCTGAATACAACCTATCACCTAAATAAGTACCACACTCATTCTTTAAAGAACACTCTAAACAAGGGGATTCGCTCGGTATGACAAACTCATGCAAAACTCCATTAATTATTATTCCATTATTTACTTCCATAATCATTTCTTTCTTCTATGTGTTTTCTTATTTTTGTTTTTCTTTCAATTCTTCAATCATCCGTTCAAGGCGATTGTATTCATCTCTCCCAGCTTTATAAGACTGGTCAATGCAATCACGACAGAATTCCAGACGTTTAATTTGTTGTTCCAATGTTTCGTTCATATTTCTTATTATTATATTTTATTCCAGAGGACAATCACTGGGAATATCAACTTCGTCACTTTCGTAGGGTCGAAGTGCAGCGGCTACTGTCCTTTTTTATTTTTCACAGAAGAGTTTTACGTCATCGTCACAAAACCAATCATACGGTTCTGGGTCTGGAAGAATTGTACAATGCGGACATTGTGTACATTTCTCGATTTCATTAACTATTGTTTTACCCATATTGTATATCAACTTTAATTAAACCAATGTTTTCAATATTCCAATCGCTTTTGCTATACTCAAAACTTCCTTCTTTGTTTTTACGGAAGCTGGAATAATTGTCCCATTTGCAGACTTAGAATAGGTCTTGCCACGACATAATTCATAATCGTAACCCATTACTTGTTTCTTACGAGAGAAACCTATACATCCATATTGCAGCGTCCATTCAGAACCACCTCCAAACGGCATATAGTTACCTTTATCATCAGACCACGAATTTTGATGACGTCTTGCATGAAAATAACGAGTACCAGGTTGATTATACAATAGCACTTCGTATGCACTATTAATTGAACGATTATGTAAATTCAATCGTTCGCAATTTAATCGTTGTTGAGTATCAATCGGTAAATCACAGAATTTCATATTTATTCTTATCTGAGTGTTGGTTTCTCGGATGTAATATTAGGCAGAAGAGAGTCGACCTTATTAGCAATTCTACAATTCCATTCTTGTTCTACATTTGATATAGCTTCCATTATCTTACCGAAAAGGCAAACTGGAATTTCATCGCAGCAGGGGTCTATAAAAGAAACACATCCTTTTTCATCTATCTTATACCGTATTAAAAGCTGTTTACGGTCATCTGTAAATCTCTTTTTACTCATTTCCGATATTTAATAAGTTAAATTTCCATCTTTACTAATAGTAATCACCCCGCTCGTTACCCCAACAAAATAATACTCGGCCTTTGAGATGATGCCTTTGTTTTTCTCCAACATGTGTTCTGCTTCTATTTTATCAAAAGCGGTAACTAAGCAAAGTGTATTATCAATGCATAGTCTAAAAATAAATGTTCCCATATTTATTACTATCTTTTTATTAGTTAATTTTCACCCAGATACGAGAACCTGGTAAATCTGATTTAGCTGACATAACATGAAATGCTAATACTTTTTTCACATCTACGCGGTTCCCTTTGATTGTTCTTTTAACTTTTTCAGCACTCACAAAATAAGTGTATTCACGTTCACCATTTAGATGTTTGTTAAGAGCTTCTTTTGCGTCAGATTCCTCTTTAAAAACATCATAAGAATATGCGTTATAGGTCCGTTCTCCATCCAATTTAAATTGTAGCTGATAAAAGACTTCATTTGTTTCTTTATCAAAAGATTTTCCTATTCTTATCTTCATTTCTATACATTTATTAGTTAAAGAGCACACCCTAATAAAAATAAAGTGTCGAATTTTAAAATTATTGCTGAAATGGATGCGCCCTTTGTTTTTTATTACTACTTTTACAACTGTCGAATTTAAAAAATTATTGTTTATGAAATTAACTAGTGAAATTATCAACATCCTCAACGCAGGTGGAAGTGTAAAGATTAACTGTAAATCAAAACTAACTTCAGAACTAATCAACATTGCTATGGCTGCGTCAAAGAATAACGTAACTCTCATTTGTACCAATGCAGGATGCAAATTAACATCAGAGCTAATTAACATAGCTGCTGCTGGTAAAGGACATGTTGTTTTTGAATTAGACTAATGTTTAAAGTCAGGGCGTGCACAACTATTGCTACCTGACTTTACGTCATTTTCTATTGTGTAATCCATTTGTACAGTTTTTCGGCAACTTCAATGATGGATTCTTTATCACAGATTTTCACCGATACTTCCACACACCATCTACGCAAATCCATTTCCTGTTCTTTAGGTGTCATTGCTAAATCTTTTGTTTCTGATTTTTCTTTCATACATTCTTGTTTTTTGTTTTGACTTCCTCTAATTTGCAACAATTATGTTTATCATCTTGCTTCCAACATGGAAGCCCTGAACCTGAATATAAGTCACAATAGTCACAACCGTCCCAATTTGGGCGTGCTCTACATACATTGATAATATTTTCCCTTTGTTTGTGAGAAAGAAAATAACTTCTTAATCTTTCCGCATTATTAACATTAGTTGCCATGTTCTCAAAATTTATCATTTATAGACTCTCTTATCTTCTTGTCGGTGCCGGTTTAGTTTTAAACATATACAAATCTTTACCATTATTATCAAGAAGATAATAATCCGGTTTTACTAATGTGATCCAGTAATCTGTAGGCAGCAAACGTTCGTCTCCAAAAGAAGGAGACGTGTATTGGCTAGTTGGAACATAATGAGCTTGAAACAAAACCTTATCATTGTTATATGTTGACATGATTCTTGTTATATCTACATCAGAAAAATGTTCCAAGACCCCATGTGTTACCACTACTGTAGATGATTCAAAAAACTTAGGTTCACAAATATTCTCTTTAACATAAAACAATGGGACTTTTCCTAAGTAATTATCCGTGGATATTGAGAGTGTGTTCTTGCAACATAGCTCCAACATAGGAATATTGATGTCAGAGAAGATAACTTTTGAAATTTTCTTTGCATCAGAAGCACCTGTTAATCCAAAATAATTAAACAACCTCTCTCCTATTTGCGAAATAGCAAGGCTTACAGTACCTATTCCACATCCTTCCTCCTTTAAGATAAGGGGTGCTTTCAGGTCGTAGGATATTTGTTGTATATTGATAATTATTTCTTCTATAAACCGGTTATATTTTTTACAAAAGACATTCACATAACTGTCGTTACAGACACGACTTTGATAGAAATTATCCCATGTATTCACAGGCTCTGTAATATTATCTTTGCTCATATCTCCTTTTGATTCTCAAATTATTCCTCATCAACATACACCTCTTTCTTATTGTCAGGCCAAGATTTACGAATCAGGGAAGTGATCTTCTTTCTTTGAAGTCTCTCGATAGCTTTTCTTTTGGCTTCGGCTTTATTATTAGCCGAAACCACTATTTCAAAAGCATCCAGGTCAATCGTCACTCGGTATTTTTTCATATCATTTTTCTATACTTTTTCCAGATCACTGCTTGCTGCAATTCCTTTTAAAACAGCTCCTCCAACTTCAACGCGATAAAAGTAAGAAGGCTGAATATTGTTATCTGAATCTTCAGAAAATGACGGATACACTTTCTTTACTCGACCAATTTTACCAACCATTGCCGGTTGCAAATCATTAGAGACAATTTTCACATTATCCCCAACATTAAATTTTAAATTTTCCATATTATTGTTGTTAAATTATGCAACCTTACGTTGCGTTGTTACTAATATTTTACATAATGCCTCACAAAGAACTCGTGCCATATTAACTTCTACAGCATTGCCTATATACTTTTTCTGTTCTGCTTTTGTTCCTATTAGCATATAATCTTCCGGGAATCCCATAATACGTTTCAACTCTGGAATCGTTAGCATTCTCATTTTTATATCGGAAATTCCGTACATGGCCATGAATTCCTTTATTTTTTTCATTACATCGGTATCTGTGTCGTATATCTCATATACCAGTCCTCCTGAAAACATCTTAATAAAGCTAGGTAGATCTCCCTCTCTAGATGCTTCAATTAAATATGGTGGCATCTTATCCATTCTAGCAATTAACGTAAAACAAGGTTTATCTACTGATCCGCCAGCAGAATTGAATTGAGGATTCATCAAGTAATGCCATTTACGGTTTGCAGTAATTACTGGTGCCGGTTGATTTATACTTGTGCCGACATTTTTAAAATTTGTATCTAAAATCCAAGGTTTACAGCTTACAAGACTATATTTGGGATTAACAGTGATACAGCCTAGTGGTTTATCCAGCGAAGAAGGCTTACTGTTCCCGTATTGTTGGTCAATAAATACAGAAGAAATTAATGAAAATCGGTCTTTTGTTGTTACGGTTGGTGCTGGTTCATCTACAGATTTACAAAATCCATTTCCATAATGAACAGAAATAAATGCTTTTCCGGTTAGGATATTTAAACGATTTATGCAAGCAACCCCAAGTCGATTTTGAGTAGATATTACTGGACATGGATCATCAACTCCCGGAGCATTGTACTTTCCAGCTTTACTCATTGAGTTATACTTAACCATGAAGGCATCTTTTCCACCTGCTACAAACTTAATAAGTCCTGCATAAATTCTTAATAAAGAAGAATCTACTAAAGGTGTTTTGCGACCAAAAATACTTTTTCCTTCATCATCAAAGTCTAACACATCTCGTACTGCCTTCCAGTTCTTTAATTTTTGGTCTGGCTTTTTAGAATGGGTTTGCTCCGGAAAAACAATAGGTAAACTCCCTTTCGCAAATATTCCGAAAAATCTCTTCCTGGAAGTGTAAGCTCCATAGTCTGCTGAATTTAATATTTTATGTTCAAATTTGTAGCCATAAGACCTTACGTTATCCAGCCATCTCAAATAAGATTTACCTTTATCACGACTAATGGGTTTACCGTACTCATCCAAATCTCCCCATGACATAAACTCTTCTACATTCTCAATTTGAATATAGTCTGGGTTAATAGCCTCAATATACCGAAACAAGTGCTCTGCAAGTGTTCTACTATCTGCATCTCGTGGTTGACCACCTTTAGCTTTCGAGAAATTAGTACATTCCAACGAAGCCCATAAAACTATCAATGCTTCAGGGTATTCAGCTCTGCATTTTTGTAGATGGGAAACTAAAGGAGATAAATTTAGTGTACGAATATCTTCTGTAAAATGAAGAGCGTCCGGATGATTAGCAGCATGACTTGCAATCGCATTTTTATCATGATTTACACATGCTATTACCTTAGCACATTGTTCATTCTCTAAACGGGCTTTTTCTACCCCTGTGCTGGTTCCACCGGCACCACAAAATAAATCTATATAAAGTAATTTCATTGTTTTTCCAAGTATTCTACAATATCTTCATCAGGCATATTAAAGGTATCTTCATCCAGATAGAAATAAATCTGTTCATCTACAAATTCTGCTTCTCGTGTACTCCAATTACCCATATCATCTAATAATTGTCGCGCTAACCGTTCTACAGATACAGTCACCTTTTCTTCATCAGGAGTATTTTCAAAGATTACTACCGTTTTTATTGGATAATCAGCACCATTCCAATCAATATAATCTGGATTTTGGCAAAACATCCCACGAATAATCGACCATATTTTTTCTGACTGAAAATCAGAATTTTGTATATGCCAGTAACATTCCCAGTATGTAAATCCGGCACTGCGTAGCATTTCCTGAATAACCATATCAGAGGCACCATTACTTATTGCATCTTGAAGTGCGCACCAGTACCCTTGATTGAAGTCAGTCAATTTTGGAGTTAATTCGTCGGCCTTTACTTTTACACTCCCTTTTTTATCAGAAAAAATTAGAGAAACTAATGTGTCATTTTCAACAGGATAAGAAACCGAGGTGCATATTTGCACAACTTTCTGCTCGTCACTATTTTCAGGGTGCCATATTACTTCAGCACCAATATTTATAAAATAGTATTTATTCATGTTCAATTTTATATATTAGGACATATTTAGCGAATCTAACAATTGTTTTAAAGGTTGTTTGTCATCTTCACTCTTAGCTGTTAATAGTTTCACTTCTCCGTCAGCTAATTGATAAAATTCATCTTTTTCAGCATAGTTCATAGCTTTTATATACAATTCAAAAGCATCTTCAATAGACATGCCATCTGCCGAAATATTAGCTAACAATTCTCCCATACACACTTCGCTTTGTGCATATTGTCTTATAATCTTTTTAAATGTTTCCATGTGTCAAAAATATTCTGTCACCCATACCATATCAAATATGGGTGGCGATAATATTAAATAGTCAAGGTCTTAGTCAATTCGCCTTTATAACCACGTTCACGTAACATGTTTATAAGAGCTTCGTCACTATGCAGACAATCGTTACTTTTTGCCTCGCCTGTCAACAGGCTCGGCGAAGGCTGAAATGCTGCAACCGCCCTCACCATGCTACTGTTGTACTTGATGCCGACGTAGAAGTTGCCACCACTAAAGTCCACGACCCAGCTGTTGTCCTGACTGCCCTCACTGCTACTCCAAACCCAGGTTTCATCAGAATCTTCTGTAGGAAGTAAACATTCATCGGGACATCCAATTTCTTTCATTGCTTTGTTTATCTCATCATGATATGCGCAAAGCACTCCTAGCTCCATCAAACAAGGCAAATACCACTGGAGGCCACCTTTTTGATAGTTCCAGCAGCGTTTGGCGGCAGTCATTCCATCAATATCAGTTTGTGCTTCTACAATACGTTTGGTTAGATCAAGTCCGGAGAAAGTTTGCATAGCAACGGATTCATTCTGCTCTTCCGTTAAGATCCTATCAGTATTTCCCCATTGTTCTTGCCAAGTGTCAAACGCCAAAACACGACTCATAAATTCTGTTTCTACGATAATACCAATAGCATTAGCATAATTCATACCTCTTGCTCTGAAATCTGCGATTTCATACTGTTTCTTGTCGGCTCCTAAAACCGAAATAGAATACGTTTCCATACTTGTAAATTATTATTAATATTGATTTTAGAACCACACCAATAGTCTTGGAGTCTTCCAATAAAAATTGAATACTGGGAATATCTCTTTAAGTGTGGTAGTTATTTTTCCTGTAATATTTTTCACATGTCTAATTCGCAAATGGTTAGCTGTTACGATATAGTCTATTCCTAGTTGTAACCCTATTTGCGAAAGAAGCGATTTCAAGAATATTTTTATATATTGCTTTGCATCAGTAATTGAACGATAGCCAAAATCAATGTTAGCTACATACTTGATACGCTTGCGTTTCATTTATTTTTCAGCTTGTTATTAAACTTGATCTTTCCATTTTTATATAAATCAATTTTCTTTTTTCGACACTTCCGTTTTAACTCTGTCCAATATTCTGTTGGATATTGTTTAGAGTGCTTGCGAACAGGAGGAGATAGTATAGATTGTATAAGCCGCTTGCTAACATTGAACATAGCAGCCAACCTTCTTTGGCTATATCCTTCACGGGCCAAAATTTGAATAGCCTGACGTTGTTCTGGGGACAACTTAGCGCGACCATCAAACTTGGTTCCTGCCAACTTGATATTCTCAATTTTCAATGGCATATTTATTACTGTTTTAATGTGAATAGATTTTATTGTTTTATATGGTGTGAATAGTTGTCCACTTTAACCATTGTTTAACACAAAAGGCTGCTCTATTTTGTTAGAACAGCCTTTGCTTTACAGACATCACTTTAACTATGGTCGATTGTACCTTAGTCCGTCTGTATGAATAAACCATTTCTTCAAACTTCCGTCTGGCTTCTGAACTTTTTCAATATCCACTGTTAACCAATGAATAGCTCCCTCACCGAACTTGATTTCCCTTTTGGTTGGGTGTCTCCAATAATCAATCGTCTTTTTATGTCCCATATTAATCATCGTTTATTGCCACTGATTTCACCTTGTCCGTAACAAGCATGTATTCCATGACAATTTATGACCTACAAACACAAATATATTCCTCAGCAATCTTATATTCTTCATACCGTCCATCCCAAGAATTAAGTACCGAGCACCAACCATCCTCACTTATGATTGAATTCAACCAATCACTCAACGAATCGGTAGTTCTTTGAGCCGCCACAGCTTCACGCCATAAATACGCGTATTCATCATCATTATGTACTCTATCACTAGCTATATTGGTCAGTTCATCTTCTGTGCCAATATAATAATCAATACCATTTGCACAGTATAGTTGTTCACCATAGGAACATTCTTCAAATGTATCATTCAAATCACCGAATGTACATCCTAAATGTACTCCCAAAGCTACGAAGCGTTTTGCTTCATCTTCGTCACATTCACGTAAATCCATTACTTGCTGGATAATTTCTTCTGTGGCAACAAACCCTTTTTCACCCATGTCAAAAACTGCTTCCAGTTCTTCTGTTAACGCAGTCTCTTCTTCTTCAACAAGATCACAAATATTATTTATAATCTCTTCAATATTATCTGGAAGCGGACTGGATAACCAGCCATTACCATATTTATATCCATTATCTACATATAAGCCTTTTATAGCAAGAAAGAAACATTTTACGTTGTAATCTGAAGATGTATGGAAGTATTTGTTTGACAATCCAAGGATATATTGAATGGGATTATTCCTCATTTTCTCATAAAGCACATTTCTCACCTGTATTATAGCCGCGTCACTAATATTAAAATTCTTAACAATAATCTGAAAAGAAATATCATCAAACTGTTCACGGTAATGCTCATTATATGTTTTAAACAACTCCACAAAGTAATTGTAGTCGTTAACATATTGCTCGCCGTTTAAATATTCATCTTGACGAATCGTACCGCCAGACATACCACCTAGATGATATTTGTTCCAAAATTCCAGAAGTTTCTTTTGTCCTTCTGTACGAGGAATTATATGATCGTAGCATTGCCCGGCACCCATACCTCCAGCTCCACATACCGAAACACTGAAACTTTGTTTAAATTTTTGCAATGTTTCACGGTTTATACGAGTAGATTCTTCCTTATAAACCTCAAAATCTACAGTCCAACTGTTTTTATTTTCGTCCCGAAATTGGACGGAACGTTTGAATATTATATCGTTTCTCATAATCAATCTTTCTAATTTTATTTTCATAAACCAGAGGCAATGCACCTAAACTGGTTTATGAAAACTGCCTTGATTAAGTTATTTACGCCATTCCTTCATTTTAGCAACCACATCAATGTTGTTGTCATCTAGCATTTTCTTCAACATACCAATCAAACGCCAACCTTCTCTATTCTCATACAACTTTGCCTTCTTATTCAAAAAGGCAAGGGACGCGTTTTTACCTAATGTTTTTCCATTGTCATCTATGATAACACAATTATGAAAACGAATCATGTTCTGCATCGTAAAGAACGCTCCAGATCCTTTGTAAGCATCTAGCCATGCTGCATTTTGAGGAGTATCCCAATGCATTTTGATACGCCTTTTATTGAACTCCTGCACCGAATGCCAAAGTTCATAAGTGTTTTCGGAATGTTGTATTTTATGTACTGCAAATAACAATGGCTTGATTACTTTTTTATCAAAATCATCCACGAAAATATTTTGACCATTTATGCGTTTATACGGTATCCCTTTACATTTTCTTAATTTCAACTCATCAAATCTCTTTTTGAGTTTCTCGATATAGTCCTTTGCCATATCTAATACCACTCTTTTGTTGAACCAGCGATTTCGATCTCTGAAATTATCAACATCACCATTCTGCATCATTTTGTGCTGGGCGTACAACTCGTTATTTAACATCTTCCACTGATATTCATATCCCATACTATGAATCACCTCTGAAACTCCAATCGGCTTATAAGCACCGTGGGTATTGGTGGCTATATAAATTATGCGGAACATCTGTGCCATTACCCAACGTCTGAATAATTGGCGATTAGGAATTGTGCCTTGAATTATAATGGCCTGGAAGATTGGATCATCTTCTTCCAAGATACTAATGACACCATCTCTTTTTGAGGCTATAAACTCCAAACCATCTGCACTTTGCATTGCAAAAAGCTCACTAACATCAACACCGGCTTTCTTTAGAGCTTCAATACGCTCCTTAGCTTTGGTTTGATTAGCTGTAAGCGTAAACTCGGTACCACACTCAGGACATTCAAATTTTAACTGTTTCATAACTTATTAATAATTTAATTTTTAGTCTGATTATTTATTTCTCTACTGTAACCCAGTTTTTGAGAATTACTAAATCTCTATCTTTGTTGCTTTGCCAAAACCATTTACCCATTTTATTAGCATCCCAACCTATACCCAATATTATTTGACAGAGAATGTATAATTCCAATTCGACTTGTGCTATATCTCGACCAACTCCAAACAACATGTCTTCATCCTCCAAATCTTTATCAGACAAAGCTTTAAAGTATTTTCGGTTTTTACATTCACTCATTGTTGATGGAATAGAATGTTTATATCGAGTATATAAATGCTCTACATTAGACAGAAACTCATCAAGAGAAGCGCATAATTCCACACCTAAGTTTCCCTCATACTGCGAATTCTGTATAATATATTGGCCATTAAGTTTGAAACTTCGTGTTTTAAAATCTACTTTAAACTTGGTTCCGTTCTCTACAGCCTGTATTGATTCTTGATAAATATTTTTCATAATGTTTACTTTTGATTTTATACTCAAACCTTTGACACATTTCTTTAAAAGCCTGATATTAACATCCAGAATACGCCGGAATAAAGGTTTATAAAACCGTAGATGCCGGCGTAATTGTCGGATAGTTGTTAAACGCAAGGTTCTTGTATAAATGAAAGTTGTGTTACTTATAAAACAGCCCCCATTTAGCGTGACACATGTCTATATGTTTATGATATATACTGTATCAAGTAAGATACCCGCGTAATCCTAGGTCATACATAGGATGACCGTCATCACGCGGACATCATATCTTGTCCAGTATGTTAAATTACTAAATCCCAGACTGTAAACTTTGTGTTAAGTAATAAGTTGTAATTCTCAAAATATTGGCACATTTCTATACTTATTCGATTTAGAGCTGGTGTGATCAGGAACGGACCAGGACAATTAGTACTCGGTCCTTCCTGATATATAACCAGCTATATAAATGATATTTCTTGAATTACATATCTGTGCTAAATAGTTATCCTCATAATACTGATACATTACTTTACCCAATAGATGTATTCCGGTTGGATATTCCTGGAGCAGATGAGTTATCGACTCATAGATCCAGGAAGCTGCTCACCGGAACAGTAAACAAATGTATTCCTTGAATAACTTCGAATGTATTTCGCTTATTTTACAAGTCCTCAAATGAATGGCACATCACTTTACTCTCATGATAATTATAAATATGACCTGATCGAGAACCTGAGGTGAGAGGCTATGCAGCCTTGTAACCTCCGGTGAACGATCAATAGTTCATACTTTAGAATATGAAATTTTCTTCTTGAACTTGCCTGCTGTGCTGCTTTATAAACCCTCATAACAATCGACACATTTATTTATCTTCATTGATATAATCCAGATGATTATATGGTACCCGGAGTAGATACTGAAGGATGTAATCCTTCAAGGATAGAATCGGGGTACCTAATATATAATCTGGATATTAAACACTTGTTCCTCGGATTCATTTACTGTGTGTTCAGATTGTAGTTACAATATTGACACTAAAGTATTGTACGCTGCTCTTCTGGTCAAAATAGCATTCTGCATACAACCTATTGTCAAATAACCTTCAATTTCTTTACTTTTAGATTTATTTCGATTAGCCTTTACGTTCCGACCAATGCCTCTAACAACACAACCATCCGGCTTATCCTTAACATAGCCAAGGCCACCAACTTTATGTTTCCCAGTTTCAACGGCTCTAAGGCAATCCATTACGAATTTATTCAATTCATTAATATCAACCCGAACATTACATACTGGAAGGGTCTGAGTCGCCCAACTATATTCTCCATTGCCTTTATATAAATATCGGTTAACCGAATCCACAGCCTTCTTCAACGTAATACCACGTTTTCTGATGGTTCTTGATTCTATTTCTTTCTGGAAGGTTTTAAGACGATTGGGAGAGAAAGAAATCATACTTCCCTTAATGCTGAAACCTAGAAATTTGAACCACTTGTCCATAGTCAGGTACTCTACTTTCTTGGGATTCAAATTCATTGATTTTTCGGCCAATCTCTTTTGTAAAATGGTCATAGCCTTTTCATAGTCCGGACCAACGAACAACATATCATCCGAATACCTTACGTAAAACCCATTCAATTGGGACAGTTCATCATCTAGGCTATATAGCAACACGTTGGCTAACCAGCTTGCTACTGCGCATCCTTGTTTAAGTGATTGATATTTCTCATGCAGTTCGTTGTTCTCATCGAAATACAATCCGCAATGATAGTATTTTCTTAATACATCAATTAACACAGAATGACCACACTTAGCTTCCACTTTATCAAAGGCTGCGTCAATAAACTGGATAGGAACAGAGTCGAAATATTTACTTAAATCAGACTTCCAGCCCACATAACCATCACTTTTCATGTTAACAATTGTGTGACTTACTTCCAAAACCACTTTACCACAACCAATACCGACCTGATAAGATTTACAAGCAGGATGAATCATCTCTGGCATTAAATCAAATAGCAAATCATTCGCGATGCTTAGGATTATACGATCAATAGGTTCGTTGACATATACAGTACGAAACTCTCCGTTATCCTTCGGAATTTGTGCAATATGTGGTGGTGTTATTTGATATTTACCATTCAACATAGCTTCTGCCATACGAATTCTGGTTGGTTCTTCTGTCAGTTTGATAAGTTCGCTCTTCCGAATATCCTTCAGAACGCCTTTCTCAATTGCTTTTGTCCATCTATTAATGTCGAAGAACATTGTAAGAATCTTATCTTTCATTTTATATCTCCTTTCTTTTTGAGTTGTTCCTTATATCTCCTGTGCTCACGAATTGTTGCTGCCCATTCTGCTTTTGTAGGTTTGTATCTCCCCTCTGCTTTACGTTGTTTTAAACTCTCTTTGTTTTTCAAATATTTGTCTGGGCAACAAATAAATTGAATAAGACGCTTGCTCACTCCAAATATTTTAGCAAGTTTAGAGTAACTGATTAATTGCTTTTCTCTCAACCATTTTATATATTCTTTTTGGTCTGGAGTGAGCTTTATTCGTCTATCATATTGGGTTCCAGCGATACGAGTCTTTTCTGATTTATACGGCATCGTTTTTAAAATACATTAAATCATCGTGTAAATTGTTAGGACATCGTTCATCAAACCAATGCCAGACATCAATCTTTAAGGTTCCGGCCGGGAAGTTGAGAAAGTCTTCTTCAATCTCATCATCGTTATTGACCGGAATGTCTCCAAACATTTCCCATAATTCTGAAAGGGTGCATAATTCTACATGCTCTTCACAAATGCCACACCAGCAATCTGTCACCTCAATTGAATCATTGCATCTGATTTCACGTGTATTCGGATTTACCCATACCCTCTTTTCAACATCACTGCTTCCACATTTTGAGCAATACAATGTGTCTAATGACCTTTCTACTTGTGCCCCCTTCTTTTTAAACACTATGTCAAACTGTTTGAGATTTGAAAGTTCTGTAAAAACCATTTCTGTAATAAAGGATCTCATTTTATTAATCTGTTCATCTGATGATATTCCCCATATATTAGCCGCAGCTTGTACTGCATTTTGCATGGAAAAACAGATTTGAGTCCAGTCATCGTACTCTTTTTTATCTTCGAGGATCTCATGGATTAGCGTTTTCGCTTTCTCAATGTATTCTTGATTGAATGATTTTGATGTTTTCATATCCTATTGTGTTAAGTTCTTCTAACAATGACCGATATTCTTGTTCAGTAGCTAAAGGCCAATTTTTCAGAATGTCAGGAGAGCAACCGGCGTGTTGTCCGATGTGCATATAGCTTGTCAATTTAGTTTTGAACCTATCCCAAAATTCATTCACAAATACAGCACATATTTCTCCTTCTTCTGGAGATTTTACGAAAGTTATTTTTGTTTCATTTTTCATACATATCAATTGTTATTATACCATTCTATTTCAGCATCATTTGCTTCACGATACAGCATATATACACCACCAATAGTTGAGTTGTAAATAAGGGTGTATCCATCCTTTTGATGTACGGAATCAGTGCCATTATTCACCCACCTTGGTTCTTCGCTGCGAATATCATCGTCAGTCCATTCATCACTATCCCATTGTTTAAGATAGTCAATAACAGCATCTCCATTCGCATCGGTAAAGACAGTTCCATACCCTTCGCCATCATACAGTTTATTGCATTCGTCCAGCATGTCTCCAAATTGGACATCAACGATGATCCTATACAGTTTTGGGAGTTTCATTGATTTTTGTGACATAATTATCTTTTCTTATTTCGTTTCCGGTCTTTTCTTATTTGCTTCTTGTTACGTCCATTTTTTGTTGAGGAGCCTTTATATGTAGGAGGAACCCGTCTCCACGGAGTCGATTTTTCTTCATAATCTTCTACTTTCTCAAAATAGACAGTAGGTGGGTTTTCAAATAATATCATATCTTTCCACTTTGAATATTAATCTATTTCATTTAATACCAAATTTCTCACATTTTCGATTTTATACATCATTTCATTAGCGTACAAAACCATCTGTTCAAACGATGTCCTATCTTGAATCAAATCTTCTGGACGCGACATTGAAACATGTTCATAATCGGAAATTTGATTATCAAAATTATCATCAGATCCAATTATTGCAATTATTTGATTTATCAATTCCTCTTTACTCATTTCTAATCTGTTATATATTAAATATGACAATCATAAATCGAAATGATAGTATCCTCTGAAAGTCCTTCTAATAGTTTTTTCACTTCTTCTTCCCAGATATGGTCATCTTTCTCATTCAGCACAACAGCCCACCAGCCCATTTGTCCTTTTTCATACCAATGACCATCTTTAACAATAGCAAATGGTATAATATTATCCAAATTAGCAATGTCTTTTTTTACGGCTACATCTGCTCTGTTTTCATCAATAACTTTCTGCTTTTCTTCTTCGCTCCATCCCCATGAGAAATTGACAGGTACCAATGGTTCAGTTCCCTCTTTCAGCCAGAGGTATCCAGCCCATCTGCCACCTCTTACATACCAATCCCATTTAGCATCCGGATTATATGTTGAAATAACGTTCCCTTTTTCGTCTATTTCACTGTATTTTATAGCATCTTGATATACTTGTTCATCACTCCAATGTAACTTTTGAGGAAACTCGTTTTCCAGATATTCTATATGTCTTTCATTTTCACAACCCTGTTTATAAAGTTCTTTGTTTTCCAGATACTTTGCATATACAGTGTTTCGATAATCTTCAATCTCTTTTCTTTTCAAAGCTACTAGCTCATCCTTTGTGTGTTTTATATACGGAGGAAGTTCCAAACTCTCGTCGTATTTTTCTAATTGTTTTTCTGCGTCATCACCAATGACCATTACTACAAAATGACTCATTATTTTACTCCTTTCTTATTTTATTTTACACTATTAATATTATCCTTCTTTCTATACGAAGTAAGTTGTGATTTATGTCAGGAGCGAACCATACAAGATACCATTCTCCTTTTGTAAATCCTTTCCACATTTTACCTTCGTATCTTCCTGTGGGTATTGAGGTAGAATATTCTTTTAATCCCTTGAACGTTTGTTCGCTCATAAGTGCATGGGTATTGTCCAGTTCAATAAATCTTCTGTGAGGTTGTTGCCAATGTTTCCCTAATGGATCAGTAATTGGCGGTATTATCTGTTCTCCGTTCATTTCTTGACCACTTAAAATTACCAAACCCTGATGTCATAGTCTCTAAAATAATCTTCCAGTTCTTTTAGTCCTTCCAAACTGTGCAGTCCACCCTCGCCAACTACTTCAATATCAACAGATATTTCATAGTCTGTTTTAATACTGACCTTTGAGTTATTGAAAGTTTTTCTCACGCATTCTAAAATACTTGAAGAATCTGTACCATTTTTTACTATATTGAGTATCATTGTTTTTTGAATTTTAATTATGCAACATCATCTAACGGTCCACTATAGACTCTTCCATCCATATAATACAACCTGTCCTCATACTGGTTGTTATGTAATTCCTCCCGGATTGCATTTTCATCATTGGCCCAATACTCATATTCTTCATGCCAGCATTTGAAAAAACTGTCGTAGCATTGTTCTATTAAGTCTGTGAGCGAAAAGTTGTCCGGATAACTGCACCAAGTTTTATAATATTTGATGATAGGTTCAAGCAAGTAGAAATCATAACACATACCTGTTAGTGGACAATCATCACCTACAGATTTGATAATACGGCTTCGTCTGTATTTGTAAGTGTATTTTTCATTTATATATTTGCCTGAAGATGAATAATATCTACCTTGTGTAATGTATGGCATAATATTATTATTGATATATCGAAATAATAGTTTACCACATAATTCCTCTGCATAAATATCATTACTGCAATCTATTGGACACTCAAAAATGGGATTATTATTATATTTAAAATTAAAATTGTATCCGCTATAATTAACACTCCAACTACATGATTGGGTATTTGTCAATTTCTCGAAAGTTCTTAGAGACGTTACATAATCTGAACCGTAAGCCTCCATACACTGATCCATTATATTCCAGCGTTCACGCTCAATAATTTCTTTTTGTACCTCTTCCGACAATTCATCAAAAGTGTACAGTTGCAATGTTATTGTTTTCATTGATTTAAGATTGTTGGTTTTTAAACTCCATATAAAGGAACTCTGATATATTTGACTGGAAATTATAGGATATTCCCCATGTTCCAAAAGTTTCAAAGAACCAGTCAACAAGAAAGTCCCGGTCCTCGTTAGCTTGTTCGCTGTCTTCACCGGCATCTAACCTAGCAATCATAGCATTTACAAGAGGTGTGTCGTATGTAACCTCTCCATAAATATGATAAGGGTAGTCATAATCAATGTTATTAAAATTACCACAGATCCTATGGTCCGGATTATGCAAGTATTTCTTCATATCAGAATTAAATTGCCAAGCCATTACATTACTGTAATCTTCCAGATATTCATCCGAAAAGTTCTCCATGATAAAATCCTTATTTTTATCATCAACCATGCTTTCACGTGCATCTTTGAGAATTTGACAAAGGCGTGTCGCCATATTATCAATATTTATATACTTCTTTTCTTCCATTTTACTACTTTATTTGAAGTTGAAGATTATCATTACCATAAGAATACATCATTACAGAAGCCCCACAAGGAGCATTTTTACCAGCATGAAAACATCTCACACCTATTTCACGAAGTTTCTGAAAAGCATCAAATGATTGATTTTCGTTTGGAAAATGCAAATCAATAGAACTACCAATATCTACATGCTGTACCTGCAAGGATACTTTGTTTTTGTGATTTAAGACTATTACATCCATATTATTCATCGTTTTTTTGTTCACGTCTATATTGTCTGTATCTATCGTATGCTTTAAATGTCTCTGCTATAGTTTCAGAGAGATCATCAAATTTTAGAGGAGTAATTTTTGCAAAATATGCAATCCCTTTAGTTGTATAACAACAATTTGTTACAAGTCTATCTGGAGTGCCAAACAAACCACGAACTTTAAATCGGTCATCTGATCTTACTTGGAAATGTTCTGACAACACCTTCAATGTTTCATTACCAGCTTTGACTGCTTCTTCCAAAGTATCAAATATACCTATGGCAATTGTCTTACTACAAGAAGTAGCTGGGCAGCTACCTATCGGTCTGTCATGATAACGAAATTCTATTTCTAACAATTCCTTTTGCATATTTCTTTTTGTTTTTATTATCGAATAGTTTTTTGATGGTGTCCATAGTTGTCCACTTTTTGAATATTAACTCGCTTTAACTTTAAAGGAAAAGGCGCAACCAGAACAATAACATTCTGATCGCGCCACCCTTCAAACAAAAACATGTCGAACAACACACATGGAAACAACAAATATATGTAGTGTTCCGGGAATCGAACCCGGATTTCTACCATAACACTTTACTCGTGCTTACGATACTCTTTCACTTGTTCAATATCATCCATATTGTTCCACCAATTTGAAAAGTCATAGTAAACAAGATCTTCATCAAATTCTTCTTCCCCATTTTCATCTGTAGAAATATAGTCTTCTCTGTCAAGGCTGGCTATATCAATCATATCTTCGGTGTCTGTGATACCGTCAAACCAATCTTGCGCTTCTTTCACATCATCTTCACTAACTCCTGCATCAAAATGTTCTCCATCCTTGTATCCAAGCCAGTCTGCAATTGTATCAAAGTCAAACCAAAAGAAATTATTTATGTCATCATCGGTCCAACCACTTTCAGGAGCAGCACTCTCCATTATGGATTCAATTTTATCCAGTTGTTCATCGGTACAGTTCTTTGCCCGATCCTCACCCCCACTCCAAAATTTGAAATCTCGAAGTGAAATTTCTGATATAACTTTCATAGTTCGTTTGCTTTTAAAAGTTCCTTAGCAACTCTTCCTACCCGCAGCAAGTATTCATTCCAGACTCTCCCATCAGAGATTCTGTTCTGAACAACAGCACTATAACCGCATTTAATATTCAATTCTCTCACATCATAAGGGGAAACAAGCATACCTCCATGTTGTGCCAAGTTATAATCCGGTTCTTTAGGAAATGATTTTATATACCTCTTAATAATTTGAATACTCTCTTGCTTATCCTTTCCTTTGGATAACAATAGTTTCTCAATACTATTCATAACAGCATTGAGATTAGGATTTACTGAATACTTCATATTACAACAGTTTTATGTATGAATACTCCAACGTCTTTCAGTCGCATTTGGGGACATAATTATCCCGCCGCAAATTTTGCGTTTGCCATTTACCACCTCAGAGAATCCAAAGCTATTTTTCGCAAAATCACCATATATTTCAATATGTTGGTTAACGGCAAATCTCACCCATTTTTGTAGACTTTTCAAGCAATCTTCAAAACTTGAATCTTGCAATTCCGAAGCAATATTCTTGACCTCTTTTACACGCTCTGATATTTCTGGGGACATTTTTAATTCCAATGGTTTGTTTATGGCTGCATACTCTTCAGGGTATTGAATGGAAAGTTGATGTATCCGGCTTCCCCAAATATTATTGAATATTGAAATAACCTTATCCTTGGATACTTTCTGAAGCTGTGCTCCATCCCAATAAAAATACTTATTATAGTCCAAATCGTCCCAATAAACAATACTTGCAATAATAGCATGAGAATCTTTCATAATTGCAAACCGGTTACTTTCTGACGAAAAAAGACTTTCTACACTGGGGCCAATAAAACACAAATGTGTTCCGTGTGTGCGCACTAACCAAAAAAATGGCTCATTGGTCTTTTCAAGAGTTTTCAAATCATACTTCTCGAAATCAGAGATGCACAATTTAGTATCGTATAACTCTTTGCGCATTTGTTCAATAATTTCTGGTATCATACTTCTTTATTTTAATTTTCACTTTTTATCAATCTTCCAGTATAACCACGGTATTCAAGCAATGTCACAATAAGATGATCTGGCACATCTCTCAAACGTCTGTAATTTTCCGTTAACACTTCAAGCAGATATTCCTCATCTTGTCCCTGCAAAAGATTAGTCAATTCCCAGCCATAACTTGTGTACATACCTATATATTTACTACTTTGGAATAACGTAATTCTCCAGTGTATCCACGTCTACGCAATTCAGCAAACAACATGTTGTCATCAAAGTCAGACATTTTCAGAGTAGCTTTTACTCCTTGTTGAGTTATGCCCCCACTGGATTTGCGTCTTCTTTCTTTGTCACACTTCTTACAATAGTTTGCCAACCCATCTTTGGTTGCCTTGTTCTTAGAAAAATTTGATTTGGGCAAACTCTGACCACATTCTTTACACACTTTTGTTTCCATTATTGTCTTGATATTAATTGTTCTCTTCAGGATGGAGTTTCAAATACTCGGTAAGTTCACAGTCATATATTTGTTCCTTAGCAATTTCAGAAACAAGGGAATCTCCTTTAGTCTCCCAGAATTTCACCAACAAATCAATATTGGCACATTCGGGATGCTCTGTAATTATGCGCTCTCGGATTTCTTTTGGGATGCTATCGACTACATCGCACACATAATTCAAGCGGCAAGCTTTTAATGTTAGTATAACAATAACACATCCCACGATTACTTTGAATATCTTTTTCATTTGATACGTTTTTTACCGCTGTACATTTCCAGTGCACGCTCTACAAGTAAGTTCTGATTCCTGTCATCCAAATTGGCGAAAAATTCTTCTACCGCTCCATAATGACCATTTTGACTATTATATTCACGATACTTATTCCATAAATGCCTCCATCCACATTCGGCTTTTTCAAAAGCAACAGCACATTCATGCTCATCCCAGCAATTCCACATATAGTAGAAGAAACTGGCTATATCATTCTTTTTTGCCATTATCTTTCACATCAATCATTATAAACTTGAAATATTTCCAACTCCCCAATACAATACTATATTGCTTCTCATCCTCTAGTTGGTACATGGTACCATCTTTCAATGTTAGGAAGTAAGTGTTTCCATCTATTCTCATAGTCTTCTCCACGCGCTGTATGTTTCCTGTAAATACCCTTACAGTTTTGGCATTTATCGCAATACAGGAAAACAACAGGCATATAACTACCAAGATTCTATAGAATTTACTACCAATTGCAGTAGCTACTTTGATATACTTTTTCCGCTTATATACCACAACATACTTCTTCATAGATTTACGCTTTAAATAAATCATACACAGTTTTTCGCTTCACGGTAACATTTTGAGATTTAGGCAAATAGAATGTCATATTTGCACAAGAGGTAGAAATGATTTTCACGCTCGTTCTTTGGATTCTTGCTCGTTTCATGCTTTATTTTTTAAAGGTTTACAATCAGACACAAAAATAGCACGCACTCAAAAGTACATGCCACAATTAAAGTGGGTAACAAAGACTCGCACTTCTTGCACGCTACGCTTCCACGTTCGTTTTACCCATAAAAATAGCACGCCTATATTCACCTCCAGACGTGCTATATATGTTATGACTTACCAGTTCTTTAGTTATGCAGCCATTCGCGCATCATATTCCGCACGCTTTTGAGCATTTCCCAGAACTTCCCATGCTGCATTTACCTCTTGCATCTTTTCATTGGAACCACCGGCATCAGGATGAGCAGATTTAGCAGCTTGTTTGTATGCAGCTTTAATTTCCGCTTCCGTAGCATCATGCTTCACACCCAAGATTTCATAATAGTTAGCGGCTTTTGCGACTACTTCTTCAAAGTTCAAACGGAATTTCAGAGCATCGAAAGACGCTTTTGTAGCAGCATGAATTTTCTTCTTAAAATCACGCGCTGCACAATCCAGGTCTTTCTTTGTAGGCACCAAACCAATACGGCTCCATACACTTCCCTCAACATCCCACTTCTTTGATACTTTGCAATCACTTGTACGCACTATGATTTCAGCCGGTGTACCGCTACGCAATTTGGATGCAATACCACCATTATCTTCACGCAACCCAGCTTCCACCGCTTTCACAGTCCAGAACGTAGCTACCACATTCTTCCACACGCGGAAAATCTCGTCCTGTGTCTTATCCTTTGGCGTGTATTCATCACCGGCAAAATTCAGTCCTGAATAATGCGTTTCTCCGTCACGGTTTACACTCTTATACACCAAAGTTACGCCTACCAACTCATTTGCGTTTAAGTTCTCAAATTGTACACTGTTATACCTACTAATTGTTCCCATGATTACTGTTTTTTAGGAATTTTCTGCAATAGCGCATTGTAGGCAATCGGGGAATCGAACCCCGACCTACCAAAATAGGAACGCACCACCGAAAACGTTTACACGCTTTCGATTGCGTTAAAGCCCAATCAGAGCATACTGGACATTCACCTATCCAGCACACTCTATGTACAACTTTTTGCCCGTCACTAACAGCGCAACGGAGCCGTGCGCCTTGTGTATGAGTGCTCACCAACTGCAACCAAACCGATTGAATTGCAGTTTTTTACATACGCTTTCGCCTATGTGGTAGGTAATTTCCATCGTTACCGTTAAAGCACACTTTTGGCATACACTTCTTCACTGTTAGGGCTGCGTTGCGTTGGTGATTACATATATACGCAAGGGCATATATCTTTCTCAGTTCGCATTAGGGGCAGATTTTCACACCTTTGTGTAAACATCCGTTTTTCGGTATGCAGTCGGCAACTGGGCACAACTATAGCACAAAGTTTACACTTTTCCCTTTTGCTGCATGGAGCTACGCACCTATGGCACGCTTTTGTAGCAGACTTATGTATATAGCTCCCCCATAGTGCCAGCGACGGTTTGCATGACAATCTTTAATAACTGACCATTACAGTTATGGGTATTCTTTCCCCGTTCACAAAACATCCCGTTTTATGTCTGGGCGTGCGCTTTTGC
Source organism: Bacteroides sp. MSK.20.82 (assembly GCF_019052485.1). NCBI lineage: Bacteria > Pseudomonadati > Bacteroidota > Bacteroidia > Bacteroidales > Bacteroidaceae > Bacteroides > Bacteroides sp. MSK.20.82. The sequence continues at coordinate 56,197 of NZ_JAHQUN010000004.1, forward strand.
TTTCGCTTTCGCACTCCTTTTGCTTTTATGTACTACTTTCTTTTGTCCGTTTCTTACTTCTTGTTTTTACGGTTATTAATTACGTTTATTATCTCGTATCTGTTTGCGGTTTTCGCTTTTTGTAGGTTTACAGATAAAACCAAAACGGAAAGTAAACACTTTATCAAGTAGCCGTTATCTTAACTTGACGTTGCAAAGATATGGCAATGTTTTGATATACACAAATAAATAATCAATTAATTTCGTTTTAAGACTAAAAATAATTTATAAACATCTGATTTTCAGATACATAAAAACACAAATAAAACAAGTAAATCTATAAGTAATTGAGAATCAACAATATAAGTACTCCAACACGTGCGCGTGTATGCGTGGTTACTTATTAGGGCAAATCGTGACACATGTACACACATGTGCACACATATACGCGCGCGAGATGTTGTTACCTGGATGCAAAAAGGAACGGGAACAAATCACATACACAAAAGGATAAATTTGTAATTATTTCAAAAGAGTATCAAAAACAAAAGAATAGGCAAAACAAAGAGCAAAAGCACATTTGTTTCACTTTTGTATATTAGTGAAACAATATAATTAACTGATTTACAGCAATATGGCAATAAAAAATATAAAAAAAAGAAGGCAGAGCCGGTCAATTATGGAGCGAATACCGTATATATAATCCGACCTGATTTTTCAATCTCGTTTTTTCAAAAGTCGATCATAGTACAAAAAGCCAATTCTCTTCCAGACCACGTTATTCAATACAATAAAATTATCTCCAATTTCTAACATTAATTTTATAATATATCGAATCTGGAAGTAGAGATTCTGTAATTATCCCAGCATCAATTTATTAACTTTATTTTTATAATACAGAGAAATAATTATTTCCCAATATATTCAAATTGACAATGATATAAAAATTCAATATATAAGTTTTCTGATTTTTTCCAGCCACCTATTTTTTCAGTCTCGTTTTATGGTAATTAAGCTAAATTTTTATATCCAAATTGATGTTTATCAAAAAATCATATTACATTTGCCTAACAATTGATTATTTTATCCAAATATGAAAACTAAAAAACAAGTAGAGCATTTTCTAAGAAAAAGAAAATATAAGTCTGAGATAGACTTTAAAGGAATCAGTTCTTATTGCAAAACAGAATATAATATTAAGCTGCATGTACCTTCCAGTTATTCAGACGATCCTGAAGCTCTCGATTACGCTACATTTGCCAACTGGTTTGACAAAGGATTTGGAGCTGGAGATGCAGTAAAATGGAACGATTCTATAGGTTTGGTACAAGAAGGGAATGTGAATACTGTTTTAATATGCCTTAGAATTGACGGAAACACGCCTAATTTCGACAAAATAACAATTCCTGTAGACATTATAACCCCAGCCGGAGAAAATGCTTTAAATCGCCTCTATTTAGTTTTAGATGAAAATGGCCAGGAATTTGGCAACCCATTTTTCGTAATTTCCACTAAATATATTCCCAAATCATGTGATTTAGTATGCTTCCATAATCATAAAACTGGTCAAGAAGGATATGGAGTCGTAAGACTTGCAGATAAATCCTCTGGAGACATCGTTATGTATTGCTATGTTATCAAAGGGGAACCGGTTAAATACAGCATGAACGAGTATTTGGGAAAAATAGATGATTTCTCGTTCACAACTTTCAAGCCAGCGGATTATCAAAGAAAGGCTCTGGATGTAGAATTAGCTAAGGTTGGTAAGACATGGAATCATTTTCTAAAACGAATTGAGCCTTTGAACATGAAAGTAGCTACAGGAGAACGCTACTGGTATATTACAGATAAGATGCAAGTTACTTCAGATGTGGAAAAAGGAACTGTAACAAGCAATAAACGTTATCTGGCAGGCAATTATTTTCGAAGAGAGAAAGATGCGATTAGAATACTGTCTGAAGAAATAGAAATTAGAAGAAACTTTTTAGCCGAACCCGAAATAAGATAATCAAGTCCGGCTAAGGAAAAGGATTCTGGAAGGTGGCAAAAGACTTCATGGTTGTTCTGCCATCTTTTTGTTATAAAGCTCTTCCACATCACTTGCCTGATTTACTTGCACGTTATAGTTTATAATCTTATCGACTGATAACTGTTGAGGATGAAGTTTAACTGTATTTTTTTGAGGAAGTTCTTTCCAGAGGGTTCTCAAATCTTCCACAGGTACCTTCGATTCGTTTGAGAAACGTTTAAGCAAATCTTCATAAACTGCTTTTGTCACTTCCGATGGACGAGGTTGCTGATTACTCTCCCGTTCTTTCACGAACTCAATCATAAGCCATATTGCATATTCGGCATCTGTCAACATGTTCGTATCTCTTTCAGCGACTTGTCGGATAGATTCAAGAAATATTAATCTGGAGGTTCGGTCCCCTACTCCCTTCCGTTTAATTTTTCTGGAAGATGAAGGAGATTGATTGATGTTTTTAATTTTACTGGGAGTCACATAACATACAGGTTCTCCATTCTGCATCTCAACATCGAATCCAAAAATATTCTTCATGTCTTGTTCCGAAAGAGAGAAATCCGGATTGATAGTTTTTAAATCATTCCAAGCACGGTAAAGAATATCTTTGAAATATTCAGCTGGAATGTAATTACCTGGAGAGTCTTCATCATATTGCAAGTATCCCCAAACTTCTCTTATTGCCATATCAAAATCATTATCGGCAAAATCTGGAAGGTTAATGATAGTTTCAAAATCAGAAGAAGAAAGATCTGGAAAAGATAAGTCACGAGAATTGAACCATTCCAAAATCTTCATATCAGTTTCTTTATTAAACTCACTTCGTTCGTTATGATTCTCTTTATTCTCTATATTATCTATATATATCTTATTCTGTTGTTCAATATGAGCGGACCCTCGTTCAATATGAACACACCCCTGCTCATATTGAGCGCACCCTCGTTCATATTGAGCGGACCCCTGTTCATATTGAACGAGGTTAGATTGCTCTTTGACTATATTTTCTGATAGTTTTTCTATGTCTTCACCTTTTTCTTCGTCTATTTGCGAGGGTGTGTTCATATTGAGCGAGGGTGTGTTCATATTGAGCGAGGGTGTGTTCATATTGAGCGAAGTGTGTGGATATTGACGAACTACATCGTTCAATATGGTCAATGGAATCGCTGAAATTGGACGTACCTCGCTATTTAAGCACAAGCCTCGCAAATATACCCATCCTTTATCTGATATTTGAGAACTTACTTTATGTATTGCTCGTATCTCGCTCCAATTTACATAGAATGTGCAAAGTGCCCCTTTATTTTGAGAACAGCTGATAAGATTAAGTTGCTTCAAGGTATCTATTGCCCGGCGTACTGAACTAATAGAAGTTCCCATGACGTCAGCTAGTTCTTTGTTGGATATGGCGCATGTTGTCTTATCCCCATCTGTATAGCCTCTTCGTAACAGATGAAATAAAATCATAAAGCCATCACTGGATGTTAACGTTGCCATTGCGTATGGAATGCACTTCCAGTGGTTATCGAATTTGTCGGAAAACGTACTCATTTGCTTATATCATCTTTTATATAAAAACTAATAATCTGCCCTTTAACCATCTGTTTGGTAAGACGGAAACCTATTTGTTTTGCAAATCGTCCTATGCGTTGATTATTGGGTGCATACGGAAATCTTTCAGCATAACATGCTCTCATATCTTCTACAGAAACCCTGTTTTTATTTTCTATATCCATACTTTTATTAAATTAGTTCGTTATACATCTATTTATTATTTCTCTTCGTTTTGACTTGGCATATTATTTTGTTGGCACAAGTTAAGTTGATTTTGGCTCAACAATTCATCGCATGTCCGTTTAAAAGGACAATCTTTACAAGCTGTATTCTGTGCAACCACAATGGTTATAGCCGCGATTGAGACAAGCGACAATACAATTAAAAGAATAACAATCATTTTATTTCAAGTTTTTTGTCATTAATATAAAGTCATATTTTAATGGATCCTCTGCATCCCATTGGCGATAAACATGAGTGAGTTCCATAACAGCCTTCCAGCTCTCTTTAGGATAAGATATAAGCCCCATACGTTGTGCTTGCTGCGCAACATGGGTATCCATAACAGCGTATAGTTTTTTAGGTTTGATTAAGTCAGTCTGCCATACTCCTAAATCTATTTCATCTTTACGAACCATCCAACGCAATAGCATATTAATACGTTTACAAGCAGAGTTACGATATGGACTTCCAAGACGGGCCGGTTCACACCAATTGCATAGCGTGAGTAATAAATCATCAAGTGAAATGGGATGTTTTTTTAAATATTCCTGAATAGAATCGTGTTTACTGTAGAAGCATCTTAATTGATGACACACCTCTTTAAATATTTTTCCTGTAAGAGTACGGTAAATACTACATTCGTCCGGAATATCATAAAAATCACCCAATTTAATATATTTACCTGGCTCCCATCCACATACGTTCATCAACTTCTCTGCACAATATATTATATGACTACGTTGTCCCCATGAAACCATAGCCGTTAATATTGCACAAACCTCAATATCCGCTGTAGTTCTCCCAGAAAGATTCCGTATTTGGTGTACTATTTGAATAGGATCATTTGAGATAAACGCTTTATGGTCAAACTGATTCCACATTCGTTCCATCTCATTTTTTAATGTATGTATCATTATTATCTGCTTTTAAATTGTTACGATAAAAAGTTATCATATCAGCTATAATATTAGTTGCTACTTTGGCTTGTTGTGCCATTTCATAATTTTCCGCTTTTACTAAGTTTTCATTCCAGCACCATATATCATATCTGATTTTCCATAAAATCATTTCATTGGCATCATTCGTAAATTGAGAGTGAGATAACATTAGCTTCTGAAGATAATATATCTCTTGAAGAGTTTTGTATTGCTTAGATAGTTTACGAAGTGCATAAATGGCAATGGCAAACAATATTAAGCATAGTATAAAAATTGCATATATCATATTTTTAATTCGTTTATATTTATAAATGAAGGACAGTTTTCATCGCCAATAGTATGATTGGCCGGAATCTTATTGAAAGGTCCATCTCGTTCGCAAGATAAATTATATCTAAGACAATTATAGCGATCCCAACATCCTTTAGCCTGACACTTATGAGGGTCGTTAGATAATTTGGTATAAGTTATCAATGATAGGAAATTGGCAGTATCTGGTAATTGCTTTCTAAAATGTTCAGGGATTTCACCTTGATGCCATATATTATTGGATTTGATTAGTGTTCCATCAAATCGCCGAATATAAAATTCTTTACCTTCAGAACCTTTAATAACGTTATTGGGTCGTTTTACAAATGGATATACAATATAATAATGAGAACCAATAACTTCATTACCTATATCCGGATGAGCTATTTTATCCATCCAGAAAGCACATTTAGAACAGACATTTCGTTTACTCATAATACGCAAAATATCTCCCGGAGGATTACATTCATCCAGGTTCTCCAGCGTATTACATAATTCACAAGTAATGATGATAGGTGGGGATACAGACAGTCCCCTCTTTTGTTGTATAAACATGGTCAATTTTATTTATCCAATTATGGAGTAAAGATAGGGGCACATGTCGTGCAAATCAAAATGTAAAATGTAGCGAAGAAGTTAGAGACGGATAGAATCGAATATAGAATTTATTTCATCTTCTCTAATGCAGATGTATATTTTAGTTATTTCAATGTTAGAGTGATTGAATATCCTGTTCAATAGTAACAGTGCTTCTGACTTGTTTTCGCTTGTATCATAAACATATCGTCCAAATGTTTTTCTAAAAGTGTGTGTAGAAAAATTTTCTATATCCAATTTATATTTAGCTTTCCATTCTTTCATTATCCGATTAAGATATTGGGAAGAGACAGATACTCCTGTAAATTTGCTTTTAAATATTAATTCATTCGGATTAGGGCGTTTAAGCAATATATAAAGTTCCTCTATTCTCGTTTGAATACTTAAATTAAATGGGATTTTTCGTACTTTTCCAGTTTTCTTCTCAATTTTGGTCAATGAACCTTTATGGAGAATATCAGCCCATGCTAAAGACAATACATCTGATACTCGTAGTGCAGTGCAGAATGCCAGTCGAGCATATAGTTCCCATAAATATTGCCGATCCTTATGAAGAAGGCGTAATAACTTCTTATATTCTTCCATAGGAAGATAATCACTTTTAGTTAACTGATTTTTCTTTGCCATAATTATATCAATTCATTTACTTAATGCAAAAGTATGATATTACATCCAATTATACAAATTTAGAAGCGATTAATATCAATTTAAATCAATATTAATCGCTAATACATTGTAATGCAATAATTTAATTATTAAAAAAATCACAGAATTCTTCAATTGATAAAATTGGTATCCCCAATAATTTGGCCTTGGATATTTTTGATGAGTTGGCAGACTTGTCTTTCACCACCAAATGTGTTGTTTTTTTAGACACCCCACTAACAATTTTTCCTCCTTCGTTGGTGATTACTTCTTCAAGATTACTATCTCGAAATCCTGATACACAGATGGACAAACCTTTACATTTACCTTCCAGCACAACGGTCTTTGGGGACAATTTGTAAGGTATTTTAGTTTCCTCTAAAAAGGCCATAAATGGAAAATACCCTAACAATAAGTTTTGTACAGTTATAGGACAATTCTTAAAGTCTTCGCTTTGAACATCCGGTTCGTGATTGATATACCACCCTTGACAGAACGAGCATAAATCCTCATCATCCATTTCATCCAATATTTTTTGGGCCTTTATTTTTCCTATTCCTTTAAAGCAATCGCTGGCTTGCATTAAAGTCGCCAAATCAACTCCTTGCATGATTTTTCTGTTATTCTCCAATATTATATTTGAAATACTGTCTCCGAATCCTTCGATTTTTATCAGATCGTTAAAAGTAATGTTAAGAATCGCCGGTATAGAAGTAAAGCCTGCATTGAATATTTTGGATAATGTTTCTTCTCCCATATTTTCAGCCCCACATGTCAAATAGAAAAATATAATTTTAGCTAATTGAACACCTGGACAACTAGGATTAGTGCAACACAGTTCTATGTGATTCTCATTCCACATAGTCGATGAACTACAATGAGGACACTCTGACATTTCATCCCATAATTTCTCTTGTTCTTCTTGTGTTGCTGGGGTAAGAGTTGATAGAATCTTAGGAATTACCCCTCCAGAACGAGTAACTAATATTTCAGCCCCCTTTGCTATTTCATGATCATTAATCCAGCCGGCATTATATCCAGTAGGATTTTCCATGTTGCAATCTCCAGTATCAACCATTTCAATATTAACCACAGGTTTAAGGGCACCCGACTTACTGACTTTCCATACAATATCCTTTACTGTTGTCTCGAAAGATTCTGTAAAATCTGGATGTTTGTAGGCAATGGCATATAATGGATTTCCAGATGTTTGATGTCTGCCAATAACTTCCCATAAGCGCAAATCATCAACATAAATCACAATACCGTCAATTGGATACACCTTACTCCACTCTTTGAATAAATTCATCAGTAGCTCTTCGTTCAGTTCATCTATAAAAGCAAAATGGTAAAGATGCTCTTGTTGATAGATATTACAAATAGTTTCTATCAGACTATGGAAGTTGTTATAATCATGTAGGGAACTCTCATCCACCCCATATCTGAAGAAAGAAGCGTGTTCAAGATAATCACATGGCTCATCTCTATTTAAAAGACCGGCAGCTGTGTTACGCGGTGATTTAAAAATATCTCCTGTGAATTTAGAACGTTTCCCATGAAAATGCCGCTCCCAATCACTTCTGTTGATAACAAATTCTCCAAAAGTATAATGAAAACTGCTGGCAGGGTTATAACATTGAATGGATGCTCGATAATGGCTAGTACAATCTTGCCCTTCATTTTCTATCCCTCCACGAGAATATGCCTCACCAGTTAATTCATTATATAGTAGAGAAAGACCATCCAGCTTAGGCATACATATTACACCTGCATTTCCTTTCAAGCCTAAAGACATATACCATTTTTTAAGTTCTGATATATCCTTTACTTTATTTAAAGATTTCATTGGGATTGGCAAAGCCCGTTTTCGGGTTTCAGGTACAAAAGCGGGTTCGGTATGTTTGAACCATTCATTGTCTGGATCAAGTGTTTTTAATAGTTCTATTTCTGCATCATACTCCGCATCTGAAATTTCTGGCGTACCCATACGATACATTTTATTGTGTCGCTTAATCATATCAAGCAACACATCTTTTGTTTCAACTGTAAAATTAAGCTCCATATCCTATAATATTTATAAATTAAATAATGGGGCACATAAAACGTACCCCATATTTCTTATTTTATTCCTGAATGCCCAAATCCTTGTTCACCGCGTTCTGTGGTCTCTAAATCTTCGATTGAAGAAACAGGCTCCCATTCTGCTTGTTCATATTTAGAAATAATCATTTGGGCAATCCGTTCCCCGTCATTAACAGTAAACGGCTCTGTTCCATGATTAATAAGAATTACACCTACATCACCTCGATAGTCGGCATCCACGCATCCTGGAGAATTAAGACAAGTGATTCCTTTTTTAAGGGCCAGTCCACTTCTAGGCTGAATTCTTGCTTCAAAACCTTCTGGAAGTTGTATATGTAATCCTGTTGGAACCAATACACGTTCTCTAGGATTAATAGTAATTGGAGCATCAATATTTGCTCTTAGGTCCAGTCCTGCTGATTGCTTAGTTGCGTATTGAGGCAACGGATGTTTTGATGTACTATAAACTTTTACTTTCATACGTTCTATTGTTTTTATTATATTTCCATTTTTTACGGTTCATCGCCATCGTGGGATATGTCTGACGTTCGATACCACATAATTTGTCATATTCCTCTAACTTCAATGAACCTATATCTGATAATTCTATTTCAACATCACTGCCTATATATCTAAAATAATACATACCATTGGAAATCAATGTACCGACACAAGCCTTAGAAATATTTCCAGGCTTTAAACCGCTGATTTTAGCTGCCTCATTTACTGAAGCAGCCATAAGAGCCAATGTTTTTCTGCGATTAAATATTAAGACAGCTTTGGGTTTACGAAAAATCTTCTCTGCCATCCCAAATTTGTTTGAGCAATTCTGGAGGAAGCCTTTTCTTTACCAACGAAATTAAATGTGTATCTGACACAACAACTCCAGTAACAAACATTTCGTCTATTATTTCATTGATATATGCGCAGAATTGCGGATCAACATAAGATAAAAACGGATAGCATAAACATCCGTCAATCAATTGATGCCCCTCCGTGTTGATTGATACCAGTTTCTCTAAAGGCAACTTGTAAGTTTCTGCAATAGCCTTGATTTGGAAATCAAACTTATGAAAGAAGTCTTCTATGCTTAATTTATTGTCGGGGTCTTTAGATTGGAGATAATATGTAGCATCAAAAATTCTGCTACCATCAAAATGAGTTCCAAAAAGGAGATTAGGAAATTCCGGGAGTAAGACTTCTGTACATTTGATATTTGTAATTTTCCCGGTTCCCTTAGGAGAAGTCATTATACCCTAATGTTGTTTTGATGAGTTTCAGGTGTAACCATGACCGATTGTGCTTTGTCATATTTGACATTTCGGATAGTATATTCACGTGTTTCCCCAGCCCTTTTTAAGTAAGTGCGAATATTTTCTATCGCTTCAGATGAAGAATAAGCCGGTACATAAATTGTACTGTTGGAACTTCTGGTTTTACCAGTCTTTTCGTCCACATCATAATAAACAAGAGATACTTGATACAACCCAACTTCTGTATCTTCACTTTCTTCAAAAAAATAGGATATTAATCCACAAATTAGTTCAGTATCAGTAGCAAATGTATCGTTATAAGCAACTTCTGAAATTTTGGTGCGAACAATTTCTATATCCACATCACCAAACTCATCTTTGCCTTCAGCCAACTTATAAGCGATTTGTTCTGCTTCGGTATAGCATGTAGCCATTACCAGATCTTCTGATTTGATGGGAACAATAGCACCTAGATCATTTGTGCCTTTGTATGCCATCTTAATGCGAAAATAATTAAAATCTTTACTCATTTTAATGACGTATTATTTGTTAAACATTAAATTATCGACGCAAAGATATTTTATTTTATCATATTGACAATACAAAATCATATATTTAACACATATTTTATAGCTATATATCTATAATACTGATATTTACGAATTTCAAATTATAATACATATACTCCTACCATACCATATATATAGAAACCAACTTTAGACTCGCTATCTATTCTTTCAAAAACTCTTAATATGAATGTAATTAGTGCAGAAACAACATTTCACGGCACTCCTTTAGAAAGCATATTTAAAACTAGTAAAAAAACTATTCAAGAATATGTTAGGGAGATTGACCGTCATTGTAGATACAAATCCATTCAATCCCAAGTAACACGCGGGGTTGTTTTAGATGATCGTGGTCCACTGATAGATTTATACGAAGCATGTGTAGAGCAGGATGCTCATTTACGTGCAGTATTAGAAACTGTAGAATCACAGATTATAGGCGAACGATACATGTTGGCAAGACAAAATGAACGAGGAAAATATATTAAGGATGTAGAAGAAACCAAAAAGATACAAGGTTCTCAATTCACTAAAATCATAAAAGGTATTGTTGAAGCCAAATGGTACGGTTACACCTTATTAGAAATAATGCCTGATATTAACCCTTTAACAGGAAAGCTAGCTGAAGTAAATATTGTTGAGCGAAGAAATGTATTGGCAAGTCAATTACGAGTTGTGCAAAGACAAGGGCAGTGGAATCCAGGATGGGATATTGCTTCATCGCAATACTCCAAGAATTATATACTTATTGATAATGGTGATTTGGGGCTGTTCTCTGCAACTACTCCAACTATCCTTGCAAAAAAATTCACTCTTGCTAATTATGTTAATTTTAGTCATACTTATGGCCAGCCTATCATACATGGTAAGACTGAATCAGAAAGCATTCAAGATCGACAACGATTAGCACAAAACATTGCAAATGCGGCTCAGAATAAAATAATAGTTACAGGATTGAACGATGATATTGACATTAAGACATTTACAATGTCAAATTCCGAACACATATATACTAGTTTAATAAATTTTGCCAATACAGAAGTTTCTAATCTAATAGTTGGCTCTGAATCTATGGCTGGAGCAACCCAATCTTATGTTGGATCAACAAATGCTCACCAAGACATTTTTCGGGAGCGCATAGAGATGTATCGCGGTTTCATTGAAAATGTAATGAATGAAGAGATCGTTCCTAGATTAGTATCTATGGGATATATCAAGCCGGGATTAGAATTCAAATATGCCAACCGTGTAGAAATGAGTAATAAAGACAAGATTAGCTTATATTCTTTTATTACAGATAAGTATGAAGTATCAGCAGATGAAATCGAAAAAGAATTTGGTATTGTCGTAGGGAAACAATTTAACGCTATATCAGAAATGACAAGTAATAGCGGGAATATAAATGGAAGTTCCAATGATAGACGCATTATGTCCGATGAAGAATATTACAAAAGATATGGGCATAGGCGTGGTGAACGAAAGAATTCAAGCAACGTTGAAAATTTTCTAATGGAAGGAGAATAAAAGATAGCACTTCTCCTTCCGTCCTTGCAGAATCTAAATCAAACAAAGATGAAGAGAATGCTGAATACCTTGCTATCTATGCTGTTTTCCAGAAGTTTTTACAGGACTATGGCAATATAGAGGATCGTTGGGATTTATTAGAAGAAATGATGACGTTACGTGCGGAATTTGCATTGAATCATGCAATCAAAGGTTTTGGTATGGACTTTGAAAAAGCACTGGAATTACTTCGTAATCACAATGATGGATTAACCAAATTAGAAAAAGAGCAACGTAATATATTAGTAGCTGCATTAGATAATCTTGTTGATTTTGCAGTAGCTGAAGAATTTCAGATGTCGGAGAATCTTCCAGACAATTTTAATATTGGCAATGAAGTAGATCTGACAGAAGCTGAAAATGTTTTTCACAGATACAATAGCATATACGCTAATATTGAAAACGAAGATATTGAATATGCGATGGGAATTGCTGCTGGTTGGATTTTGTATAGCAATAATACAGTGTTAACATATATGACACAAGGAGATAATAGGGTTCGCCCTTGGCATCTTGCATTAGAAGGGACTAGCTACCGCAAAGCATCTTTCCCAGCATGGTTAATCCCCCCAATTGAACATGGATGCCGTTGTTTTCTAGTAGAAGAAAGTGCTGACGTTCTCAACCAATCCAAATTATCACAGGTGATGGGGCAAATTATTGAGATGCCCGATTTTGTTAATCCAGTATTTAAAGAAAGTGTAGCAAAGGGTGGACGAATATTTAGTGATGCACATTCATACTTTATTATTCCTAAAAAGCATAAAAAGAGGCTGCTCACCATTGCTAATAAAATTAAGGACAAATGGCTGGAAAAGTAATAACTCCAAGACAATTAGCTCAACAATGGTTGAGGTTGCCTAATAAATTTGAAGTTAATGTATTCAATTTTGAAACATTGGTAGGTAATGCCGCAAAAAAAATATTTAGAGACTCTTTTTATCTCCGGCGGTTCAATTCAGCCGGAACTTTTTCTTGGCAATCCAGACGTGATCATAAGCCACACCCTATATTGGAAGAAACAGGAGCATTAAAACATTCAATAGTATGGGAACGCTTTCATTCTAATAAGAATCGTGGTGTTAAATTATTCACAGATCCAGACATGTTCAAATTTAGTAATAGGCAATATGGAAGAAACTTTTGTTATGCAGCAATACATAATGAAGGAGGGAAAATTGCCAAACCTGGTTCCCCAGCATCCTATATTAGGCAAAGGCAATTTATAGGATATTCTACAACCGTAGCTGATAAAATTTCATCTTACAGTATTCGTATTTTTGATGGCTTTCCAAAATGATAGTAGATAAGTATAAAACAGATTTACCGGATAGTTTAAAAGACACACTTGCAAAAGACACCTCTCCCCTTCCCGATGATGACGATACTACTTTGGAGGAAGTAGACAACAACCCTTTAGAGGATGTGTATTTAGCAGTAAAACGTGTATTAGAGTCCTTACATACAGACCCTAACGATAATAATTCGCCCAAACTATTCCAAACTGTAAAAATAGATAACGGACAGTTTGAACGTATTGTTCGTACTCGTGGTAATACAGAATATGCTATACCTTTTCCTGCGGCATTTATTCGGTTTGTAAATGTACGTTATTTAGTTGCCCAACAAAGAATTGGAGAAGGGCGTGCCACTATGCGTATCAGATTTGTACTTAATGATTTAAACAATAGTGACGATATTGTTGAGACACATGGATTTCGCGTTTTTCAACAGATTAATGATGCAATTCAAGATGCGAAAGATTATGAAGAAGCATTAAATGAACGTTGCAACCTTACCTATTTTGATATGCCGGAATCTTTAGATCATGGGCTACAGCCATACTGGATTGACTACGAGATATGGTTTAGAACATCATCCTCTTTCCAGTATCGCAAATGGGTAGACAGGTATTTAGTTATGCCACCATTCACGAACCATTCTGATGCACCAGAACATGATTCAGAAGCACATGGTAATCACAAAGAACCTAAAATCGAAGATGTAGCGAAGTATGAACCTTCTGTAGAAATGCCTTCAACTGATCCCCCAACCGATCAAGTCGAATAACAAACTTACAACCATTAAAGAAGCTGATACCTATTCTTGTGAAAAAGCTCAAATGAAAGTAGATGAATTAAAATATGTAGTTGGAGAAGCGCAAGAAGCAAAACCGGTATATATGCGCTTCTATGGCAAAATTGATGAAGAGAGCACACGTAATTTTAATGATGAATTTTTATGGATACAAGATTACGTTAAACCCTCGAAAATTGTAATCAGCATTAATAGTGAAGGTGGAAGCGTTCTGTACGGAATGGGAACATTCTCCATTATACAGCAATGTCCCATTGAAGTTGAAACAATTGTAGAAGGATTGGCAGCATCAATGGCTTCAGTACTGTGGGCGGCAGGAACTCGTTCTTACATGCGTGACTATTCTATTTTAATGATCCACAACCCCTTCATACGTGACGAAAAGTCATGCAACCCAGACAATGAACAAATTGTAAATGCTTTTCAGAAACAGATTGAAACCATATATCATAAAAGATTTGGTCTGACGAAAGCTAAGGTTCGAGAAATCATGGATGGAAAAGAAGGTTGTGATGGAACTTACTTCGATGCAAAATCTGCCGTAAACGCCGGTATATTATCAGCAGAATGTGTTTTAAAAACCTCTAAACAGGTTTGTAATAAAGTAAAAGATCAAATTGAAGGAGTAGTGGAAGCGAACGCCCTTCAAAAAATCATGGCTTCTATCAATACAGAACTGGGCGATTTTAAACCACTTGATGATTCCAGTTCTATTCCTAATCAAAATCAAATAGAAAATTCAAATTCACAAAAAACAATGGACAAAGAACAAGAATTTGCATTTGGTTCTGTATGCGCCCAGCTTGGTTTGGAGAAAACCTCTGAAGTTTCAGCTGTTATTACCCGAATTGACGCATTGAAAAATGCGGAAAACAAGGCAGCAGAAATTCAGGCTTCATACAATGCTTTGAAAATTCAGAAAGAAGGATTGGATGCGCAACTTACCAATGTTAAAAACGAATTGACAACTGTCAAGAACGAATTGAAAAGTTACAAAGATGCTGAAGAGGCAAAACGTAAAGAGACTATCGAACAGTTCGTTGACAATGCAATTGCTGAAGGTAAAATCAATTCTGATGCAAAACCTAAATGGGTGGAAATGGCTCAAAACGATTTTGAAATGGTGCAGGCAACGCTGAATTCCATTCCAAAACGTGATAAAATTTCTGCTGAAATTGCAAATGATCCTGCCAACATTGAAAATGCAAAAAATCAGATGACCGAGGCAGAAAAGAAAATGGCTAAGGCTGTTGAAGCTGTCGTAGGAACAGATTTCCAGTTTAAAACACTCGACTAAAACAGAATAACATAAACAACATGGCAAGTTCAGTAAATTTTGCGCAAAACACATATTCTGGTGAGGTCCTTAATGACCTCCTGACATATACCGCGCAAGGAAATGATACATACAAAGAAGGTTTGATTCATATCAAATCTGGAATCCAGTTCAAATACACCATCCCCACTATTCAATTGGGAAAAGTAATTCAAGATAACGTTCCCACTCCAAACTCGACTCATGGTGCAGGAGCAGGAACCACTGGTGGACTGAACCAATACACATTCACAGAACGTTATCTGGAACCACAAGAATTCATGGTGTACCTTGAATTTAACCCTCGTGACTATGAAAAGTATTACAAATTCGCCCAACCGGAAGGTAATTTGGTATTCCGTGACTTAGACCCAAAAGTACAGGCTAAAATGCTGCGCCTTTTGATGGATCGAAAGAATGAGTATATCGGTGAGTCTATTTGGTGCTCCGCAAAAGGTGGTTCAGCAGCCGCAAAAATTACCGCTCCTGAAGGTTGTACAACGATTGGAGGTGAAAATGCCGGTGGCCCAATGAAATACTTTGACGGTGCAATCAAACGTATTCTGGCAAATACCGCAACAGATGCAACAGATGTGGAAAAAGCTGGCGGGCAAGTTATTATTGCCGGTACTACAGAATTAAGCACAGGTGCCAGTGTAGAAGCCGCACTCAATGCTATGTGGAAGAAATGCCCGAAACAAATCCGTAAGAAAGCAGGGTTGGTATTTGTGTGTGGCTGGGATATTTGGGATTTATATGACCAATATTTGAGCGACAAGACGGTGAAATACTCGGACAATACTAAAGTCAACGACTATCGCTTCAAAGGTAAGCGTATTGTACCTATTGTTGGCATCCCAGAGCACACTATCGTACTCGGAGAATTTACTACCGGTATGGAATCTAACCTATGGATGGGGGTTGACTATGCAAATGATGCAGAAGTAGTAAAAGTTGAACGACTGCAAGCTAACAGCGAATTGTATTTCTTCCAGATGCGAATGAAAATGGACGTAAACATTGTTCGTCCGGCAGAGATCGTTGCATGGACAGCATACAAGAATACAGTTGTAAGCGGTGGCTAAAAATCAAAAGTAATAGACTATTATATCACAAGGGAGTGGAGTAAGTGCTCCATTCCCTTTTTAAATTTAAGTTATGGCTAGAAAAAAGAATACAGAAGCTCCGGTTACAGAAGAGGTTAAAACACAAGATCCTACAGTTACTTCAGAAACACCGGTTATTTCAAATGAAGAATCTGAAAAACAAGAGCAAGACACTGTTGAAACTCCAGATACCTCCTCTATCAAAGAATCTTCTCAAAAACCTGAAAAAAAAGACAAAACAAAAGAAAAAGATGAAATACCAGAATTCGTAAAAGAACTGTTACAAAAATATCCTGGCTATCCGGCATTGTATATTGATTCCAAAGGTGGTGTATTCACCGCAGATGCACAACCTAATTGGGTGAAGGATGCTATTCTTTATCAAAATCCGTATTACAAACAATAAAATTTACAAATATGGCATTAGGTGGCGTTTTTATGAGTGATACCGATGGAAACATTGGAACAAGCTCTACAACCTCAACTGAAAAAGTCACAGGTTTGCTGTTTGATATTTCCAAACAAGCTAAATTCTTCGAAGAAGGTGCTGGTTTGGCCGTAAAAGACAAATTACAAGGTAATGTTATTGAAATCAATTCTATGGATGATTTGAAAGAACTTGGCATTACCGCATACTCCGGTGACACTGAAAAGGATTTACTGTTTGGAATTCCTTATTATCATATCAATCATTTCTTTGGAATACAAGGAAGCACAGGACGTTTGTTTATCATGTTTGCAGACTGTGGTGTAGATTGGAATGCTATAGAACAAATGCAACGCGCAGCACATGGTATGATTAACCAACTCGGTGTTTGGACTGAACAATCGTTGTGGAAACAAACAGATCCGGAAGCAGAAACATATAGCATTGACCTAGTTACAGATCTGCAATCCAAAGCAGCGTCTTTAGCTGATGAAAATGCTCCTTTATCAATTTTGTTATGTGCAAATTCCGCAGTAATCGCAACAGATGAAGAATCTGTGAAGAAAGTAGAACTTGGCAAAATACCAACATGTGTTATTAATGCTCGGTTTGTCAGTGTATTACTTGGTCAGGGACTAGACGCTGATGTATCAGCGATGCAACTTGCTAATCAAAATCTCACTCCTATAGGAAATATTGGAGCTGCACTCGGATGTATCGCTTCGGCAAGCGTACAAGAATCATTCGCATGGGTAAATAAGTTCAATTTGATTGGTTATTTCCCAGATATTGAAATGGGATTCGGAGATGTCACTTTGAATAGCGAAAGTAAGTTGACAAGTACATTAAAGTACTCATCTTTGAATAAAATCCAATTGGATGATCTGGACGATAAGGGATATATCTTCTTGTGCAAATATTCTGGTTTGGAAAGTGGAGTTTTTTTCTCTAAAGACCAAACATGTTCAAACGGAGATTACCGAACAGTTGCTAGAAACCGTACAATTCATAAGTCAAGACGCGCTGTACGTAACGCATTATTGCCTTATGTCAACTCTCCGTTGAAAGTAGATCCCAGCACTGGATACCTATCTTCTGCCAAGATTACGATGTTTCAAAACATTGTCTCTGACATCCTCACAACTATGCAGAATAATGAAGAAATTTCAGGTTTTTCTGTAACAATTGATAAGAATCAAAATGTATTAAAGAATGATACACTGATCATTAAATATTCACTTGTTCCGGTGGGTGTAGCGTCCCGTATTGAAGTAGTCGAGGGCTTGGCATTAACCAATAAATAATTAACAAGATGGCAATAATTAACAATGTAGCATACAGCTGGTCTATGATCCGCATTTCCATACCAGCATTGGATATTTCAGAAGATTCTACTATTATGCAAGGAGTTTCTGAAATCAAGTGGAACAAGACTCGTAAAGTTGAAAACAACTACGGTATTGGAGGAAATGCTATCAATCGTGGTTTTGGCAACAAAACCTGTACAGCCTCCATTACAATGGATTATAATACCGTTTCCCAACTCCGAGCATTGGCTGGTTCTTTAATGGATTTGGGAGAATTTGACTTGATCATCTCATTTACTAATGCTTATGCCGGTGAAGACTGGACCGCTGAAACTGTAACGCTAAAGGGATGCCTCTTTAACGAAGACGGAATGGAAAGTAAACAAGATGATACAAACATTACAAAAGAATTCAATTTGAATCCTTTCGACATTATCACAGGAGAAGGAACTAGTTCTTGGCTATAACTTCTGATATATCATGCAATAAAGGCGAGTAAAAACTCGCCTTTTCTTATATAAAAAGGGAAAACCATTTTTCAACAGTTTCCCTTTTACATCCCTACATAGAGTACACTCGAAATTAATCTCATGTACTACTATTTTCATGCAAAAATAATAACATAAAATGAAAAATAAAAGTCTAACCAATAAAAATATACAATCATTCAATATTTAACATTTTAAATGCAAGACCAATAAACCAACGATTTCCAGAACTTCTATTCTTGGATAAACATCAATAATCATAATTATAATGGAAAATGTAAACGAAGACCTTTTCTTGCCTGAAGATATTCAGACCGAGATTGAAAAGAAAGTAAAAGAGCTGAAAGATTCAGATCCCAAACTAAAACGTGTATTCCCGATTTTTGTGGAAGGAGATGAAGACGAAGGCGAAAAGCCATATTATATCGGTTATTTTAAACAGCCGCCTTTCCCGACATTCAGTAAATATTTGTCCCTCTCCCAAAAGGACCAGGCCGGTGCCATGCGAGAATTGGCAAAAGATTGCTTTGTCGATGGCGATAAAGAACTGATTAAAGATGATTCCTTGTTCATCTATGGCTTGATGCCACACCTGGCTCAAATTATCGAGTTGCGCAAAGGAAAACTCGTAAATTTATCAAAAGCTGGGAAGTAAAAGACGATCAACTTATTCGTCATAGACTGATATTTATCCGTCATTATTTTCCCAGCGTAAACCTTGATGAGTTAAACGATGAAGAATTTGCAATGCTTTCTGAAGATGCCGTATGGCTCCACAGCAAAATGCTCATAACTCAACAAGCAAGTGCACTTGGAATGCTTGCGTAAAGTGTCTTATTACTCGTTTTTTCTACGTAGCCCTTTATCCTCTGTCGGATAAGGGGCTTTTTCAATCTTTCAGGGTACCAAACCGCTATTCTTTAGAAAATCAAAATACAAAAAGATGGCAGAAAATTATATTGTTAATTATCAGATAAACGTTAACTCTAATCCAGCTTTAGAGTCTATACGTAAATTTCAGCAGGCCACAGCTGAAATGGAAGCATTAACAAAGCGATTTGATATTGTTGCAAAAAGCATCGGTAAGGTTAATTCAGCATTGGCTTCTATTAAGACCAAACCTATAAACATACAAATCAATACAAGTGCAGCCGAAGCAAGTTTAGATCGCATCTTAACTAAACTCAATAATATAAAATCACAGGCAAAGACTGCATTAGGTAAACCTTTATATTCAACTTCGGATATAAAGAAATTGAATCAAGCTATTAGTTCTATAAATGGTAAAACGATTGAGCCAAAGGCTAATACAGAAAGAGCAATAAGTAGTCTTGATAAGTTAATACAGAAAATAGAACAGATTAAGTCGAATAGTAAAATAACCATTACAGCCAGTGCCGCTGGCGCATCTAAGGGGGTATCTGGTAGCACAACTAGAAATACAACTTCCACTTCAACACGACAGACTGGAGCAGGACGAAGTACTTATCTGTATCCATCTACTCGGCAAGTATTAGGTCCAACATACGCCAACACAGGTACAAATGTTGCAGGCGAAATGATTAAGGGTATGGGAATTGCCTATGGGCTTAGCTCTTTAATGTCTGGGGTAACTTCTGTATTTAGAGATGCTTCTACCTATGACAATATAGCCAAAACGACAAAAAATATCCTCCAGACTCACGATAAAGGTGTAGGGTTTGAAGGTCGGTTTAATGAAATGAACCAGCTCATGCGCCAAGTCGGTGTTGAGACTAAATATACAGCCCCACAAGTTGCATCAGCTGGAAAGTTCTTAGCTATGGCAGGATATGATGTCGATCAAATAAAACATGCTATCCGGCCTATATCAGATATTGCACTAGTAGGTGATACAGACTTGGGAGAAACAGCGGATGTTGTAACCAACATTATGACCGCTTATGAAATCCCAGCAAAACAGATGGATAACACAGCAGACATTCTTACGATGACGTTCACAAAAACGAATACAACATTGTTAGAATTAGCTGAATCATTTAAATATGCCGGTACTGTCGCCCATCAATCAGGGTTAAATTTTGAAACTGCTTCGGCAGCTTTTGGTGTATTAGGCGATGCCGGTATCAAAGGTTCTCACGCAGGTACTACGTTACGTATGATGCTATTAAATATGATGAACCCTACTAAAAGAGGTCAAGAAGCATGGGACATATTAGGCATCAACACAAAAGATAAAAACGGAAATCTTCGGAATCTCTCTGACATTTTAAGTGATTTACATGAAAAACAGCAAACCATGAGTGCTGGTGATTTCTCAACACTAATCAACAAGATGTTTCGGGTAACAGCGGCTCCAGGTGCACTAGCATTAATAAATAATGTAGCAAAAATGCAAGAAGTAACCGGACTCAATAAAAAGTCAATGGGGCTTGCATCCGACCTTGCCGACGAAAAGAAAAACACCATACAGGGTCTTTGGTATCAGATGACCTCGGCATTTACAGAAACTGGAATGCAAGGGTTTGAACAAATGCAAGGAGTAATACGAGACTTCCTGCAACGCATGATTGAGTTAATGAAATCCACAGAGTTTGCAACTGCATTGAGAAATGCAATGGACATGTTTTTGAAAATAGCAAATGTTATTGTTGGTGTGTTTAAAGGCATTATGACTGTCTGGAACTGGATACCAAATTGGGGGAAGACCGTTCTTCAATATTTTATAAGAATCCAAATGTCGTTAGGAATTGCAGCAGGCGTAGTTCAAAGTATATGGAGTACGACATTAATGATTCGTGGATTGTTTATGGGAGATTGGTTGTCTAAATTCTTTTTAAAACCGCTATTTACCGCACTTACCTATATGGTACGTATATATAATATAGAAAAAAGCCGCCATAATTTAAATAAAGGACAGGCTATATTCAATGCGTTAGGTGGAGGTTTACTACATGGTGGAAGTAAAATTAAACAATGGTTTGTTGGAGGAAGTACAGTCGGTAATGTTGTAGCAAATAGTAGTAATAAGACTATAAATACCCTCACGGAAATAGGCAATACAACATTATGGGGAGCAATAAAAGGGTTTTCACGTTTTTTCTTAACTAATCCAATTGGTTGGGGGGTAATGGCAGCAGGAGCTATCACTTATATAGGTTATAAAATTTATGATGCATATAAAATAACAGAAGCTGCTCGCCAAGCTAATGAAGCATGGGCACAAAGCTATCGTAATTTGAATGTTGACAAGTTGAATCTATCCGATCCAGATGCCTTAATGATTGGAAATATGCGTATTTTCAATAATGAATTGTTAACCCAAAACGAGCGTATTGCTCAATCCGCTGAATTATGGCATCGTTACTGGATAGAAAAGAATGGTCCCAAACAAAGTGTAGACGACCAAACCAAATTCTTTGACACAGCCGCAGGTAGAGACCCGGAATTACTAAAACGATTAGAAGCCGCAGACCAATGGACAGGTGTAGATAAAGCCTTCCAGTCATTATCCGGCGCACTGGGAATGAAACAGACTGTCAAAAAAGGTCTGAACGGTGAAAATTATTATGCGTATGAGTTACATGGCCGTACTTTAAGTGGAACCAATACTAATATTTTTGCAAAAAACGGAGATATAAGCGAACAAGTGGCCGTCCAAATGATGCTGGCCCAATTAGCAGACCATAATTCTAAAGAGAATATGGCTTTGAGCAAATATCTTTTGCACAATGCCACTTCTGCTCGTAGTTCGGAAGATCTATCGAATATACTAAAGAATGCAGCAGATAGATTTATACCTAAGATGGGTAGTTGGGATTCTCGATGGGACTGGATTAGCACAGAAACATTCCATGATAAGATGACCGAAGGTGATGTACATCGCTCACAAGCATATATACGTCATCTAGCTCAAATTATGAAAGGAACAATAAGTGCATGGGATGATTACGCTTCAATTCTTAAAGATTTTGAGTCTGGAGAAACAATAGATCCAACAAGAACCCAGAAAGTATTACAAGGGTTATTTGGGCCGTTGTTTGATCCAACTAAAGGGCTATTTGGAACAGAAGGATGGTCAAAGCATGTACAAGATATTGTTAACAATCCGGGGAAATATAAACTAGAAAGTCAACAAGAAGCAATAGATTATATTACTGAAACCTTTGATAAGTTAGTTTCTTGGTATAACGATTTGTATTCCGGACATAAATCTTTGTTCGCTCCGTTCATAAATAGAATACCGATTCAAAATCTTCTTTCTGAAGGAGATGTTCTTCCTACGGGCGGTTTTTATGGTCCACAGAAAGAAGGTGATAAAGCGATTTTTGACGGGGCACAATATATAGCTAAAACAATAGCTCCATACGCTACTCCACAGTGGGTAGATAAAAGTGGGAAAATATATACCCCTAAAAATGCTAAAGATACATTTAAGTGGGACCCTACGACTGGTAACAAAGAGCAAGATTTAGCTTCCAGCCTTCATAACGGAGCCGACCAGTCTCAATATAGGAGTCATAATAATTATAATGCAGCTCCTAAGCAATTAATAGTACGAATAGAAAATCTAATGCACGTGGAGCATCAAACAATTGATATGACAGATGATAGACAAGTTGCGGCAATAGCAAACGTAAAACAAGAATTAGCAACCGCCTTGTTAGATGTAGTTCAAGATTTTAATGCAAATATGATGTAATATGAGTTTTATAAGCTCTACATTTTCTAATTTAACGATTAATGTTGGTAAAGGGCTGGCAAACACCGGTGTGAATGCCGCCTTTTATGCAGCTAATTATAGAAAAAGAGATGGACAATTGAAATTTATATCCAATAGAGGATATAGTAATGTATTTGTTTATGCAGCCAAAAGAACGATGATGCAAATGACTTTTGCTACCATCAACGATCTTTATCCCAAATATATACGCCAGTTGGACAGAAAGAATGCCACCGCAGCCTATCAGAAGAACCAAGGTCAAGAGCTTCAGAAAATCATAACGAACGGTCAGAAGGCAGATGAAGATACCTTTAATAAACAAGGGGTTGTATTAAAGTATCAGGGCAAACCTGCCAATGAAGGTTTACTTCTTTGGATTAAAAATGAAAGCGGCCAGGTTCAAACGGTTCAATTCAATACTTATTGGGATAAAATAAAAGGATTAAGTAATGAAGCTGCTGCCAGTTCATCACTTAACACTGCTACGGAAGTAAAGGTGCCAGGCGATCCTGTTTTCTTAGACTTAGGTGCTATAGTGCAAGCACAAAGTTCTAACAATCTTGTATTAACCAAGGTACAAGGAAGAGATTATTCACGTAAAGAATTGATTTCAGGAGGCGATATAAATTTTACTGTAACAGGAAAGATTGTTAGCAATTATCCGGATGTATATCCGTATGCAGAAGTTTCCAAATTTATAACATTGATGCAACATAAAGGAGTTATCCAGGTATTTAATCTCATGTTTCAACAGTTCAATGTGACACAAATTCTGATAAAAGACTTCAATATGGGGCAAAATGAAGGCTTTAAGAATGTTCAACCATATAGTTTTACATGTGTTGCCGTTGAACCGGATGACGCGGTTAATGTAGTGCAAGATACCATAAATGGAACAAACCTTGAAATCTCTCAAATGAAAAAACAAGGTTGGGCCAAAGTTCTTCTTGATAAGGTTAAAGCATCTGCTGCTAATCAAGCCGCTCAAATGATTGAATCATTAACTTCTAACACCATTTAAGTATGAAACTTCCAGAAGCAATAATTATAGATGGTAAAGAATGCCTTGATATATTGTGCTGTAAAATCCTAATATGGGAAGCTAATAGTGACGTTATAGAGATTAACGATCCAGATGAAAATAAATGCCTTGTTATCCGGGAATGTGAAAGCATTGAGATAAATGATACTTATAAGAAGCTTATTAATTCAGCTTCCGTCAGATTCCCAAGAGGAACCGTAATTAAACGCACTATAACTTCCGAGAACATAGAAAAAGAAGGTGCAACTACTGTTTATACAGAGCGTTTAATAGACGGTACAGTTGTAGAAAAGCGAAAAGGATATTCTACAGCCCAGCCGACTGATTTTAAGGTAGGACAACGTATCCGGATATATTTAGGCTATTATAAAGATAGAGGAAAGGTCTTCAAAAATGCGACCGAGAGACTTCAGGCAATGGAGAAAGAGGCATTTGTCAAGAACGTTCCCGATTTTGACGGTTATATCGTAAAATGCAGTGTAAGCACACCTATTGAAATCAAATGTGAGAATCTGGCAAGTGGGCTAAAACGAAAAAATGTCGTTAAATTAGGCCCAATGACTGTTACAGTAAACGATTTGTTGAAAGAGGGAGGAAAATACGATTTATTAAAAGGAACAGGGTTAAAATTGCATCCCAAAACAGCAGAAAGGGACATTAATATTGGCAAGATTCAGTTAACGGAAGATTTGACAGTTGCGGATGTATTAACAGAATGGAATAAATACGGGCTATATAGTTTTATTAGGAAAGATACAGATGGAACTCCTTATGTTATGGTAGGGCATACTTATTTATCAGGAAATGTTGCCAGCTCTATTTTAAATACAGATGGAAGTTCTGATACTCCTCAAATACAGTTTGATTATCATGTAGCCCAAGACAATTTAACTTTGATGAATTGTGATCCCCGATATTTAGCGGTCTCCGCTGAAGGATTCAAGTTTGAGGGTAACAAACAAATCAAGTATAATGTAACAGTTCGTTTAAATCCAGAATGGACCGGACAAAATGATACAGAACATAAGAAATTCCAAATTCTGAATGAAACAAAACTTAGCAAGAAATCCCTAAAACTTGGAGCTATCCCCAAATCAAAGACTAAGGATAGAGTAAACCTAAGTGCGTACAACGTTATCCCTTATGTATCATCCAAAATTGGCATTAGCGAGGACGAATTAATAAAAGAAGCCGAGGCATTTTTTGAAGGATATAATAGAAATGGCGTTGAGGGTAGTATTACTATCTTCGGAGATTTACACAGAACTAATTTAGGCATGAGGCATTTGGAATCTGGAATGAAAGTCGTTTTACTTGATAAACGCGAACCTGAAAAACAAGGTTGGTATCTTATTGAAGAAATCAACACAAAATTTGGTGTTAACGGTTTTAGGCAGACTTTAAAACTCCCCTACTGTATTGCCAAACCAGAAAAAGAACAAAACTATGGCAGATAAAATTACAAGCGATTTAAGCGCAAACAGTGCTATTTATGATGCTATACGACAAATTGCATTTCATAAATTGGTAAACCCACGAAATAACGTTATAAAAAACACAGCCAAAATATCTGGTTTTGTTGTTAAAATACATACAGATGGAGAACTGTGCGGAACTGTTGATGTACAGGAATATACTCATACACTTACAGACAAACAGGCTATTGATGACGGGCTTCCAGTTGGTTTACATGAAGGCGTATATCTTTCAGCCATTCAAAATAATGAAAATGGTTTAGTGGTTATCCCCTATCTTTATTCGGATGTCGTAATAACAACAGACCCTGAAACATTACGCGAATATGTTATTCAATACTCTCATGCAGACACAATACAAGTAGACGCGCATAACAAAGTAATTATTGGAGTAACAGAAACAAAAGAATGGGAAGATTCAGAGGATACTCCAGATGTAGATGAATTGGAAAAGACAGGTGTTCATGCTCACACGACTTATACCCCTGTTTCGATATTGTCGGAAGTTGCTAAAGGAGAAGGAGAAAGTGATAAAAGTATATTCAAAATAACCGCTGATGATATTTTATCCCAACATGATAAAAGTCAAATACTTCTTGATGCCCAACAAATTTTGGCAAAATATAATGCAAAAGAAATTATAATCAAAGAAGATGGAGTGTATTTGGGTAGCGGTAGTGCCAATGAACCAGCAGTACTTGGAAATCAATTAGCAACTTTATTGGTTGACTGGCTAGGAGCATTATCTCAAATGATGACCCCAACTATGATGGGACCTCAACCTCCAGCTAATTTGGCAAAGTTTGTATCCCTTCAAGCAAAAGTTAACTCCTATAAAGCATCTATATCAGGATTTTTATCAAAAACCGTAAAAGTGGCAGAATAATGGCAAAGTTAAATGAAGGTATATCACAAATTAAGAAAGGTAGTGCATTGGAAACAATGTACAATCGACTCTTAACAGGGATGGAACAAGCTTCACACGAAACACTTCCAGATTTTACAGGTTCGGATTATGTGGATGGTTATGTCGTGAATGAAGAAAAAATCAATCTTGAAATACATGAATATGAAAATATAACCAGAAAGAACTCTGCATATCTATTAGCAAATACTATTATAAGTAGTTTAAGCAGTGAAGAAGGCGGCGGAAGTGGCACCGGTGGGTTTGTTTCCATAAATGGTGACTCTATGGCCGGTTTATTAAAGGCATTGTATGGTTTTACAGCCGGAGACAATGGAATAAAAATATTGGATGTTTACCAAACGTCCGAAAGTAATCCACAAGAGCGAAAAAATATAGTTTCTATTAACGGTGAATTGCATCTCCCCACACATGGATTATACATTAACGGTTGTAATGTTATAAGTTATGATAATGATATAATCGCATTAAACGGCGATGTTATTTGTAGTGGATATATTAGACTTGGAGATTTAGAAATATCCAAGGATGGCATTAGCTATCAAGGAAACGAGTTTTATCATTCTGGGAATTCAAATAAAGAAGATGTAAGCTGGACCATGAAAGATGGAACGGTTGCCGGAAACTTGTCTGTAAAAGGTACAAGCACATTCCAATCTGGCATTACCGCCTTGCATGGTGTAGATCTGGGATTTGATAATACAAGTGTATTGTCTATTTCTGCCAAACGGTTAGCTCAATTAACGGGGGACTTAAATATTGTAACAGGAGGCATAAAATTTGATGATAATTACATTATTCATGTCAAGAATAACAATGTTATCTCATTTTCTGCGTCTAACAAAATATTAAATCTGGGAGACGATAATACCAAACAAATCAACCTGCAAACCAGTATTTATGATGATGATGGTGAATATGAAATGATTTCAAAATTTGGTTCTGCATATTTCCCAGAATCATTTAAGGCAGGACACAATCTAGGGAATATATTGATTGAAACATATAAAAAATCGTCTGAAGATTCTGGTGTAATATTCAGACGTTATATTAGATTAAAATCAGAAGATGGACCAGGATTTTACAGTGATGGTGATAGCGTATTTTTTGAAGCTCCATTTAAATATAATAAAGTAGCTGATGACGATACAGTACAAATCTCTGAAATAATAAAATCATCATTTGGCTATGTAGAATCGTTAAGTTTATATGCCCCATTAAATCGAAAATCATCCAGCTTAATGTTTTCTACAGATGCTGATTTTTTTGTTTTTGACAAACCGATTGAAGGAAAAAAATCAATTGGAATAGCAGATTCTAAAACCCGCCTCCTCCCCAACGAGCTATTCTTTGATGATTCAATCTATTGGTTGGCTTTAGATAATGGAGTTAAGCACTATGGTAATGCCTATTTTGTCAACGACATAGGTTCTGTCACTTTTTCCAGTGGTTTTGCCGGAAATGGCTGGGGTATCATTCAAAACAAATTGACCGGCAACACCAGTGCAACATTTGATGATCTGACAATTCGTAAAAAAATGAGAATATACGAATTGGAAGTGCAGAAACAATCAGTGACTAACGGGTCTTGGTGGGTCAGCGATGCCTGTTCCGGAGACTTAGTAGAAGAAATATCATAATGTCTGTATATAAATACAAGAAATATAAAATTTCTCTCCAGTCCGATTCTAAAAAGACACAAGGATTACGGACTGGGGATATAGTTAGAAGACAATATTTTGATGGAAAGAATCTTATTTATTCGTTAATGTGTGTATTGGATTATGGAATAGATAAGACTGTAGATTCTAATACAAATGATATTGTCGAAAAACAGTATTTCATTGGAGCACTGTTAGAAGGCGATGTGCCTAAAACAGAAGAAATCTTAGACTTTGCCAGAATTACCAATCTGTTTGATATAAATAGATCTGGAGCCATATATTTAACTGGGTCTGACGATAATGCCCCATATATGGATGTGATTGACGGTATTGGACGCAATGAGAGTTTATGTTGGCCTTCAAATATTGCAACTCCTGATTATGAAGATTCCGAATCACAATATATAGTACGAGGAACAGAAGCAGTAACCACTGATTACATACTATCAGAAGCGGACAATAATCGCATTTGTCATTTTAAAAGAAATGACGCTATATATTACGGTTTCATTGGTCTACAACAAGATTTCTACAAATATGTTCAAAACCCCAACCGCGTTCTTATTTCATATAAGATCAAAGCCAATAAAGCTGTCAATTGTAAAGTTTCATTAGAATACCAAGATGGAACAAGAACAGATGGAGAAGAAACCACTTCTATTACAACAGATTGGCAATATAAGTTGCACACAATAACTGTCGATTATTCTGGACGTTATTTGCGAACAGTAAAACTGGATTTAAGTGAGATGTCTCCTTCAGATGAAGTTTGGGTGTCGGATTTCAATATCATCTTACTGTCTAGTGTTGCTAACTTTGGCGATGCCAGTAAAATACGTGTTGGCAAATTGAATGGAATAACAGATCCGGTATTTGGTCAATTAGAAGGATATGGAGGTTACTTACAGAAACTTTTTACTTCAAAATCTGCTCATATTTCTGGAACATTAACTGCTGGTGATGAGAATGGTTTTGCTGCAACTTTTTATGCCGGAAAAATTCATAGGAATGTATTCGTTAATTCTTTAGATGTTAATTTTACATCTGCAATTACTATTGACACTCAAATAGAAAACCCTACTGGAATCGGCAATGTATATAGTGCCTCTAAAATCATAAGCATGATAGCCCAATCTGAAGAGTGGTTCGCGCAACATATCGGGAAAAAATATACATTCTCTTTTTGGATATATGCGGGGCAAGCATGTCAATTATCTATTTTACAAAATGATAAAGCAATAGGAACCGTTCAAATACCTATTGCTAACACGAATATATGGTCTCGTAAAAAGGTAACATTTGAATTACAAGCTCCGAAACAGGCAGAAGAAGCATTGGTTCTATCCATTGTCCCAACTTTTGATACCTCTGATAATGCAGGAGAATCAATATTTTATTTTTCTTCACCACAATTAGAGGCAGGAGAACTAGTCACACAATACCAACCTACTGACACTATACTTAATTACACAGAGGATTATGGAGCTTGGTTTAATCGTGGTGGCATTGGTGGGACCATCCAGAACCCATTGCTTCAATTAAATTTTGACGGAGAAGGCAGTATTGGTACTCGTAGTAATTCTGTATTAATCAAAACAGATGGTTCTGGTCATTTTGCCAATAAAAATATTAAATGGAATAAAAATGGCGATGTAACATTTGGCAAAAATGTGACAATGACTTGGGATAACCTTGACCAGTCTGTAAAAGACGAATTAGTCAGTAAGTCTATTCGTATTGTTGGAACTGATACCTTTACTCTTTTAGGAGACTTAACAGGAGCCGACCCTGTTACTAATCCGGCAGACATTACCTTAACGCTGGAAGAAGAGAACCTACAGTCTACTTCCAGTCAACGACAATGGTATTATTTACAAGGATATGATTATATACCGTTTGAAGGAGAAAATGGAAAGACATTAACAATATGGCCTTTTGAACCTTATTGGGATAATGGTAACTCGCTAACAGTTCGTTGTATCGTGAAATTTAGTGATGAAGAGTATTCCGCTACATTCACAATACGGAAACAATATATAGTGGGCTATTCACTTGAAATTACTTCCAGTCAAGGAGTATCATATAAAAACAATAGTTGTCAAACTGTTTTAACCGCTAACGTCTATTATCAAGGTAAACTAGTTGATCCGGATTATGTAGCTAAAAACTACATATTCAAGTGGACTAGGTATCATCTTCCTGATATGGAAAATGAAGTGATTGATTGGTGGAAAGAACAAAGAGATAATGAAGGCAATATAGTACAACAAGAAATTGATAGATCAAAACCAAGTATCACATTAAATTATGGAATATCAGGACAAGACTGTTTTATGTGTGAACTTCTAAACGGTAACATGTTCCCGTATGAATTCCCTTTAATATTTTAAGTATGGCGGCAGAACAAGAGCAATCCCCTAACCTGCTTGATTTTAATAATAAGCAAGAAAACAATGGAACTAATAACCGTGGACGTTTAACAGCTCACGAATTTAATCAATTGATAAATGCCGTAAACAATAACTCAAATGACACCTTTTCTTTCAAAAAACAAGTAGGTAATCTTTCATTTGATGTAATTGAAAATGAAGAGGCTTTTGAACAAATCGAATCCAAAGAAGAAAATACCGTTTATTTCATACTTGAAGAATGATACAGATAAATGGCAAAGATGTCAGTCAAATAAGAGTTGGTAACAAAATAGTTACCGCAGTTTACATAGGGGCAAAATTAGTTTGGCAATCTATACGCTCCTGCTTTGGATCTGGTTTCTGGATTAACTCATCTCCTTGGAAAAATGATGAAGGCTGGAAAAACTAACAAATTTTTTAAATTACGCTTTACAAAAAATAATTAATTATGGCTAAGAAATTCAGAACTGACGAAATTCCTGTTGGCAAGTTTACAGAGGATTGGGGTGGCAATAAAAACAATACCATCCCCGCAGCACCTGATGAAACGAATCTTCTCCCCTACTCTGGGGAGGCTGTGCAAAAGTTTATAAAGAGCTATTTACAAGACCATGAAAACAATAAGATTGGTCATATTCCTCCTATGACAAAAGATCCGGATGGGTTTTATCATATTCGAGCATTTGCTAATAAAAACACATACAATGAATGGCTTGCTGACCCTGATGAGAATCAAGCACTAAAATTGCTTGATGTTACTATCCCTATTAGTGACGAACAGGGGGTAATGAATATTGTAGAATTAACTACGGCCAGTAATCAAACAAATTATGTAAGCATTGATGGTAGCGTAGTTCTAAAAATGCGTTTTACTTCCCAAACATACAATCCTGTTACTGGGAAATATGCAAATACCTATGAAGACGGTACGATGACTATTCAAAGGCGTTCTTCCGCTTCTGATTCATGGCGTACAATTGGCACAATGGCAATTAAGAGTGTAGAAGCTGACAGTGATACTTATACAGATGTAGATATTAGTGGATTACTTAACAGCGGAACCTGTCAATTACGTATCATTGTAACCGGAGACCAAACACAAAGCACCACAACTTATGTAGTGTTCCAAAGTGTTACAAAAACAGAATTGAAACTTACGTTCCGAAATGAGTGGCAGCAGCCTATTACTGGTGCTGCTATGTCTTTGTTATATACATATACCGGTGCTGTAGCCAAAACACTAAATTTAAAAATCAGTGGTGAAGGCGGTGTACGTTCTGTTCAATATGCTGTTGGTAAAGTTGAGTACACAGAAACTCCAAACCAGTTTGACGTAACTGACACTGAAGGGGATTCTGTTAAAGTTATGTCTCATGGAGTACATGAAATTGAGGCTTGGTTATCTGTAGACGGCACAGATGTGGAAAGTGAACACATTGTTTCACAGGTTATGGTAGTTTCAGATCCTGACAATAAAACTCCATATATCATGTTGAACAAGATAGTCGAGTCTCTTGTAAACTGGACATCCGTTCAATTTTTCCAATGGGCAATATATAACCCAGGTTCAGATGTATTACCTGTTACTTTTAAATTAACAGACATTCAAGAGGTTGAGAATTATCTGTCTTACACTGAACAGCAAGCCCAAAATGGTGTGGTTTACACATTTGGCAATATGATAGAAATCGAAAGTAAAGAAACGAATTTCAGTGCTTATATGTTATTTAGCACTGGAGAAAAATATTTGCGTGATCGTATTAGTTTTAATGTAGATAACTCCCAAAATTTTGCCCCGACTGATGGTGCCGATTTAATTATCAATCCAAAACTACGTAGTAATACAGAAACCCACCCAGATACTATTATTAATACAGTTTCAGGCGAGAATGTTCCCGCGACCTTTGAAAATTTTGGTTTTATTAGTGATGGTTGGGTTGAAGACGATAATGGGATCAAATGTTTGCGTGTTCCTAGTGGAAGAAACATAGCAATTGATTATGAGACGTTCTCCGACTTTATCCAAGCTCAAAAAACAGGTTCTCTTACATTTGAAATAGACTATGCTATTCGCAATGTAACCAACGAAGATGAACCGATATTACGCATGTGTTCTTACACAAAAGATAATAATCCGCTAGGTTGGGAAATGAAACCTATTGATGCCTGTTTCATGACCCAATCTAAAGTAACCCGTAAAAATCAAGATGTCGGCTACAATGAAGGTGTACGTACTAAAATCGCGGTTAATTTATTGTATAACTTATCTAGCACCGGACAAAACTATTGCCGCATTTTCTTAAATGGAATTATTAACCGTGAAATCAACTATGCAACAGACGACACTTTCGTACAATATGTAGACGGAAAGCAAACATCACAAGGCATCCGTATTGGTAGTTCTGGAGCCGACATTGACATTTACAGTATTAAGGTGTATAAGAAAGCACTCACAGCTAATGATGTGCGCCAAAACTATATGGCATCCTTAGATAATAGTGAAGAAAAAATAGCATTTCGCGATTCTAATAGTATTCTTAATGGTAATACTATCAGCTACGATCTTGTTTATGAAAAATACAACGTTATCCTTTGGAAAGGGAAATATGCCACTTATGGAAATACCAAAAAGGATAAATTTAATGGTACCTTAATTATCCATATTCCTGGAAAACCAGAGAATAGTGGTACGCTATATGACATGAATGAGAAAGGACAAGGAACATCGTCTATGTTGTATTTTTGGTGGAATGGACAATGGGGCTTCAATGAAGATGGATATTGGGTTGATGAGAATGGAGTAAATCGTGGTAAATGTTATCAGTTAACCAACGATGTACCCGGAGCACTCAAATTGGTAGGGAAAGTAAATTTTGCAAGTTCAGCACAAAGTCATAAAATAGGTTCTACAGCTCTATTTAATGATTTATTTAAAGCTGTATGTGGAGGTAATTCCATTACTAATACAGAAGGTTTTGAAAATTGTCGTGTAGCTGTACTTCAAAAACCGTTTTTGTTCTTTGTACAAGAAGATGAGAATTCCGAACCACAATTTAAATCTTTTATGACTTTTGGACCAGGTAAGGGAGACAAACCGACATTCGGATACGACAAAACAAAATTTCCAGATTATGTATGCCTGGAAGGAGCTGATAATGACCGTGCTTTGGTGATGTGCCGCGTACCTTGGATTGATGAAGATGTCACTTTAGAAGGTGAAGAAGATTGGATGTATAACGGCGAAAAGCAAATGAGTCTGGTTTTTGGGGATACCAATAAGATCGCCCCTATCAAAAGTGGATTTAACTTTGTCTTTAAGCATTATGATAATATAGATTATTTCAACGGTACCATTGAAGATTTAAATGCAGCAGAAAATCTTGATACCTCCAAGCATTATTGGCTGACCAAAGCAGGGCGTAACAATGCACAGTTCGATTTATTCAGATATGATTTCATAACTTCTACTTGGGTGGGTGCAGGCACTGAAAAGATTGAAAATGGAAGATATTCGACTGTAAATATCAACGAACAATGCGGGAATATTGCCAGCGGTACAGATTGGGATGCAATTAACTCATCGTTCAAAACGGCTAGAATAGCATTGTTCAAGGCTGATGCAGGAAAATATTTTAATCTTACAGAAACTCATTTTGCTATGAATTTTTGTAAGTTAATTGCAGCCAGTGATAACAGAGGAAAGAATATATATTTTTATGTTGACCCAAAAACTCATTTAATTGGTTGGCATCAAGATGATTTGGACACAATATTTCCTGTAAATAATGTAGGGCAAAGAGAAAAACCTTACTATGTAGAAGAACATGATAAAAACAATGATGGAGGTTTTTATTGGAATAGCGAAGGAAATGCACTATTTAACCAAATGGAAAATGCCTTTCCAGATGAATTGCGTACCAATATGCGCTCTATATTACAAGCAATGCTTAAATTAAGCGATGATGGAACTTTAATGGGCTGTATGGAAAAATATTATTTTTACGTACAACGTTATTTCCCAGCCGTTGCTTACAATGAAGTGGCCCGTCTTGTATATGAACGTGCCAGAACCGCCTATGTGAGTTCAGACCCGGAAAATAAATACACAAATGGTACAGATCCCATAACACAAAGTTTAGGAGATGGATTACAAGCAGAAATGCAATGGGTTGCACGCAGACTTACCTACATATCTTCTTATGCAGCCTTTGGAGACTTTGGAAGGCGTGACGGTGAAGGATCAGCAGGCTCATTAAACTTCCGGTCTGTAATAAAAACAGATGGTACACGTCCACAATTTAAATTTTCTATTGTACCACATATTTGGATGTACCCCTCATTTGCCATAGGTTCGACACTATCTTATGGGGTTGGTAACGCACTGTCTCCACGTATTAAAGCCGGAGAAACATACGATGTCAATGTTGGAACTTCAGATGGCAATACTAATATTTTCTTAAATGGTATTGATTATATGCGTTCCATTGGTGACTTTACAGACAAAAGTTTAGGGGAAACATTTAATTTAAGCGGTGCTCGCCTAACAGCCTTTCATGTGGATGGAAAAGATGTTGTTGAATTCCGTCCTACCAGTATGACTATTACTGCCCCTTTGTTGCAAGAACTAGTATTAAAACGTGTCGCTAGTTTAGTAGGTGGGTTAGATTTATCTATTTTGCTTAAACTTAGAATGTTGAATTTAGTAGGAACAATGTTGTCTTCTGTTGTTCTTCCAGCTACCGAATATTTAGAAGAGGTTCATCTTCCTGGGACTTTAACATCTTTGTCTTTAGATCAACAGCCTAATTTGAAAACCATCACATTGGAAGGAGCTGACCGAATGCAAAGTTTATCAATTGGCGCAGGGATTGCAGATTCGCGTACCATATTTAATTTATGCTTTACAGGCAATGCACCGCTGAATTATTTAAAGTTAGCAAGTATAAACTGGACCGAGGTTTCTCTTTATATGATTAACTATTTGGCCTCTATTACAGATAGTAGTGTATCTGGAAAAATAGCAGTAATAAACAATACTACCAACCGGCCTAATTTTAACAATAAAATTGATTGGTTGTATCATTGGGGAAATGTAGACGATGAAAACAACAATCTTCATATTACATACTACTCAACTCCTATTGCAGCTATAGAAATCAAAGGAAGCCAATACATTTATTCTACAGGTGAACACTCTTTTTACTGTAAGCCGAATACCGCTAATGGGAATGATGTGGTTAGCATTCGTTGGTCATTGGATACCAATTTGTATGCAAAAATAGTCAATACGTCAAAAGATTATTGCGTTATCAATGTATCTCAATTAGGAGATGAAGATACATTGGCTCCACATACAACTTTAAGATGTTATCTAACAAAAACAAATGGTGAAGTGCTTGAAGCATCATGGGATATTGGTTTATACCCCAGACGTGCTCATCTCGGAGATTATGTATTTTATGATGGAACTTATGGTCCTACAACTGCTGGAAAAACCGTAGTTGGAATTTGTTTTTACATAAATCCAGCAGATGCCAATGATAGACGTATGGTAGCATTATCAAATCTTGAAAATTCAGGTATAGTATGGGGGCTTTATCCTCAAAATACAGGACAAACAGAAGAGTGGAATAAACAATATGCAATTTATCCTATTGAATTACAAGATGATGTTAATTATAGTGTATATGATATAAGTTCAATTGCTAACATTACACAGACCGGCTTACAACCTACAGAATATGACGACCAAGGTCATACCTCTCCTAACTATATAAGGTATGATAATTATGTAGATGAAAATACAATTGACGGATTTGTAAATTCAGATGTTAAAACAGCTGCTGTTGGAGATGGTATCGCTGCTCCAGGTACGACTAATACAGGAAAAGAGGAATTGGCTGCGGATTTAGCCATTTTATCAGGTGCCTATAAAAAAGGTGACGAAGTTCCTATCGGTTTAGCAAAAACTTTAAAAATTATTCAACATAGAAATAAAATCTTAGAAGATTCTGGAGTTAATTTGCCGATACCTGAAGCAACTGATTTATATACTGAACAAGCGATGTTAACCCAGTATATAAATAACATAATTGCTAACAATGAAAATCTTAGTAAATATCAACAATTTTATTATCCTGCTGCCAGCAAATGCTATGCTTATCAACCTACAGTAAAAGCAGGCGAAGAATTGGCAGATAAATTTAAATATCATAATTGGTACCTACCATCTGTTGGTGAACTTATGCGTATGTATTGGCACGCTAGACAAGGAGTGAATTATGATGATGATAAAATAGGTGCAATTTTTCAAAAAGCAATAGATGCCGGTATTTTGAATGATTTTTCTAATTCTTGGTACTGGAGTAGCAGTGAGAACAGTCAGGGCTACAGCTGGTTCGTGTACTTTAGTAATGGCGGCTTCGGCAGCAGCAGCAAGTTCGGCAGTTACATGGTGAGGGCGGTTGCAGCATTTTAGTATAGTGGAGCGTCTTTTGACGCTCCACAAAAATAAATATGCCATAATTGTAAACCTCTACAGAAAAAATAAAGTATTCGTAAATAAACTATATGTAATAAGACACATTGTGAATAAAATCTTTTAATTATGGCAAGAACAATTCGTAACGCAGGAAGTGCACCTATTTACAGAGAAACAGAAAATTTAATGTTACTCTGTATAGAAATGGTAGAACGGACTCCTAATAGTGTAGGAATTCGTCAATTAAGCAAACGTCTCATAGACACTCTGCTTGATGGATTAACAGTGATAGGATTGGCTTTAAATGAAGAAGACCCTGATTCCAAACTTGAACTTATTAATTCATTTTATTTGCAAATGCGTACAGTGAAAACTTGCATTGACACCTTAAAAGAGTGGTCAAATCGGAGTCCTCATACACGCATAATTAGCAACAAGCAAATGCCACATTTTGCTGAATCTTTAAAGGAAATTTCAAAGCATATTAAAAGCTGGAGAAGCAAAGTGTTGGAGCAGCAGACCTGTTGAACGGTTACGACTATGATAACAGGGACATCTTTATTGAAAAATGGGCGTGTCACTGGGCCTTTACCAAGCGTTAAAGACCTAGTTAAGAATAAGATAGTACACGCAATAACCGCAAGCCGGTACTGGAGTAGCAGTGAGAACAGTCAGAACAACAGCTGGAACGTGAACTTTAGTAATGGCAACTTCAACAACAACAACAAGTACAACAGTAACATGGTGAGGGCGGTTGCAGCACTTAACGATAAATATGTTGAGGGATGGTTTGATGCGTTAGATGATTGCTGTGCCAAAAAAAAGACAAGTTCACAATGTGTTATGTATAGACTTATTTGGCATGAAGATCTATTAGATTTAGCGAGAGAAGTTTATGAACGAACATATAGACCAACAACAAGTACTTGTTTTATAGTTACCCGTCCTAAATTACGGGAAGTGTTTGCTGCAAATTTCCGTGACCGTATTGTACAACATTGGTTGTGCCTACGCTTAGAGCCACTGTTTGAGGCACGTTTTGTTGAGCACGGAAATGTATCATTTAACTGTCGAAAGGGTTTTGGAACATTTGCATGTATCGATCAGTTGACAAAAAATACTATTGAAGTCTCTGATAATTATTCCCATGAGGCTTGGTATGCTCAATTTGATATTAAAGGATTTTTCATGTCAATTGATTGTGAATGCTTATTAAAGTACTTATTGCCATTTATCAAAGAAAAATGGAACTATTGGAAAGGAACTATATATGAACAGGATTTAGATTTAGTGCTTTGGCTTACAGAAGTAATTGTACGACATCGTCCACAAGATGATTGCATACGCCAAGGGAATTTAAAATTATGGAGAATACTACCTAAAAACAAAAGCTTGTTTTACATTGAATGGATGAGAGGTGAACCAATAGGCAACCTAACCAGTCAATTATTCGCCAATTTTTATATGTCATTTTTTGATGAATGGGCTATTAAAGCAGCAGAAGAAAGAGGAGCCAAATATGTACGTTTTGTAGATGATTTTAGCTTTGTGTGCAAAACTAAGGAAGATGCAATTTATTTCAAAAGAGCTTCTAGGAATCAACTACGATATATTTTAAATATTCAAATGCACCCTAATAAAATCTATATTCAAGAAGTTAAAAAAGGAATAAAAATGGTAGGAGGAGTAATTAAGCCGGGTAGAGCTTACTTATCGAATCGAACTGTTGGAAACTTTATTAATGCTGTAAGTTATTTAGAAGAAGCATGTAAAAACTGTGACAAGGAAGCTATATATGCCAATGTGAGGTCTATAAACTCTTATTTAGGTTTCTTAATTCATTATCAGTCATACGGAATCAGGCGCAAAGCATTTTCAGAACTACATTATTTTTGGAAGGCTTGCTATATTCAAGGAAAATTTCAAGTTGTAAAAATAAAAAACACAGTACAATGTTTATAACTTATAATCAAGGTAATGAGCAACCTCAACGCATACGACACAATATAAAATTAGGGTTGCGTCAATACACAATTGCATTTGATGTTCATATAGTAAAAGAAGGTGAAAACGAACAATACAAATGGTGTGAGATAACCCTTCCAGTTGGAACACCCACATATAGCCAATTGGTTTCAGCTATTATTCATGGACGTTACTCCGATGATGCAATGCAAGCCATTATTAATAATTACCTCCTAGAAGATGAAGATAGTGAGCATCAAAAAGAATGGAATGACATGCAAATGTGGAGAGTGGAAGCAAAGCGTATGGCCAAGGAAATATTAGAAGAGATTAAGAAATAGTTTATCTCTTCTCGCATCAACAAATACTTTGTTCAAAGGCTATTCTTTTGAAAAAGTAATTTATGGGAACAGTAGCAAAATCTTCTATCACACTTGTATCTATTAGCGATGCTTATTCGTTGTCGCTAACCCCAAACTCGTGTGTGATTAAAGCAGATTTCGATGGTTCTAACCCTAAATTAGAACATGCTTATACTATTATTTCAGCATATTGTGGAGATGAGAAAACCCCAATAGAAATTGATTCCAGCACTATTATAAAAAGTAACGATAATATAGAATGTCAACTAATAAAAGTTGATAGCTATAGATACCGATTATCCATTATATCACTCCCAGTTGATATATTACAAGGATATATTGAAATTCCAGTTCTTTCTGGAGTAAGTGCAGGGTTAACTGGGCGTTTCACATTTTCTATTGTACGCGAAAGTACCATGCTGGATTGGATTCAAGATTGGGAAAACAATAAAACAACTATTGGCTCTTCTTATGTGATTACTCCCAAAATATTTGTTGGAAAAAAAATAATTGGTAGTCACGACAGTCTTGAAGATGTTCCAGGATTAACGGGGGTATATATTGGTCCTTCAGAAAATAACGGAGCCGGTATATATGGATATAAAGATAACAAAGAAATTTTTCATATAGACCAAACCGGAGGTAAAATAGGCGGTTGGGATATTACATCTGGTGGTATTCAATGTGAAGATGGCACATTATCCATAAAATCAGAAGGAACCATTTCTGCTCAAAGTGAAGGCATCATTCATTGGTCATTAAACAAAGACGGTTCAGCCTCTTTTGCCAATGGTAATGTTACAATGGATGTTGAGGGAAATGCCTCATTCAAAGGAACAATAGAAACATCTGGTGGTAGTATTGCAGGGTGGATCATAGGAGCCGATAGCATTTACAATGGAACTATAGGAATCAATTCATTAAAAAAATTCATAGCCATCGCTAATGTTGCTTCTGTCCAAGATATTGGTAATCAATTAGACTGGGTAAAAGAATATGGCGGTGTTGCAATGTATTGCATCAGTAACACTAATTATGGTCTGATAGGATATAAAAATAACGAGAAAGTGTTTTCAGCAGGTTCTGATAATTTTATTGCAGGTTGGAACTTTAATGAGAAAGCTATTTTTAGTGGAATACAAACAAATTCTGGATTTACAACAAAATCTGGAGACATAACAATTAGTTCTAATGGTATTAGAGGATTTAAATGGCGTTTAGAAAAAGATGGTTCAGGAGCATTAGCAGGAGATAATATCACATGGGATAAAGACGGAAATATGAATTTTAAAGGTAAAATTGATGCTTCTCAAATTATATCTGGAAAAATTGATACGTCTCTTATTAACACAGATGCAATATTATCAAATGGAGATGCCTGGGCATTATTAAAAGATGGTTCTGGTTATTTAGCTTCAAAAAATTTAACTTGGGATGAATTTGGTAATATAAATGTATTAGCTTCATTATCATTACCATATAAAGAATTTTACATTAACACAGATTCAACCCCAACTCCTATGGATTTATCACAAGGAAGATATTTTATAGCGAGATATGGAAATATATATGGTGATCAAATTATAGAACTTCCTACCCCTATTAAAGAATATAATGGTTCAGAAATTAGAATATATTCCGGATTTATGACAACAAGAGCTTCCAGAAGTGACTTTGATATAATAATAAAAGGAAATGGTATATTTTTCTATCCAGGATATATTCCAGTACTAGGTTCTCCAATACAAATCTCAAAAGTGCGTGTATCAAATAAAGAAATTATTTTAAGATGTATTTCACTGGGGGATTTTGTTTTTTGGTATATACAAAATTTCTGTGACTTTACAAATGATGATTTTAATCCACAGTAAGTCAATAATAAATTGATGTAAATGCGCACAGATATTTATGTAAATACAATTACGGGTGATATAGTTTTAAAAAATCAAAACTCTTTAGAAGAATATTTGTTTGAATGGATCGAAGAAACTGATTTACAACTTACCGCTCAAATAATACTCCCTTCCAACTTTGATATAAAGCAACTTTACACGATTGGTGTGCAAATAAAGATACCATATACACCAATCTATAAACCAATAAAAATACGTTTTAGTAGAGACTTTGGTGGTGGTAATATTCGTATAGTTATAAACCCAACTGATAACTCTGAATGGTTTGAAGTGCATACAAGGCTATTTGGCCTACAAGATAAGATTTTGTATGCTTCACAATTAATAATGGTTAGTCAAGATTATTATCTTATACAGATAAATAAAGGGGTGGCATATTTATGGTCCAATGCAATATCTGATATGGTAAATATAAATGCAAATATTCAGAACCGAAACTTATTGTTACAATGTGTTCCGTCCAACAACTATAGGTATCCAACTTCAGGTGTGGGTTTAATTAAATATCTTCATGCCAACCTTAGTCATTCAGGATTAGCAGAAAAGTTACAAACTGAATTCAAAGATGATAAAGTGGAGATTATTAATGCCGCTTTTAATTCCTATTCAGGAGATCTGGAATTAGACTTAGATTTTTCAGAAGCAGATGCAGGTGTATAAAGTAAAACGAAATCAGAACATATTTGATGTTGCAGTAAGCACACATGGTTCTATAGAAGGTATATTCGATTTGTTAATCAACAATCCTGATTTATCCTTCCACTCACAATTAAAAGAAGATGAAGAAATATATTGGGATGAAGAATTTATTATATATGACAGCATTGTAAATACATTACAATCAGAACATATTGTACCGGCAAACGGGGAACGACATGTATATCACAAAAGTACAACAGCCTCATTACGATGTGTTGTGTACATATCCCCCAAAGAAGCATCCATTGCATTACAAATGGCCGGAGACGGAAATCTTATTGTTGATTGGGGAGATAATAGCGATCTGGAAACTATAACGCTATCTCCCACTCTACAGAAATATGTGCATTTTTTCGATAATTATACCGATGAAAGATCAATTAAATTGTATGGTGATTTCAATTTAAAAACCTGGGAATTGTCTTCTATTAATGGCTTAATCATGCCAACTATGCCCTTGGTGGTAGACGAGATAATTTCGGAGAAGAACAATCTCTCTCTACAAGGACTATTTTTATGTAAAGGTACATATTTGGTGAAACTGGCTGACATGAGTTTATCCAGCCTTGCTCCCATTCAGGATATGAGTTTATCTAATTTAGAGTTAAGAAATATTGATTATACAGAAGACACAGTTATCAATGACTATTTAATCTATATTGCAAAGCATAATAATCAACGGAGGAATTGTAAAGTTATATTAGATACACAACCCTCTGGAACATATAAGGAGCCGCTTAAAGATAGTAATGGCAATTATGTTATTACAACTGGTATGGAAGCGATATACGTGATTACCCATGAAACTGCATGGAATGAAGCGGGTTCATGGAGCTTTGATATAAATGGAACGATTTATCAATATGAAAATTCAGACATAGCATGAGCCGTACATTAACAGAAATATACAATGAAGCCGTGGAGACCAGAAACAAATATCTGGAACTTACAGAGCTAACAAATGACTCAAAGATGTCAATAATCAATGCTTTCACATGGGTAACAGCTGCTGCAATTTACTCATTTGAAACATTGTTAGACGTTTTTACCACAGATATTGCTAAAACCTTTACCCAACGAATTAATGGGACTTCAGCATATTACGCAAATGCCATGTTGAAATGGCAATATGGAGATGATCTAATTATCAATGATGAAGGTACAGCATTTCATTATGCAACTGAAGATACAACAAAAAGATTGATTACACATGTATCTTATCAAGAGTATTATAATGAAGAGTTCAAAGATAATATTTTGATATTAAAAGTTGCTTCCGGAGAAGGTCGTTCTTTGTCCCAATTGTCTGATGAGGAACTAATTGCAGCACGTGCATATCTTAATCAGATTAAATTTGCAGGTGTTAAGTGTAATGTAGTTAGTCGCAGAGGCGATGTGCTTGTTCCCAGACTCACCGTGTATTATGATGGAGCCATTACGAAAGAGGAACTTTATGATAATATTGATACAGCACTTATTGATTTTATTGTAAATATGAAATTTGATTCTCTTGTCTACTCACAAAAAATTATAGATGCCATTCAAAAAGTAGAGCATGTTACAGATGTTCATATTGATCATGAAGCTAGTGTAGAACAAGGAATATTTATCGCTCAATACAATGACAATAATGAACTCGGACCATTAACCAAAATTGAGCGGAAGTGTTATTTAGCAAGCGGTTATGCAAAACAAAGTACACAGCAAGATGCAGAAAGTGAACTTC
This sequence comes from Bacteroides sp. MSK.20.82, assembly GCF_019052485.1. Lineage (NCBI taxonomy): Bacteria > Pseudomonadati > Bacteroidota > Bacteroidia > Bacteroidales > Bacteroidaceae > Bacteroides > Bacteroides sp. MSK.20.82. The sequence continues at coordinate 100,030 of NZ_JAHQUN010000004.1, forward strand.
CCACCTTTCGTGAGGCAATTGTTATAAAACTAGAAACAGAATGAGAAGTTATCGTATTAATACTGACCGTATAGTAAATCAGTTAGTTCCTCATTATCTTGGAGGACGAAAACTGATATTATTTCTTCAAGCCATTTTACAACCGTTAAACTCTTTGAATATAAAATGGAAAGAATGGGCTGACGAAAAACGAATAGAAGCAGCAATGACCTCCCAGGTTATTATGATGGAATATTTTTTAAATCATAAATTTAGGAAGTATTTTTTAGACACCTCTGAACATATTGTCATTTCAGATGGTGCTATAAATGGAGTACCAATATATTGGGAAGATGCTAATAAAAATATATGCGAATTTCCTTTGTATAACGAAGGCGAAATCGAAGTTAGCGGACACCCAACCACTCCATTGCGTTGGAAAGATGAAAAGATGCCAACAAGTGATGTAAGTTTTGTAGTAAGTTGTCCTGCTATTAATACCAAGACAATCTCACAAGAGGAACTTACAGCTATGATTACTTATTATGTAGATCGTTATCGTATTGCAGGAAAAAAATTTAAAGTTACATACGCTTAAATGAAAGAGTTTACTTCACAAACAGGTGGGCGTTACACCTACATTGATGATATTATGAATTTACAGAATCTTGCATTAGCTTTTACAAGTATATTTGATGAGTGTGATAACTTTATTATCAGCGGATGTCAAGTATCAGGTACAAGTATTAGTGCTGGATATGTCTATATCAATGGTAAAATACGTTATTGCGCAGGAACATCTGGAGTCTCTAAATGGCCTATGTATTTGTATGAGAACAACTCGGTTGAACGTGTGTCTTATGCTGATTCCGGAGATAAAAATGGACGGAATATATACGGATGTGCTGTATCATCCAGTGTACCAATAGCCAATGATGTACTAACTGAAGCACCACCCCAATTTATCAGTATTACATCAGATGGTACAGCACTTCGACTTAAAGAAGCGTTATTTGGTAAATATGCTTTAATGATAGATTCCCCTAATTCAGTTCAGACTGTACAGAAGGATGTTGTTATTGATGGAACAGTAACGGCAAATAAAGACCTTACAGCCCAAAAGGGGATTAATTTAACATCAGGAACAGCTAAAGCTAGCATCACCTATAATGCCTCTGGAGCATTAAGTATTCAATCCCAATTAAATGGAAAGCCTGTTTACAAAGTAACTATAACAGAGGACGGAGCTATTCAATTTTATATTGGAGATACTTTATTGGCTTCGCTTGACTCCAATGGTATGACGCTAAAAGTCACAATGTCTTTAAATTCTATTAAGGCAGGAAATATTGTTGTAGCTAGTAATCATATATATAATACAGGCGTTGCAGCTGATACTGGTAGTATAAATATCAATATGTTAGGGTACAATGAAGGAGATTCCTATTATCGGGACACCAAAATTGGCGATGGAAAAAATACTGTTATACTAGAAATCACAGGAAAATCTAAAGCTAGTATTTTTTATGGACCAGTAAAAATATCCCATGCGGATTCTTCGCTCCTAAGTTTAAAGAATGCCTCTCTTCCTAAGACAGACAATCAATTGATAACCTGTTTAAATTGGGAAGACAAAAATTCAGAACAAATCGGTTATATGGGGTATTCCAATATCTCTAACAAAGATTTATATATCAAAAATAACATTGGAAACTTGGTTCTCAACAATGACGTATATGTAACAGGAAAACTATTCGTTGGTGGAATTGATGTTATAGCTAGAACTATAGAATATCCCAAAGATAGTGGATGGATTGCAATCAATGTTCAGAACTGTGGTATTACAACAAAACTGTATGTCCGTCAAGTTGGAAAAGTAGTGTCCATTCAAGGAGAATTACATACCCATCACAGTGGTACCATATTTACATTACCAAACACCATTGATCCTCCTAAATATAAAATAGGTTATTCCCATAATAAAGGACGTGGAAATTGGCATTGTACAATACAAGGCGGACAACGTAATTGTGTAGTTGATTATTGTAATAATGGATGTTCAGAATACATCGGATTTTTAATGACATATATTATTTAAATTATGAAGATTATTAATATTAGCGTTGATATTGAGAGTCAACTTTTAAATTCTCGGTCAACATCGTCTCAAAAAAATAAACCTAATGAAAACGTTTCCGAACAGCAGAAAGAAACCAAAACGCCGCAAAAAAAAGCCCGGAAGACCAAAGGGGCACAGTCTGAAAAACTTCGACCAGACACGGATCGGATTTCTGATGAAACATGAAGTTCCTATAGAATATAAACTATTAATGGAAGTATCTGACTTCCTAAAAATTCATGCACCATCTCCGGAACTGATTGAAGCAATAAGTTATGCTTCAGATGACATATTCTTCAAAAAGGCTAAGTTCTGGAGATGCTTAATGGATTATAAAAAGTATGGTTTAAGACCTCCATATAGTATTCATACAAACGCAAATAAGGAATTATATTATATACATATAAGATTTAAAAAGTATCTAATTTGATAATTTATATAAATCAATTTAGATACTTTTTTATATCTATAATCTTGTAAATAAGAAAATAATTAGTAATTTCGCATCACAATTGATACACACGATCTTTTATATTGACTTTTAACACAGTAAATTCATGCACAAGGTATCGCGCTTTTTCAAGCCTTTACCATGTCCTACCCCAGCTCCTAAAAAACTGTACCTATTAAAATGCGAAGCAACTGGATTATATAAAATTGGAGCAACAAGCGAGGATGTAAAAAATCGTATTAGTAAGCTGTATTATAATAGCCACACTGATCAACGAACAATTAAAATTATAAAAGTTTGGGAGAAGTGTGGCTATTGTGAGTATTATATACTCAACAGTTTTGCTAAGTTAAAGGTTTCTCATCCTTTCTACAAAAACGGACATACAGAATGGTTTAAATTCACAAGTGATGAATCCAGTCTAATACGGACTGTAGAATCTATTATTTCAAGTTTAACATAGAGGAAAATATGATTAAAGTAACTAGACTAAATGCGGTTACTTCTTGGAGCCGTGCTTTAAATGCAGCACGCAGAACCGTAGGAAAGTCAGCATTAAAAAAAGAACCTTCAGACTCATGGAAAGCAAAAATGTTATTAGCAGAACATTCTCCCATTCGTTTGGTAGAATATGAATGGACATGGGAACAAATACCTCAATGGGTAACAGTGCATTTCGTTCGTCATCATATAGGATGTGAAAAGTTTGTTCATACTCAACGACCGGATCGTACCGGTTCACAAATTCCTAGAGGAGAACATTTGCAAGGAGAATTAAATGAAATGGATATGACTGCAAATGCACAAGAAATAATGGCTATTTCACGAGTACGTTTATGTAATTGTGCTTCAAAAGAAACTAGAGAAGCATGGACAGCAATGTTGCAAGAACTAAAAAAGATAGATCCGGTTCTTGTTAGTAAGTGTGTGCCAACATGTGTTTATCGCGGTTTTTGTCCAGAGCTAAAATGTTGCGGATATGCCAATACTCATCAATTCCATGAAGCTGTTGAAAAATATAGAAAGACTGAATAATTATGAAAGTACAAAAAAGAACAGGTCAAATTGTAGATTTTGACCTAGAAAAAATAGGAAATGCGATAAAAAAAGCCTTTGATAGCAAACAAGTTGAATACGACCCAGCAATTGTAAAATCGGTTGATAAATTAATTAGCCTTACCTACACTAATGTTCCCGTATCTGTAGAAACCATCCAAGATTACGTAGAACGCGTATTAATGCAATTTGGATATTATGATATAGCCAAGACTTTTATCCTATATCGTGAACAACGTAAAAGTACGCGTTTTGTCAAAGAACGTATTGATTATATGAATCAATATAGTCAATCAACAGACAATGCAGCTTCTTCATCAGAAACCGATGGGAATGCTAATGTAACTATGAAAAATGTAGCTAACTTGGAAGGTGAAGTCTATAAAACTACTAATCGGATAATCCAACGCCAACGTATGAAAGATGAGTTGAACATTCTCTTTCCAGAAGTAGCAAAGCAATACGAAACAGATCTTGATAATCATATTATTTATACACATGATGAAGCATCTACGCCAGTATTAAAACAATATTGTATGGCGGTTAGTTTGTATCCATTACTAACAGAAGGCGTAGGCAATATTGATGGTGTTACCCCTTCAGAGCCTAACGATTTACAGTCGTTTAGTGGGCAAATAACCAACTTGATATTCTTACTTTCTTCCCAATGTAAAGGAGCGGTAGCCGTAGGTGAATATTTCATTGCACTAAATTACTATGTAGTTAAAGAGTTTGGAGATAAATGGTATGAAAAACTTGACTGCGAGGCTTCCTCGCCACATTGCTTAATTAAAAGAACAGTACGTGATAATATCCTGAAAGCGTTCAAACAGTTTGTGTGGGGCGTTAACCAACCAGCCGGAAATCGTAGCTATCAAAGCCCATTTACAAATATTTCTTATTATGACCATACATATTTCACATCGCTCTTTGGAGAATTTTGTTATCCGGATGGAAGTAAGCCTGAATGGATAGCTATTGATACATTGCAACGTATGTTTATGAAATGGTTTAATCAAATACGTTTAAAGCAAGTATTAACCTTTCCGGTAGAAACTTTTGCGATGGTTCATAATGGCGATGATATAATCGACCTAAATTACAAACAACTTTGTGCCGAAATGTATGCGGAAGGGCACTCGTTCTTTACTTATATTTCCGATAGTGCAGACAGCCTTGCATCATGCTGTAGGCTTAGAAATGAATTGGCAGAAAATACCTTTAGCCCCACTTCTGGCTTGACCGGTGTTATGACAGGTAGTTGTAATGTGATTACTTTGAATATCAATAGAATCGTTCAAGATTGGGCATTGACCCACACATTAAATGGAACACCTTTAATTAAGGGTAAGAAACTTATAGGTAATCCCTTACGTGTAACAGTAATTGAAAATGATTTAAAGAACTATGTAACTAGGATTTTGGAAAGAGTCTATAAGTATCATATTGCTTTCAAGACAATGCTATACGACCTTGAAGACAAGGGAATGTTTGCCGCTTCAAATGGCGGTTATATTCATATCAGTAAATTATATAGCACCATAGGCATCAATGGGTTGAATGAAGCCGCTAGATTCTTGGGAATGAAGGTAAGTAATAACCCGGAATATATTGAGTTCCTTCAACTCATTTTGGGCACTATTAAAGAACAAAATAAACTGCATTCTATCCATGACAGAAAACGACCTTTCTTGTTTAATTCAGAAGTTGTGCCAGCAGAAGGACTGGGAGGAAAGAATTATAAATGGGATAAAGAAGGTGGATATGTTGTTCCAGAGGATGAGAATTTATATAACTCATATTTTTATAATGCCCATGATGACACTTCTATACTAGATAAATTTATATTACATGGGCACCAAACCTATCAGTACACTGATGGAGGCTCGGCAGCTCACATTAATCTGGAAGATCATTTATCAAAAGAGCAGTATCTGAAATTAATTGATTTTGCCATAGCCAATGGAACCAATTACTTTACCTTTAATATACCAAACAGTAAATGTGAAGATTGTGGCAAAATCATAAAAAGACCCATTGATACTTGCCCTTGTTGTGGTAGCCATAATATTACTAAATATACACGAGTTATCGGATATTTACGCCCAACAAAAGCATTTGGAAGTGATCGACAACAAGAGGCTAGAAACCGTATATATAGTGATGGTAAATCCCAGGTATGAAATATGTAGATACAAAAATAGTGTTTCAAGAATTGCCTAATGAAATTACTTTGGCAATAAATATAAGTGGTTGCCCATGCGCCTGCATCGGGTGCCACTCTTCTTATCTGTCACAGGATATAGGAGAATCATTAACAAAAGAAGCACTTCAACAATTGATACGCAAAAATAAAGGAATAACAGCTATATTATTTATGGGCGGTGATGCAAATCCGGCATATATAAATAAATTAGCCGAATACCTTTATCATAACTATCCTAATTTAAAAATTGGCTGGTATTCTGGACGAGATAAATTATCCGAAGAGATCAAACTTGATTTCTTTCATTATATTAAATTAGGCCCGTATATATCCAGCAAGGGACCTCTTAATAATCCGAACACTAACCAAAGATTATATCAAGTTGTTAAAAGGGAGAATGATATTAACCTATTTGATATTACTTCTTATTTTACAAATAATCAATATAATAATTAAATATATATTATACATCTGTAACACAGTAATATATATTTTTATTCAAAAAATATTTTTGGTTTTATTTTGATAGTTAAATTGATACAATTATCTTTGCAGTGTTCTTTGAAAAATGATAGTATGTTGCATGGTCAAGCACGTCTTATTGTGCAAGACAATAAGGCAGCAAAACAAGAGATCGAATTGGCTATTGGAAATTTGAAAGATGGTGATTACACCATTCTTATTATGGACGATACCAAAAACAAATCTCTACCACAATTGAAGTATCTATTTGGTGTAGTACTGAAGACAATTTCAGAACAATTGCCTACACACCCGCCAGTAGATGCCCTATACAGATATTTTGAGGAAATTTATGCTCCGATTCATGTCTGTGATCTTCCCGGAGGTGAAAAGTATGAATACTTTAACCTCAAAAATGAAAAAGCAAGTGAGATGAATGAAGTTATTGAGAGAATCATTCATCATGTAAACACTGAATGGGGTATTAAGGTTATGTTGAAAGATAAAACCAAAATGCCAGAAGCAAAAGAACTTTGGGCTGGAGCTTATACCGAACAGTGGAATCTTCCCCTCTCTAAATTAAACAAATAATTTTCATTTTATGGAAGAGATGATTAAAAATCCGTATGCCCTCTTTGCGGAGAATCAAGAAACTTATGAAGAGGCGGTAAAAAAAAGTACCGATGAGAGCCAATCATTTCAACGTACCAAACATTTCCGTATGGATTCCGCAGGAACTTATACTGTGCGTATCCTTCCCTTGGCACCAGCCGAGCAACCAGACGGTTCTTACAAATTAGAACGTAAGGGGTACGAATATCCGGTCAAAACACAGGTGTTGAAACTGGACAACCCACGTCCAACAGGAAAAAAAGACAAACAGTTCTTTGTAAATATCTGTCATTCCAGCTATGCCGGATTATCTGTAGACCTAATTGACACTTATCTTCAAGTTGCTGAAAATAAGTATGGCAGTGATGAAAAATTGATGAAAAAGATTAAAGGTTCAGGCTTTGATGGTGGTCTAAAATGGAACTCTCAACGTGCCATGTATATTTTAGATTTGGACAACCGTGAAGAAGGTATTCATTTACTTATCCTGTCTTATTCACAATACAAAGATTTGGAGGATCGCAAACTGGCTATATGGAAGAAGCTTCTGGAAAAGAATCCTAAATGTTTGTGCCCTATCTCTTCTTTGGAAGATGCTTTCCCGGTAGAAATTACTCGTAAAGAGGAAAACAAGAAAACCACTTACACATTCAACATTGATACAATTTCCGGTGCCGAACCTCTATCTGAAGAGGAAGTCAGTTCGTTGTTGGAAACACAGCGTATCCCGGCAGCTATTTACCGTTACTCACGTTTCCACATGGAGGCTACCATTGAGTTCTTGAAGCAATACGATGCTAAAATGGAAATGGATGTGATGAGCAGCAAAGAGATCACAGAAGCTATTGAAAAGATTAAAATGGAGCTTCATCCTGATGATAAATCCCATTTCTCTTTTGACAAAAAAGAACGTAACAGCGGTGATAATGAGGAACCATCAGACAACGAATTGGATTCATTGTGGAACCTCTGGGAAAAACTAAATGAACGCGGTATTGGTGATAAGAGCGAAGAAGGGCAAGACTTACGTGATGCAATTCGCGAATATATTGATGCCAATGAGCTAAATGTCCGTGTCACTCGTGGAAAAACAAATGAAGATTTGCTGAATGACATTGAAGACGCGTTGGAAGTTGCTAAAGATGGCAGCAACAACGAAGATGACAATACACAAAACGACACCAAACCGGAAGACACGCCTTTAGAGCCAGAACCGGAAGAGGAACCAGAACCAACCCCCGCTCCTACTCATACTGTTCGTAGACGTGGTGAACATAATGACGACACCAATGAACCGGCTGCAAACCCAGTCCGTGAACGCAGAGCCGCACGTCCTGAACGTAGAAGAAGATAATTCATTTTTGTATTAGCATTATAGGGGCATATCTAACTAATATTAATATGTCCCTATTTAAATTGAATCACAATGAGCAAGAAAATACCAAGTGCCTTATTGTTGAATGATATACATGTATCAAAAGACAATATTCCAGAATTTCAAAAAAACTGGGACGAGGCTTTATATATATGCGATCAATATGGGATTGAAGATATGATAATTGGTGGAGATTTGTGGTTATCACGCTCTTCTCAAACACTTAGCACACTCATGGCTGTTCGCCAAGCTATCATAAAAGCCACTAAAGCCGGAATAAGCATTACCGTTGCCGAAGGAAATCATTGTAAAGTTGACCAGGAATCAGTTCTAGGGTATAGTCATTTGTTTAGTGAATACCCCCATGTCTATGTTGTTGATGACTATTCGATTATTAATATTAGCAACGATGTAGAACTATATATAATGAGCTATTTTCCAGAAAACGGAAGTTTCGTAGAACGGCTGAAAAAAATGGTAAAGGCGGAATTGAACGCGTCTGTACATAATATCCTATATATTCACGAAGGAATAAACGGGGCACTTAGCACGCCTAATGAAAAAGAACTGCCCACGAACATTTTCAGTGATTTTGATACAGTTCTTGTAGGACATTATCACAATCGTTGTATTATCAAAGGTACCAACATTGAATACATAGGTTCTTCCAGGCAACATAATTTTGGCGAAGATGAAGAAAAGGGCTATACCATTATATATGATGATGGTAGCCATGAATTCATAAAGAACCAAGTTAATATTCGCTACAAAGTTTTGGACATAAAAGCTAGTCAAATCAATTCAAAACTAATTGATAAGCTGGATGATATGAAAGCGGATGGAAGATACAAGATTAAAACAAGAATCAGTTGTACAAGCCAAGAAGCTCCAAATATTGATAAACAAAAACTTCTGGAAGCGGGATCTTCAAAAGTGGAAATTGTTACTGAAGACGTAGAAATTACAGAAACAACAGCCCACTCTTTAGATAAAAAATTCGACAAATCTGGTATTAAACAAGAATATACTAGTTTTTGTGCTAACAAAGGAATCATAAATATAGAAATGGGGTTGCAATACCTCGATAAAATCAGTTAGTATGTGGACATTAAGACAAGTTTACGCAAAAAACCTATGCGCCTTTAAGCAATTGGATTATACATTGTTGCAAAAACATACAACGCTGATTTTTGGCAACAATATGGATAATGATTCGCAAGGTTCAAATGGTTCCGGAAAATCTGCTATGTTAGAAGCAATCGCCATTGGGATAACCGGAGAAACTCTTCGTAGAATAAAAATGGATGAGATAATCAATGATGCAGAAGATGAAGCGACCGTTTCCCTTTTGCTCCAGAATAATACTACAGGAGAGTACTTATCTATTAAACGTGTTATCTCCCGTAAAACAGCACAGATAATCAAAGTTTCTATATATGATGATGAAACTGATTGTAACATAAAACATATAGAACAAGCCGGAGTTGCAGATTACAATAAATTTATACTTGAAACACTGGGGCTGACTAAAGATGATGTTTTCTCAAACTTCATTCTTTCTAAGCACAAATATTCGTCATTTCTCTCCAGTTCTGATCGCGAGAAAAAAGAAATCATTAATCGTTTCAGTAATGGTGTAATGGTGGATGAATCTATCGCTGCATTACAAGAGGATATGATACCGATTCAAGAATCATTAAAACAAGCAGAATTGAATGTAGCGAATCATACCGGACGTGTTGAAACATTACAAGAGCAAATCAACACAGCTATTACAGAATCAACAGAGCGTTCACAAAAGAAAGCTGAACGTATAGCAAACTGGAATGAAGCTATTGCCGGGAAAAGAGCTTATATCCGTGAGCAAAATGTTCTCATAAATAAAAGTGACGAGTTACTGGAGCAATATGATAAAACAGATGAAGTATTGCAAAAACTGGAAAACAGTAAAAAAGATACCGGTGCATGTTTTGAAATTATTTCAGAACGTTTTACTTCATGCGCTTTGCCATTACCTAAGGATTTTGCAGCTATATCAATTAAAAATCAGAAAGAATTGGAGGTTGTTACAACAGAATATTCCAATGTACAACAACAGCTGATTCAGCATGAGAAAAAGATTGCAACAGCCAAATCCTCTTATGAGAAGCTGTTAAAACAACATGAGAAGTTTCAAGAAAACTTCAAAAAGAAATCCACCAAAATTGAGAATCAAATAAATGAATTATTGGATTCTATTAAAAAGTTGGATGCCGAGAATAGTAATCTTAGATCACAAAGGACTAAGTTGGAAGCAGATATAGCCAGCCTCCAAAAACAACTTGCCGGAATTATCGTTTGTCCTAAATGTCAACATGAATTCACATTGGCTAATGATATAGATATAAACGAGGTTAAACTAAGATTGCAAGACCGAAATGGAGAGACACAAGACATTCTCCAAAATATTGAGGCTAATGAAAAACGCATTTCAGATATTACAACAAAAGGACGCGAAGCTCGTAAAGAACAGGATGAATTGAATCGCAGTAAAATAGAATGGTCGAATAAGATTACCGAGACTTGTACGGCATTGGATGAATTATCACGTAATACGTCTTATTTAACCAATAAAATGCAAAACCTCCAGCATCAAATGAATACCCTTCAGAAATCCATTGATGATGCGCGTACTAATTTATTTGATGATTCTTATGCAATATTAGATGAAGCTATTAGAAAGCAAGAATACGAAGCAAAGCAGGCCGAGTTGAATATTAACAATGCTAATGGAGCTATTCAGTCATACGAAGAATCTATTCGTGACATCGAAAACTCTTCCGAAACTGACATGATAGAATCTCTCAAAGCCAACAAGAAAAAATATGAGAAAGAATTGGTATTAGCCATTTCTGAAAAAGAAACTATTGAACGGAAATTAAATTCATATAAAGAGCAAGAAGCAACCTTTACTGAATTTAAAACCCATCTGGCTAATACTAAAATTGATGCTCTTAGTCACATAACTAACGAGTTTCTGGAGGCCATTGGTAGTGACATTCGTATTGCATTTTCCGGTTTTACAGTCTTAAAAAGCGGAAAAATCAGAGATAAGATTTCCATTTCTCTTATTCGCGATGGTGTAGATTGTGGCTCTTTTGATAAATTTTCAGAAGGTGAAAAAGCAAGAGTTAATCTGGCTAATATTTTGGCAATGCACAAACTTACCAATGTAAATTGCGATGACGATAAAGGACTAGATCTCCTGATACTTGATGAGATATTAGAAGCCACTGACGAACAAGGGCTTTCCAACATTTTTGATGCCCTCAATCAATTACAGATTACATCTTTGGTAGTCAGTCATGGAAATATAGCTGAAGGCTACCCATACAAGACTGTAGTCAATAAACTTAATGGCGTTTCATACATAGAATGATTAACGAATCAAAAAACATTAAAAATGAGTCAATAAATCAAATTACACGTGATAATGTGCTTGCATTAGATATAGCAGAGCACTGTGGATATTACTCAACCCATGAATCAGGAACATGGAATTTTACCCAAAGAAAAGGCAAAAATGCGATCGAGCAACATAAAATGTTTTATGACACACTGGTTGAATTTATCCAAAAATACAACATCAAATTGATTATCGCCGAAGATGTATGCGTTTCAAAGCATTTCATTGCAGCGCGAAAACTATCCGAATTTAGAGGCATATTATATCTGATATGCGCCCAGCTTGGACTCCCGGAACCAAAATTCATAAACGTTAGCACAGTAAAAAAATGGGCAACCGGTGACGGAAAAGCTGACAAAAAGAAGATGATTGAATATTGCATCAAACGATGGAATATTACACCAGTCGATGACAACATGGCTGATGCAACCCACATCTTCAAATATTATGTAAGAATATACAAACTTTAGACAGAAAATGAGTTACGCAAGAAACATAAGGCGTAGGCAACAAAGAGAAGGCCAGCCCCATTTAATGATGCTAGGAAGCTTGCTAGGAGATTTTTACGAATTCCTTAGTAAACAACCCCAGCCAACAGACAACGAGGTAAGAAGTAATTTTATCTCTAGTAATAATAAGTGGAAGAAGTATTGTGAAGTCCACAAATTGATGAACTCGGATCACTTGTTTGTGCTCAATGTTCAAGAGGCGTGGAAGAGACATACTCAGCAGTTACCACAGAACCCATAATAATAAGTGATGAAGTAGCTGCACGGCGAAAAGCCCTATTTGATAAATACGTAACACCGTACAACCGAATGATATACAAGTTATGTATGCGCTATACTTTTAATCCTTCTGACATAGAAGACAATTACATAGAAGTGCTTACCAACATGTATAAATATATCGAGACATATAATCCAGAGCGTTCTGTACAAACCTGGCTCCATATTGTAACCAAACGATGTGTTTTTGATTTGGATCAACGTAAAAAAAAGCATCAAGACATGTTGAGTGATGATAACGATGTGGAAACATTTTCTTCCAGTGAATCTATTGTAGATTTTGACGAAGTAAGCTCTAACGTAATGGGTATTGACAATTATCAAGAGTTATACAGCGATGATGTTTTAGCTGCATTAAAACAGTTGAAACCACAATACAGAAGCGCACTTTTGTATCAACAGGCAGGATATAAACTCAAAGAAATTGCCGAAATCGAATATCGGAATGGTGCCTTAGAATCTCGCAATATCGAAACTGTCAAAAGTCGATTATTCTTGGCGCGTCAACAACTTCAACAACTATTGACTCGTGATGGAAAAAGAAGAACGACTGACGAAACAGATTAAGACAGTATATACAGAAATAGCCAAGCGTTTGGTAGACCCCTCCTTCTCATTCCCAGAGGGAGGGCAAGCCAAACGCCAACTATCCAAATTTATTGTCAACTTTACTCAAATTTGTGGTGGAGAATTTAATACTTCACGACTTGTAGACTATTGTGTATTCCAGCTTCATAAAAACAGGAATGCCCAATATCAACGTACATTAGCTCCAAAAACATTTGGGACTACCGCTCTTCAAAAATATCTATCAATGTCTTCCAAATCCAAGCAATATCTGGAAGACCAATGGTTATCTGAAGCCAATCTAACCAGAGCCTATCTAAATTCACTAATCTGTAAAAAAGAGCATCCTCAGTCTAAGTATATTTATATGCCATCTGAAGAATGCACTAAGAAACGGAGTATCAACACAGATATTGGGTTTCTAATATGCTCTACATCCACATTGATGTGGAGTCCATTCTCTCCAGCATGTCAAATATGCACAAATGTTGAGAAATGCAAGCAAGAAACCGCGATAAAATATCCAGAGTTATACCGAATAAGACTCGAAGAATATGGCGAAAGAAGATAACGTATTAACAGAAGATTTCTTATTTGAATTATATTACGCTTGTTTTACATACGACTATGTATGTAACTTAGTGTGTGAATATATGCAGAAATCGTACCTGCCTGGTAGAGATTTTCAAGCATTGCAGGGGTATCTGTGCAAATACTTCGCAGAACACAAATCATCCCCTACCCTTAATATTATCAGCCAGATAGTTTCTGTCAACAGAGAGGTTTCAGCACTGTTAGAAGATATAAAAGACTGCGCCGAAGGAGTTGAGCCGGAAATTATATTGGAACAGTTTGAAAATTATCTAAGACAAGTAAAATTTCAAAAGACTTACAAAGAGATAGGTGAACTTTATGCAAAACAGGATCGTGACAAAGCAATGAAGCTGCTCCAATCATTTGCAGAATGGCAAAATGATTTCAGCTTGCGTCAAAACTCTTTTGTTGATGTAGTCGAAACCTTTGAATCCCGTTTTAGGCGTAATAGAGAAAAACACAATCAAGAGTCAAGATTTAAACCAATCACCAGATTTTATATTGATGGTCTGGATGAAATGAACGGTGGACGAGATTTACGTACTCAATTAACATGCCTCTTAGCCCCTACTGGTGTTGGGAAAAGTCATGCCGCACGTTGGATTGGAAAATGCGCCTCTCAAATAGACGGATTAAACGTACTTCATTTCCAGTTAGAAGGTTCTGAAGATGAAGTTGTGGATGCTTATGCCGCGTCACTAGTTTCCTGTAATTCTTATCGTTATAGTACTGGTACACTAAAAGACCGGGAATTAGAACGAATGATACAAGAAATCAAAGCAATGTCTGGCACCCTAAAGGTCAAATCCTTTCCAAAGTTCGCTAATCAAGTGTCTACCATTGATATAAAAAATGGTATTGCTGAATACAAAAAAATCTATGGCATATCTCCAGATGTTGTTATCATAGATTCTATGGATTTGCTAACAGATTCCAGCGGACGTAGATGGTCAGAAAATGGAGAACGCCACAAACGAGTTGCTGTAGCTAATGATTTAAAGGACTTGGCAGGTGACGAAAATGTCTGGATGGTTGTGACTTATCAGGCAACTATAGAAAATAGAGAGTGGCTTAACGATGAACAAAATGTATTGACTGAATATAATTGTTCAGAAGCCAAAGGTTTGAGCAGACCAATGACTCATCTTATTACTCTTAATCAAAGCATCAATGAAATGCGCGAAAATGTCATGCGCCTAAATGTTGCAAAATCACGATTTTTCAAAAAAGGAGACCCATTTAAAATTGCTACTGATTATGATAACGAATGTTTTTATGACAGAGCAAGAACATTAAATATCAGCAAAGTTGCGTAATATGGAATTGAGTAAAGAAGAAAAAGAGTATATAATCCAAGAACTTTCTATTGAACTACATGCAAAACCGGATGGTAGCGGAAAGAACTTGATTGTCCCCCAGTGCCCCTATTGTGGGCATGAAGGAGGGAAATACGGTATATATATAGGTAAAGCAACCGAAAGGAAAAAGCTTTTTATGGCACACTGCTTTTCGTGTGGACGTTCAACCCAGACATTAGAACAATTGCTAACAGATATAGGCCGTCAGGACTTAATTATAACAGATACTTTTGATCTGGATGGAGATAAAAAAATTAATGATTTCTCTTTTCTGGAAAACGATGACAGGGAAATAGATGACTCTCTGTGTGTTGTGGAAATGCCTGAATATTATAAGCGCACTCATTTTAATCGGTATTTAAGAAAACGTGGATTTACTGAAGAAGATTACGATTTCTTTCCTGTTGGCACTACACGTAACATGAACTTTAAGTTTGATGATTATGTAATATTTCCGATTATAGACAATGGAGATATTGTTGGGTATATTTCCCGGCATATTTGGGATAAAGCTGATATTGATGAATATAACCGTAAAGCAAGTCATAATGGAAAATTCCAAATTATGCGTTATAGGAATAGCACTGAAAACGATTTTGTCAAATTATTATACAACTATGATAGTATAATTGAAGACGAAACAGATACCGTAATTCTTGTAGAAGGAGTGTTTGATGTCATTGCACTTACGCGAAAATTAAACCTGTACAATAACCCATCTGTGGCTGTTGTTGCTACGTTCGGGAAGAAAATCTCTGATACACAAATTTATAAGTTACAGGCAAAAGGGGTTCATACAATAGTCATTGGATATGATGGAGACGCTACAGAAGCTATAAAAAAGACAGGTGATCAACTAAATGAATATTTTGATTGCTATGTTGCCGATATAGAAGATTCCAGCCAAGATTTCGACAGCATGGACTTTTGGGAGATATATGACACATTCGCTTTCAGACTGAAAACTTTAACCGAATATAAATTAAACAAAATTTAAATATGAATCCTGATTTATTAAATTGGCTAGATAATAATAAGATGTGTTTCAATATCATAGATGAAGATGTTATTGAAATCACGGGCTTTGGTAAAATGTACTATGAAGATACTAGTATGATTAAGTCCATCTTCCGTACTGATACTGACAACAATATCAAGTTCAATACAATGGAAAACATTCAAACATTACAAGAAGAAGACATTAATTATATAGTATTTCAATTTGGAGACAACTGGTATTATTATGACACAAGAAAAGACTTTGAATTTCAAATTTTAAAGTATGTAGGCAATAGGAAGCCATTAAACCATGCCCAAGAATTTGTAAACTTAGGCATACATACCCCTTTTGAATTGCTCAATGGAAGTTTTTCGCTAACAGATTGGATAAAAAAAGCCAAATACTTAGGACAATCCACATTAGGTATTTGTGATTACAATACAATGGCAGCAACCCTTATTCTTCAAAAAGAGTGTGAAGCTGCTGGCATTCAATGGGTGTTTGGATATTCACTTACATTCACTGATGGTATCGAAAAGATAGATGCTAAAATATACTGTCAGTCACAAGAAGGACTTCAAAATTTGCTTAGAATTCAAAAATGTATAAATGTAGATTCCGAAAATAAAATCATTGATTTACAAGATCTTCTAAAACATGGAGCCGGTAATATAATTGTATTTAGCAAATATGCGTCATTTTGGTTGAAAGAAATAGGTAATAATCTTGACCGTTTTTTCGATAGTTTTGACGATTGCTTTTATCAATTAGATTTATCGGAATTCAAAGCTGAACGTATTGATATTAAAGTACTAGATGCTACAAAATGTTACTTTGACTACATATATGATACAGGCGATCTTCCTCCAGTATTAATTTGTGACTGCTATTATTTGGACAAAGATGATGCAAAAAACAAAATCATCCTTAACAAAATTGCTGAAGGAGCGGCGCATGAACAAAGTGATGACCAATATTTTAAAGATCTGGATGAACATTGGAACACTATGTCTGGCTTGTTTGATGAACACAAATGGGACATAGAGGATATATTCAATTGGGCATGTGAAAATACTGTCAAGATTGCTAAAGGAGCAGAAGCAAGATATGAGATTGAACGCAACTTTATGCCTCAATATGACATGGCCGACAATGAAAAATCAAAATACGCCAACCGGCATGAAATGTTTTTGGACTTGCTGGAAGACGGGTTTAATAAATTGGTTCCAAAAGATAAAGAAGACATATATCGCAAACAATTGGATCATGAGATTTACGTATTAGAATCAACCAATAATGTAGATTACATGCTCGTACAATATGATACTGTTAATTGGGCACGCAAAAATGGAATATTAGTGGGATGCGGACGTGGTTCTGCTGGAGGGTGTCTAGTTTTATACCTATTGGGAATAACACTTATAGATCCAATAAAATACGATTTGTTATTTGAACGCTTCCTTCTTCCAGAACGTGCAGGACTATACCCTTCAGATGTGACCATTATTGGAGATGACGTAGATTCCAATCAATATATCGAAGTTACATTAGAAAATCATAAAACTTATAAAATAGACAAAGACGCACAGTTACTTGTGAAACGTGCCGGAATGGATGATCCTATTGTAGTATATGCAGATGAACTGCAAACTGACGATGATATTCAATTTGATAATCGAGATCTTTTATTTACTCTAAACGAAATTTGATTATGATTCCAATTTTAAGAAAAGTGGGATGGGATTTAAATCCCAATGACAAGGTAGTTAATGCCATCCTCAAAAGATGTGAAGCCAATAATGGCGAGTGTCCATGCCACAATGACTCCAAAGACAAACGATGTCCGTGCAGCTCGTATAGAGAACATGATGTTTGTCATTGCAATTTATATGTAAAAATCGAAAAATAAAAAGGTATGGAAGATATGATTTTGACAGAAGAGATGCAAAAAATAATGAATCTCATTCAAGATGATGAGAATAATGTATTCGTAACAGGTAAAGCCGGTTCTGGAAAGACTACATTTCTAAAATATCTAATTGAAAAATCCGGGAAGAATTGCATTGTAGCTGCCCCAACAGGCATAGCAGCCATTAATGCAGGGGGCGTTACATTGCATAGTCTATTTGGCATTCCTTTTGGACCTATTACACCTTACGACCGACTGGAAAACAAATTTTCAGAATACAAGGTAGAACTATTGCTCAAAATGGAATTGCTGATTATTGATGAAATAAGCATGGTACGCCCAGATATTCTGGACACCATTGATCGCAAACTACGGTGGGTTTACGAAAGTGATGAACCATTTGGCGGTGTACAAGTAGTAATGTTTGGCGATCTTTTTCAATTGCCTCCAGTAACAAAGAAACAAGAAAGAGAAATATTGTCTGACTTTTATGATGGCTTTTTCTTTTTCAACGCCTTAGTTTTCAAACGCACAGGTTTCCACATTGTAGAGCTAACAAAAATATTCAGGCAAACAGAACCTGAATTTATTAATGTACTCAACAATATTCGTAATTACCAGGTAACATCCGATGAACTGGATTTATTAAGCGAATTGAAAGACCGCAAAATCAGTAGCAGTTATGATAACGAATACATCCATATTTGTACACACAAAGCTGATGTTGAGAGAATTAATGCCGACAAATTAGGGGAACAAGAGATACGAAACTATGATATAGTTATCAAGGATAAGTTCCCAGAATCATCTATACCATGTGATTTACATTTAAAACTTCGAGTTGGGGCAAGAGTTATGTCATTGGTTAACGACTCATTAAAGGGTTATTATAATGGTATGCTTGGAATTGTGACCGCATTAGAAGATAACGTAATTACAGTACGTATGGATAATGGCCGGACTATCAAATTTGAACGTTATACATGGAGTAATACGCAATATACTTTAAAAGATAATGAGATTGTAAAAGAAGAAATTGGTTCATGTACTCAATTCCCATTAACATTGGCATGGGCCATTACCATTCATAAAAGCCAAGGACTTACATTCGATAAAATTATCATTCATGTATCACATACTTTTTGTCCTGGACAACTATACGTAGCCCTTAGCCGATGTAGAACGCTGGAAGGCATCGTTTCAGATGCTTTTATCACCAAACAAATGATTATTCCTGAATATGCTCTAATTGATTTTGAAAGGGCATACAAATCAGAAGGTAACTATTATGGTAAACGGTTAGATTAATTAAAAATGAAAGTCATATCAGTTAAATATAAAACATCTTCAACAGAGGTGAAAGCCATAGATTGTTTTGTGGACAGTGGTTATTTGCAAGGTCCTGGAGGTTCCCTTCCAGATGTGGATGTAGACTTCCAATCAGACCGTAGACAAGAGGTAAAAGAGTATATTGAACGCCGTTATAACCATGATGGTAAACAACGTGTGTTTTCTGCCGGAACCTTTACGACTTTAAAGTTGAAAGCAGTTCTTAAAGATGTAGCGCGTGTACATCGAGTACCGGTAAATATTGTAAATTATATCACAGCTATATTTGAAGATGACAATATGAGCTGGACAGACCTGTTTACAATGGCTGCTACCAATAAAAAAATACATAGCTTCATAATGGAGTACCCACAAGTAATTGAAGATATTCGTACTTTGATGGGACAACCTCGTTCTTCATCAGTTCATGCCTCTGCCCTACTAGTGACCCCAGATTCAAAAGATGGAAAAGATTTGGAATGCTTTGACTTTACTCCTATAAAGAAAATAGACGGTGTGTTGATTTCCGAATTTGACGGTTATTCATTAGACGAACAGGGATTACTAAAAAATGACTGTCTTGGTATTAAGGAATTGTCAAAACTACAAGCTGTCATCAATATATGTAATGATAAATATCATACCGATATTACTTTTCAAAATATCGTGCAAAGCGGACTAGATGATCCTAAAGTATATCAACTACTGCAAAAGGGATACACCCAAAATATCTTCCAGTTTTCATCTAAAGGGATGACTAAATTTTTGGTAAGTATGCAACCAGATAAAATTGAAGATTTAATCGCAGCCAATGCCTTATTTCGTCCAGCAACACTAGATTCCGGATCTACAGATAAATATGTAGACTGCAAATTGGGAGATGCAGATCCTGTATATCTATGGGGAACATACAATGCCATGAAGAATACTTATGGTGTGCTGTGTTACCAGGAACAGCTAGCACAGATTGCACGCGAAGTTGGAAAATTCAGTTTAGGTGAAGGTGTCAAATTGGTAAAACTTATATCCAAGAAAAAAGTAGATAAGATTCTTGCCTTACGAGACAAGTTTATGGCCGGAGCTAATGAAAATGGTTGCCCAAAAGAAGATGCAGAAGCAATATGGCACATGTTTGAGGTAGCTGGTGGTTATCTTTTTAACAAAAGTCATGCAACCGCTTACGCTGTTACCGCCTATGCCGGAGCCTACCTTAAAGCCAATTACCCTACAGCTTTTTATACCATAGCTCTTCAATGGGCTAAAGATGATGAAATTCCTACATTAATGAGTGAGATGGAACTATGCAGTGAAGCAAAAATAGTTCCACCAGATATAAATGTAAGTGGCGGAACCTTTATTACAGACTATGAAACCAATAAAATTTTTTGGTCTCTTTCTCGTATTAAAATGTTGGGAGCTAAAGCTACAGAATGGATTATAAACGAACGAAATGTACGCGGAGAATTTAGTTCTATTGAAAACTTTATAGAACGAATATTCCGGTATAAATTAAAGCTGTACAAATATTGGGATGATCCAGACAACCCGAATGAAGCTACTAAATGCCCAGTTAATGCAAGACATGTCCGTCATTTAATATTATCCGGATGTTTTGACAAAGTAGAAAATGCCCAATCAGTCATAGAACGATATGCCATTTTAGAAAAAGCCGCAAAATGTTTAGGTTTTGAAATATCCGAAAAAGATATACCGGAAGATTTGAGAAACAAACATTATTTCTGGAGTCAACAGCAAATCGCAATTAGTGGCATTGGAGCTATCGACTATAAACGTATTTATGACAATTCAGAAGCAAAGCCCCAAATAAAAGGAAAAGCATCTTGGGCACTTTTAAAAAACATACAAGACCCCGATTATGATGGAAAACGCGTTGCTATTTGTGCTAACATTGTAGATATTGAGGAGAAAAAGTTTAAAGACAAGAAAACAGGTGAGAATCGAGTTTTCTGCAAACTTTTACTTCAACAAAACAATGACCTGGTAGAAATGGTCATCTGGAATGATGAATGGATGAATGTCCGGGCAACACTTTGTAAGGGTGGTTCTCTTAGCAGTGCAAAGAACAAAATGCTTATATGTTCCGCCCAAGTTAAATACAGTGACTATACAGGTGGAAACAATCTTCAGTTATATAAATCTTCAATTATAGACATATTATGAAAATAAAAGCAAATATACCAGTTATTATAACTATTGTCGGACCATCTGGAAGCGGTAAGACAACAATGGCAAACATCATGTCTGAAAACGGCATTCCAACAATAGTATCATATACAACACGTCCCATGAGGGAAGAAGAAACAAATGGAAAAGAACATTGGTTTGTAACTCCGGAAGACAAGCCCCAAATGTCTGAAATGATAGCTTATACACAATTCGGCGAACATGAATATTGGGCTACATTGCAACAGGCAAAGCAGAAGATATGTACATACGTAATTGATGAAAAAGGTCTGAAATATTTAAAAGAAAAATTTCCAAACTCATTTATTATATTTTCTGTATATATCAACAGAAGTATAGATGATCGAATAAATTGTGGAATCGACCAACAGCGATGTGAACGCGATTTGAATCGTATAGAGATACCTTTAAATGAATATGATTATGTTATTCATAATAATTATTCACTCGAAGAATTTAAACAAAAAGTTAAACAACTCACACTAAGTTTATTAAAATAATATGGCAACTCCTAATAACGAAAAGCCAATTATCGTGGCTTTTACCTTAGACTTTGAGACTGGCGGTTTGGACTGCCAAGATTGCGCATGTACCCAGATTGCAATCCATGCAGTACGTATAGATACTTTTGAAACAATTGACAGATATGTAAAATACATATCCCCATATAATAAACAGCCGGATAAAGGTGTGGCTAAACGTAAAGTATTGAAGAGTAAATTTGATAAAGACGATGAACAGCCCATGAAATATGAAGAAAAAGCTCTGACTTATTCCGCCATAACAATGGATATGTTAGAATCTCTTGGTATGGACATCAAGCAAGTTGCGGCAGAGGTTATTGATTTTATCCGCAAAAACATATTATCAAAAGGTCGCAACATAAAACCCTTCTTAATTGGCCAAAACATTGGATTTGATATAGGATTCATGCAACAGTTAATGGAATATGGAGGACAAATGAAAGAATTTGCCAAATTAATGAGAGGAGAAACAGATTTCTATGGGCACTTCCAGCCTTTATATATAGACACAATCGTTTTAGGACAATTGGCTTTATCTCATTTAGATGGCATGAGCAGTTATAAATTGGAAATCATGGCAGAAAAATTTGGTATCGAACTAGATGATGCCCATGATGCAGATGCTGATGTAACAGCAACGACCAATGTGGCTATGGTATGTTCCCAAAGGATGCGTAATGCTTCCGGCATAGATGATGGTAGTATGGTTATGACCAAAACAGAAAAATCACGTGTTCATTTCAAAATATAAAATATGGTAACAGAAGAAGAAAAGCAACAAGCGCAATCAATTGGACTGGAGCCAGAAGTAGTGTTCAACACTCTTTCAGACCGAAGAATCCTGGCTGTACAAACCGAAGATACCCATGAAACTATTATGGAAATTTCCGGATATGATTTACAAATAAATTTTAATCGGGATAAGTTACAGAATATTGCAGATATAGAAAGTATGCTAGATGGACTCAAAGACCTATTCAGACGGGTTGTTATGCAAGATTTATTAGAAAGTAATGTTGAAAAAACAAACTCATAAAGCCTTTCCTAGCTATTCTTAGTAAACCAAGCCCAGTTGAACATATCGGCTGGGCTTTAATACAATTAAAGAATGGAACTAAAGAAACCAGAATCGTTGAATAAACAAGAAATTGATTTTTGTGAGCTGTTCATTTTCGGCTGTGACCCTTATGCTGGAAATGCTCGCAAATGCTACGAAGATATATTCTATGATTCCAGTCATACCTCTTTAAGAAAGGCAAAACAATTAATGGCGCGGGATGATGTACAAGAGTATATCAATCAGTTGCGAGCTATCGCAAATTATGAAACAGCCGATCTAAAAGCTCGTCTAACAGAAAAACTATTGCATATTATAGACGAAACTTCTACAGCAAAATATACAGATCGAAGAGGCACAGAGCTATCACCAGCTCCATTACGTTCTGTAGCTGTGCAAGCATCAAAAGCTTTAATGGAAATGTATCCAGTAAAGGTAGCACAAGAAAGTAAAGTTGAATTGAAAGGTAACGGTGACTCTGGTATTGTTTTCAATGTCATTGTTCCTCAATCTAATAATGATAATAATGTTGAATAAAAGAACAAATGGTAGGACGAAAAATTACAATCATTGCCTCCCCTTTATTGAAAGAATGGAAATTGAAAAAGTTAATTGGAAGGGACGGGGTTATTATTAAAGAGAATCAAACTCAAAAAACAAAAGGTGTATGGGTACGCTTAAATGAACCATTTGCAAATGAACTAGAATGGTTTATCCCAATCCAATCAGTACAAATTACTTCACATTAATATGGAACAGTTGGATAAAGGCATCGGATGGCTTCAAAAATTGCTTAACCTACAAAAGAGATATGGCTTTTTCAGCATTATAAAAGGACTATTTCTGTTGTTTTTAAGCGGTTACATCATATTTTTCGCATTAAATCCAAAGTATCTTTTGGATCGCATGTCCGAAATAACAACTGCCCAACACGACCATCTAGTAAATACAAGGTTATCGGCGGATTCCAATATTCGCCATATTTTATCTAAAATGATATTTACCACTAATGCTGACCGGGCATGGTTAATAGAATTTCATAATGGAAGTAAAAATCTGACAACAGGATTGCCATTCCTTTTCGGTTCGATGCGAATTGAAGAAGTTAGGGATAGTATATCAAACGTTGACGAAGACTATGCGGATTTTAGCTTATCAAAATACAAACTTGTGGCAAAAGTATTGGACGATGGATATTTTTATGGTGGGTTGGACGACATTCAAAAAATAGACCAACGCTTATATTACAAATTTCAAGCTAACGATATTAGCGAAATAGCCTTATTGACATTGTATGATGGGGAAAAGCCTGCCGGAATTATTGGATTATCGTTTTGTAATGGCAAAAAGATGGACAAACAACTGGTTGGAAAACATATCAGAAGCAGTGGTATAAAAGTAGCCACATTACTATCACAAATAAAAGATTAAGACTATGGAATTAAGATTAGAACGTCTATGGCCAAAAGAGACTTATACTATTGGCAGACTATATATCAATAATGAATTCTTCTGTAATACCCTAGAAGACAAGATAGTTGATAAAAATAAAAATGGAATATTCGATAATGGAGAGAAAAAGGTTTATGGAGAGTCAGCAATTCCGTATGGTACCTATAATATAATCTATAACTGGTCTCCCAAATTCGGTCGTAATCTTCCAAGATTATTAAATGTTCCCCATTTTGAAGGTATTCTCATACATAGTGGCAACACCGCCGCAGACAGTGCCGGTTGCATTTTAGTAGGGAAAAATTCAGCTGTAGGCCGATTATCTGAATCAAGATACACTTCCGATTGCCTTAATAAAAAGATTGAAGAGGCGCAAAAAAGAGGGGAACCCATTATTATCAGCATTGTATGAAACCAATTACTATCATAAGTTGTATTCTTTGTATTCTGTTGCTTGGTTCATGCGCTGCTTCTAAAAATATGGAGAAGCAACAACAGATAGATTACTCCAGTGAATTGCAACAACTTCGTAATTCACTGGACTCTCTTCACATAGATATTGATAAACAATCTAAAGTAACAGCAGACAAATTGAGTAATTTAAAGTTAGAAAATAAAACAGTGTATCTGTCGATGCCAGACTCTACTGGAAAACAATATCCAATAAAGCAAAGTACAACTAATATAAACAAACAAGATACCGAGCATACAGAATCAGCTGAAACATTATCAATATCCATTTCACAAATATCATCCAAGCTAGACTCTCTATACCAAAGGGTTAATGAACTTTGCAAATCATCAGGAAAGACTATAGAATTAAGTTGGTGGGATTTACATAAAGATAAAATTTATCTATCGGCAATAATTACAATGCTAATAACAATATTTCTTGTTAAAATCAAAAAATCATATCATTTATAACAACCACCTCTATAGCAAAAGACTATTCTTGATAAAACATTAAGAAGTTATGGATTTACATATTAAAGATAGATTGCTTATTCCTTCTATTTTTCCAGAACGAGGAAATTTTATGGATTTTAATTTGAAAAAGTCTATCGCCCGGAAAATTGCTATTTCAGAGCAAGACAGAAAGGACTATGAAATAGTCGAAAAAAAGGAAGAAAAGCGAATTGAATGGAACGTTCAAAAAGACGCAGAAACCCCATTAGTGGTAGAATTTTCTAAAGAAGAACTGGATTATATGCGTAGGTCTTGTGAAGCTATTGCAGAACAACAAATGCCAGATGAAATGTGGGCTGTAGTTGAACGCATCTATAACGAAGCACAAAATTGATTTCTTACTTCTTTACTCACAATCATATCTTCCATACGAATGGGAATCTGTCTTACTGTACGGATTCCCATTTATTGTTTTAAATTAACAATATGGCTGTAGGATTAAAAGCACCAAACATAAAAATTGATTTCAAGCCATCTCCCAAACAATATGAATTATGGAAATTACTTCAACCCGACTATTGCCCTCATTGTGGAGGGCATATATCACAAAAAATGGTCGGACATGATATTAAAGGAAATCCACAATATAAACCATATTGCACATCATGCGGCTCTGAAAATTTACCACAACTTATTTTAGGAGGTGGTGCAGCCGGAGGTGGAAAATCTTATTTAGGAAGCTGCTGGCTTGTTAGTAGCTGTATGAGATTTCCAGATATACGTGCCGTTGTAGCTCGTAAAACCTTAAAGAGTTTGAAAGGTTCTACTTGGAATACCATAAAGAAAGTATGTAAGGAATGGGGGCTAAAAGAAGGGGTGAATTACAAAATAAACAACCTTGATGGGATATTGACATTTTGGAATGATTCAGTCATCATCATGCAAGAAATGGTTGACTTACCTTCAGACCCTAACTTTGAACGTTTCGGGTCTTCAGAATATACTATTGCATTCATAGATGAGGTATCAGAAATTTCAGAAAGAGCTATTGAAGTATTATTTTCTCGTCTTCGTTGGCGCACAGCAGAAACATTTAAGACTGCCAGAATGATGATGTCAACCAACCCTTGTATTAATTGGGTACGTTCGCGTTTTGTTCAAGACGATGAAGGAAATCCTGTATTATGCAAAGAAGGCGAAGCATACGTACCATTCTCTGTTTTTGATAATCCGGATATTCAGTTTGTACAGACCTATGTTGCAGCATTAAACAAAATTACAGATCGAGCAACACGAGAAAGGCTTTTATATGGGAACTGGGATTTTGTTGATTCAAACCTTATGGCTGCATATTGGAATTTTGATGGCGAAAAACATCTTATTGAACGGTTACGGGAAAAAGTTTATGATCCGATGAAGCCAATCATATCAGGATGGGACTTTAATGTCGCTCCATATATGAGTGAGATGGAGTTGCAGATTAATTATGAAAAGAAAGAAATATATCTGCTGGAAGAAAACTTAGGTAAACCAGAGAACAAAGAAAACAATACCCCCAAATTATCTCAAAAAATAAGAGACAAACACCTCCAGAATCAGCATATAGGCGGAATAATTATAACAGGAGACCCAGCAGGATTAGCACGTAGCACGCAAACAGAAGAAGGTGTCAACAACTATACTATTATAGTGGACAATATGAAAAACAATGTACTAAGGCCACGTATAAAATTGCTTCAGAAGCAGCCGCCACAAAGTACCCGGTTGGAGTTTGTCAACGCTATATTAAACGGGTTTGACGGTTGGAAATTCATGGCAGACCTACGGTGTCGTAAATTTACTGAAGATATGATATATCAGCAGAAGAACTCTGACGGCACCAAATCCAAGAAAAAAGTATTAAACCCCAAAACCGGTGGAAAAGAAGAAAAATATGGGCACTTATCGGACATCTTGGATTATGTATTAGTATTGTTTCTCTGTGACTCATGGAGACGGTTCCAAAATCAAAAGACAACAATTGAAACATATACAGCACCAGTCTATAACACTTTTGAATATTAATTATGTATAGAAGGTTTTTAAACAAAAATGATTATCTGGGTATCATTACGGAGGATGCTTTATCGCAGCTTACCCGTGGGAAAAATATTTGTTTTGTGCAGGCAGAACAAGCCGCTGAAGCATCTATTATGGATTACCTTACTGAAAATTATGAAATTGAACGCGAACTAAATCGAGGTAAATTCATCTTTGAATATGATCGAAGAATCAGTTATCCTATAGGATGTCATTTTTACCTTGACGGGAAAATATGCGAGGTAATTCAAGCTATCAATGGCTACAAAGCTCCTTGTCCTATATCTTATTGGCACGAAACAGAAGAGATACTTGACCTGAAAAAAATAGAACAATACAGCCAGATGAAAAACTATCGTCCCGGAGATGTGACAAAGTTCTTAGGACGGACATATATATGTGACATCGCCAATGGCATAGACTTCAACGATATTCGTATTCCGGAAGTTAATGCCTGGGAAATGGTTGATACATACAAGTGGGACACTGTTCCATACAATGAATGGGAAGTTGTAGAATATGAAGGCAAATTCTTCACCTTGCTAACAATGGATAATTATGACTGTCTGGTCAATCCAATGGAGTCTGACTGCTGGGGGATGATTGGAGAATATGATCCTTCACTCAATTCTTATGAGTTGTCAGAACACGAATATGTAGAATATAAAGGAAAAATTTATTACCCTATAATCAATCCCAATGCTGATGTACCGGAACTGGAAAGGAATATCAGATACCATGACCCAAGAAACTATAACTTGAAACGTCACATGGTTCAACTGTCATTATACGAGTTGCACAAACTGATTTCTCCTAACAATATCAGTACTGTACGAATAGATGACTACGACCATTCTATGCAATGGCTAAAAGACGCTTCCAGGCTAAAATTAAATCCTCAAATTCCGAGAAAAATTGATAACAAGAAAGAGCCTCTTACAGACTGGCAGATGGCAACCTTTCAAACATCTTATGACCCATATCAAAACCCTTGGCATGTATGAAATGGTTTTAATATGATAGCATCATCTCAAAATTAAAAATTAACCTCAAAAATTACATGGATTTTCTAAAAAAAATTAGGCAGAAAATAGATGAATTCTGCTTTAACCACATGAGAATGGACGGTGCCCAGCATCTGATTGCTGGCATCTTGATTTATGATGTACTCAAATACCTTATACCTGTTTGGAGTGCCATACTAATCACTCTGATTATACTTGTCGCCAAAGAAGTTGTTTTAGATAAATGGATAAAGAAAGGAGTAGCTGATTGGCATGATATAATCTGGGGAGTCATAGGACTTCTGTTAGGAGTGCTGTAAGTACTACTCTTAGAGTAAATGATACGGTGGGTAATAGTGATGTTGCTCACCGTATTCTTGTTAATGATGCTGTAGATACTGAACTTTGTGTTAAAAGTAGTGCTGATAAAGATGATTTTAATGGTGCTGAAATAAAAAGTAAAACTAATGTTGTATCTTTGTCTCGTAAAACAATTGATTTATGGCAATTTATATCAAACCAATACCAACATTAACCGGCAAAGTCGCAGAAAAATTTGAAAAGATTGCCCGTGAGAATGAGAAAAAACGAGGGACCGTTGATTTTTCGCGTGAAGTAGAAATGACCAAAAGAATTTTGGAAAAATCAAACCTTCGTAAATTCAAATAGTGGGTACATTTATCGAAGATAATTGCGAATTTGTTGAATGGAGCAGACCTCTAATAGAGAACTGTTCTGACTTTTCATGCACTCACGATAAGGATATTGAAAATTTCTTCAAAAATGATTTTGAAAATTACAACAATCAATTACTTGGTAAATCATACGGTTTCGTCAAGGCTAACACTTCTTTAGAATTAGTTGCAGCATTTACCGTATCCAATTCAATGTTGCCCGTTTCGTCCTTACCTAAAAATATAAAAAACAAAATAAATCGCCCAATACCCAATATTAAACGCAACTCTCAATATCCAGCTGTATTAGTTGGACAATTAGCTGTATTTGATTCCTTTGCCGGAAAACATATTGGTGATGAAATTTTGTCTTTTATAAAAGGTTGGTTTATTGATCCATTAAATAAGACTGGATGCCGTTATATTATTGTTGATGCCTCTAATCATCAAAAAGTGATAGATTTTTATCAGCGTAATGGATTCAAATTTATATTTGAAAATATTGCAGATGAAATAGAATACATGAAACTAGACCTAGAACCAGAGTATAAACGTACTCGTTTAATGTATTTTGATTTGATTATCCTAAAATCATAATTTGTTTTCTTCTAACAAAGAAAAATACCCCGGTCACTTAGGGTGAATACCATGTGTCAAAACAGTAATCTGGGCTTTTACCTATTTTGGTAAGTCATAAATGACACACAGTGCAAAGTAACCGAGGCATATATTTTTATCTATTCGTCATATTGACGAAGTTCATCAAGTCTTGCTCCTTTATCAATACTCTACCGGCTGGCTTGGTGTACGGTATTCTTCCTTCAGCCAAGTATCGTTGAGCCGTTCTGTAAGATATACGAAGAAAATCAGCTGCTTCTCTTACAGTGACAAGTTTCACCTTCATACAATATTGTTAAGTCGTTCAAACTCTTTGTCTACTTCAGCCTGGTATATATGCGCATATAGCTGCGTAGTCTGGATATTCGTATGTCCAAGCATTTTGCTGATAACCTCAATCCTCACACCATTGGCTAATGCAATAGTAGTGGCAAAGGTATGCCGGGCAACGTGACTCGTCAACTTCTTTTTTATTTCACAGAACGCCCCCAGAATTTTTAAATATGAATTGTACTTCTGGTTAGATATAACAGGCAACTTAAACTCATACTTCTTTAATATATTCATAACTTTATCCATGAGTGATATATTATAAGGAGTTCCGGTTTTTATTCTCTCATCTCGTATTCTATACATTCCGTCTGTCATTATAGCATCTTTGAAGTTAAAAATTGCCAAATCCGCATACGCCAAACCAGTATAACAACAAAACAGGAAAAGATCTCTCACACGATTCAGGCACATATCATCAATCTGTTTAGTTTCAAGTTTAGTCAGTTCTTCTTTAGTCAAGAACTTCCTTGCTACACGTTTGCCGCGATCTAATTTGAAATTCTGATATGGATTCTCTGAAATCAAATGAGCCGCGTATGCTTCTCTTACAAACACTTTCAGTATCTTGTGATAATTATATACCGAAGACTGGCATTTGCATCGTTTTTTGGCGAATTCATCGTATGCTCTGATATTTTCATCACAAATATCAGTAAAATCTTTAATCCTGCCAAATTCTTTCAGTGCTTTTAGTACACACTTCTGCCTTTGCTTCGTTGAATCAGTAACTTGCCGTTCGTATATCCGTTTCTCCATAAAGGACAGAAATGAATTTGTGGTTCCGGATTCCGAATTGTTCAAATACCGTTCCAATCTTTCAAAGGTGAAAGGAATGTTTTGAGAAGAGAGCTGATAGACAAAATCATATATCCCAGATACCATATCATTCAACTTTTGGTTGAACACTAATGACTGGGGGTGATTTTTAACTTTCAGGTCTTTGCCCCACTGGTCGGAATAGAGTTTTATGCCAGTTCCGACATACTTGCGTTTCCGCTGATAAGTAACCTCCATTTGTACGGAGGATTGACGTTTTTTGGTGGCTACGTGCTTTCTATCAAAGACGAGCCGTACAGATACATTGTTCATACTTTTACTTTAAGTATGATTGATAAATGTAGATAAGGAGAAATTGGGAAGATTTACGTCTGGTATCACACCGGGTATCACATTGGTATCACACCGGTATCATCCCCTAGTATCGCATTGGTATCACAAATATGTCACTATTTACTATACCTTGTCATAGTTTGACGTAATTAGTACTATCTTTTGATACTCCTTTAGATGTCAATTCATATAACATCTATTCAATTAATCTGCTGTAAACCAACAAAATAAGGAGGTAAAAACCTCCTTTTTCCTAGTACACCCTCAGGGATTCGAACCCTGGACCCACTGATTAAGAGTCAGTTGCTCTACCAACTGAGCTAAGAGTGCAACATTTTTTTATATTGCAACTTTGGATTTGTACACCCTCAGGGATTCGAACCCTGGACCCACTGATTAAGAGTCAGTTGCTCTACCAACTGAGCTAAGAGTGCTTATTTCCTCGTTTGCGGTTGCAAAAGTAGGTCTTTTATTTCATTTGACCAAACAATAATGCAGCTTTTTTACTATCTTTTTTTCGTTATTATTCGAACACATAAAGCTCAGAAGGCGTATTTCGCTTTAAAGCAAGTAGTTGCACATCTTTACCTACAATTACACCTTTGTTCTTTAATTTCCATTCTACCGTTTTATATGCCAGCTCCGGATGATTATTGTCTTTGCTCAGATGACACAACCAGATATAACGCAGGTGCTCGGTGATATTTTCTGCCAGGAATTCAGCAGTAGCAGAATTGCTCATGTGTCCGGTCCTGCTCATGATCCGTTCCTTCAGATATTGGGGATAAGGTCCCATTTTAAGCATTTCTTCGTCATAGTTCGCTTCCAGAATCAGATAGTTTGCCTTGCTGATATAATCTGCCGCCGTCGGAGTGATTTCCCCTAAGTCGGTTAAGAAAGAAAAGACTTTGCCGTCTATTTCTATACAATATCCTACATTATCCGTCCCGTCATGAGGAACTTCAAAAGATTCGATACGGAAATCTTCGAGCATCATAGGCACTTGCTTTTCAAGATAACGAACCGATGTGCTGAGCTTTTCCGTCATACAATAACTACGATTAATCCCCTCATGAATACGAGCCGTGGTGTAAACAGGTATATTCATCTTTTCCCCCAAATGCCCTACAGCCTTGATGTGATCCGCATGATCGTGCGTTACAAATACGGCACGTATACTTTCCATCAGAATATTGAAATCTTTCAGTGTTTTCTTGATGGTACGGATGCCGATACCGGCATCTATCAGTATTCCATAGGTATCAGTACCCAGATAATAGCAGTTCCCACTGCTGCCACTCGCCAGGCTTATAAATCTTACTTTCATGTTTTATCTTTCTTTATTAAAATGCAAAATGCCGTCAACTTTTACAGCAAAGTGACGGCAAATATACATAAAAAAGAAGATAATTACCGAGAAGATTTCTTCTTTTTGTCGATGGATTCGGTGATTTTTGCGAATAATAGCAAAGCTATAGCGGCAATCAGCCCGATAGCAGCGAAATAATACCAGATATAATGCGCATTCGCACTGGCGGCCTCCCATGCCGCACGAGTTTCAAACAAGGCAGGGTCCGGACAATATTTTGTCAACAGAATACCAGCCAGCCCGAAACCGAATATAGAAGAAAGGAATGAGTGCAGATGACTGAATCCTAAATACATACCTTCCTCTCCCTTAGGAGCCTGCAGAGAGAAATACTCCAGATACCGCGGCGAAATGAAACATTCGGCAAGCGCCTGTACAACAATACCAGCCACCATCATCAGAGTAATATTGCTCATTCCTGAGATAATATCATTTCCCAATATGTTTCCACAAGCCATCAGCAATGCAGAAACAGGAATTAGGAACATACCCACATTCATCGAAGTAATCGCACTGCGCTTTGCCATCAAACGAGTGATAAAGCTGACACAACATACCACCACAAAAGGATTAACGTTCGCGATCCATCCCGGTTTGGCCGTTTCGCCTGCGAGACGGATGACGTACTTAGGCATAGTGGCATAAAGTTGCTGTTGTACCATCCAGAAGCCTGTTACGATTAAAATGAGAATCAATAAACGCCAGTTAGTCATAATCCGCATAAAGCCCTGCCCTATCTCACGCAGACTTTTTCCTTCACCTGCCGTATGAGTCGATTTATATAGCAGGATCACTGCCAGCAAGGCAATCACCGTCATCGCCCCGGAGAAATAGTTAATGTAAATATAAGCTTGTTCGCCGATCACATTTCTCAAAGGGTCGATAATTGTCTTACCCGTAAAAGCACCGACATTGACCATCATATAAAAAATAGAATAACCACGGGCGCGGGTCGCTTCCGTTGTCTCCTTAGCCACAGATGCGGAAATAATAGACTTGATAAAAGAACCTCCTATCATAAGGATAAACAGGATAGGAACGATAATCCACCGGGAAGAACTGTCCGGCAAACCATTAAACCGGGTAGTCGCACCGTAACTCACCAACCCTGCCGCTTCGAGCAATGTAGGGAATACGCCCAGCCCCAAATAACCGATAGATAATAAAGAAAAGGCAATAATCATCGACTTCCGGAAACCTATCTTATCTGCATAAGCACCCGAAAATATAGGAAGCAGATATAATCCTCCGGAGAAAAGGCCGGAAATCATACTTGCTTCGAAATCATTAAAACCTAAAATACTGGATAAATAAATAGTGAGAACGATAAAAACAGCATAATATGCCATACGTTCAAACAGTTCGACTGTGTTACTCACCCAAAAGGCTCTTGTAAAACCTTTGGCGGCACGCTGAGGGGAATTGTTCATGTAATCTCTGTTTTTTTATTAAAATGTTAATTCAGCGCAAATATACGTTTTTTTAGCTTACAGTCCGTATCTTTGTCCTAAATTACGTATTCTAAATATATCATAATGACTATAGCTGTTGATTTTGACGGAACGATTGTAGAGCATCGTTATCCACGTATTGGTGAAGAAATTCCATTTGCAGTTGAAACGCTGAAATTGTTACAACAAGAAAAGCACCGTTTAATCTTGTGGAGTGTACGCGAGGGAGAACTTCTAGACGAAGCCATAGAATGGTGCAGAGCCAGAGGACTGGAGTTTTATGCAGCCAATAAAGACTATCCGGAAGAAGAAAGAGATCATCAGGGCTTTTCCCGAAAACTGAAAGCCGATCTGTTTATAGACGACCGGAATGTCGGCGGTATTCCCGACTGGGGAATTATCTATGAAATGATAAAAGAGAAAAAGACATTTGCCGATATATACAGCCAGCAAAGAGAAGAAAATACCAGTCAGAAGAAAAAAAGAAAATGGTTGCCGTTTTAATCTCCGACGCGAAAGATCAGACTTACATCCATTAATAAAAATGCATAATGCACTCCGGGCACATCGCTTCAGAGTGCATTATGCATTTTCTGAGGAGATCTGAAACTTACATTACTCCTTTTGACCTTCCCACTTTTCTCTATATTCCCACAGTTGCTCAATGGTAGGATGAAAAGTCGGATTTTCCCAGTTTTTGGAAATCATCGAAATTAAAGACTCCAGATAAAGTTTACCATCAATGATTGAAGTACACGCATTAACCTGATACTTTTCTGTCGGGTAATTCTTTGTTTCAAGCATCTTTTTCGCCCAGCCCAACAGCTCCTGGACCGATTCTTCATCATAAGTATGTTGTGCCATATTTTTATATTTTCCTACAAAGATAAAGATAAAAACGAGAATATGCAGACCCGGACAAGCACTTTTAGTATTTCACCTTATATAATATAGATTTCCCGAGAGTGAAAAGATGCCTTTCATGCTTTCCTGGCATTAATCAAAAGCAAAGTTGTCATTCACTTTTATTAGTGTTAATTTCTTTATTCCATATTTTTATTGTATGTTTGTGAGCATATAGCTTCTTGCAGCAATCAAGAAGTTGTATAAATTAATCAATAGCAAACAAATCAGAGCATCATACATAGACAAAAACAAAGGACAAATGAACCCAAGTGAAACAGAACCTACCCAAAATGTAATGTCATCTTCAGCACCAGAAA
The DNA here is from genome assembly GCF_019052485.1 of Bacteroides sp. MSK.20.82. Lineage (NCBI taxonomy): Bacteria > Pseudomonadati > Bacteroidota > Bacteroidia > Bacteroidales > Bacteroidaceae > Bacteroides > Bacteroides sp. MSK.20.82. Next base: position 135,285 of record NZ_JAHQUN010000004.1, read on the forward strand.
CATTCCCTTTAATAAAAGATCAACTTCTATTTGCAGAAAGTATCTACGCTTGTCTGCCAATGAGTATTGAGATCTATGATACAAATGGTATCTTGCGCAGTATCAATGAACATGCATTGCAGATGTATGGAGTCACTGATAAAACGACTGTAGTTAATATCGTCAATCTTTTTAATAGTCCTTATGTGGACGAAACTCTCAAAAATCGCATTCAGAGAGGCGAAGATATTGTTCTGGAATTCGAATACGACTTTGACCGGATAAAAGACAACGCATACTTCTCTACCCAAAATAAGAACACGATCATTTATGAAGCAAAGGTCGTTCCCCTGCGAAGCAAGGAGGGAGAAATCATCGGGCATATATTGCTTTCCAACGATGTGACTGCCATAAAAGAAGCTGAATTCCGTACGGATGAAAGCAAAAAGAATCTGGAAATGGCAATGGAAGCGGCCTCTATGTCGTCTTGGGTATATGACGTGTATAAAAAAACATTCAATCCATTACATGGAGATCCTATAGCTAAAAAAAACACGACATTAGATCAGATTCTAAATATACTGCATCCACAAGATCATGAACCTTTAATACAACTTTTATCACAACTGACCAACAAAGAAATTCTGCAAGGAAACATCACCTTACGTTTCTATAATGAAGAAGAAAAGCAATACCGCTATTATGAAAGCATGATGCGGTTATCTTTCGAACATTTTGGGAAATTGCTGATTATAGGAACCCAACTGGATATAACGGAAAGGATGCAAATGGTAAAGAAGACGCAGGAATTAATCGCCAAGCGTGAACTGGCCATGAAAGTCAGCAATATCATTCATTGGGATTTCGATGTACGGACTCAAGAGTTCGAAGCCTATAATGACCCGATCAATGATTATGCCAGTGATAAACTGGTGAGCATCCAACGATACATGGATGTTATTCATCCTGAAGACCGTTCTTCATCCTATGATGCCATACAGTCTATGCTATCAGGCAAGGAACTCACCATTAACTTCACTTGCCGTATGCAAACGAAGTATGATGAATCCTGGCAATATTGTAATATCATAGGCGTTCCATTCGAGAAAGACGAATATGGCAACAACGTACGATATACCGGTTTCAGGCAAAATATCTCCAAGCTTCATCAGCTGAATGAAGAACTTGAAGAAAGAAACTACAAAATGCAGCTCACCTTCAAAACCGTAGGTATGTCCTACTGGGACTTTGATGCAAAGAGCAAGCAGTTCAGAGCATTTAATGACCCGGTCAATGACTTCCACTCTGAAAATGTAATTACTCTTGAAGAATATCTGCATGCCGTTCATCCGGAAGATATAGATATGGTTCGTGAGAATATTAATTATATGATTAATAGAACAACTAAAGAAGTAAACTTTAAATTCCGTTCCAAAACAAAATGGGATAAAGAATGGCAAACCCTTATTGTTACGGGTATTCCGGTGGAAAGAAATAAGAAAGGCAATGTAATCCGCTACACCGGTATAAAAGTCAATAATACGAAATGGGAGAAAATGGCACAGCAACTAAAGGAGCTGAAAGACAAAGCCGAACTTTCCGACCGGCTGAAATCAGCCTTCCTTGCCAATATGAGTCACGAAATACGTACTCCTCTGAACGCGATTGTAGGCTTCTCCGAACTAATGGTCTATTCTGAAGACCCGGCAGAAAAAGAAGAATACATGAGCATCATCCAATCCAATAATGAATTATTATTGCGGTTGATTAATGATATTCTCGACCTCTCCAAGATAGAATCAGGAATACTTGAACGCAAGAGGGAAACCTTCAACCTGGCCAAAGTTTGCGGCGAATTATATACGATGATTCAACCAAAGATAACCAATCCGGATGTTGAGTTCCAGATGGCCAACTCAGGTCCGGACTGTTGGATTTTCCTGGACAGAAACCGCCTCAAGCAAGTATGGATGAACTATCTTACAAACGCAATCAAATGTACCAAATCCGGACATATAAAAATGGGATACGGCATCGAAAGAGGAGGAATCCGGATTTATGTGGAGGATTCCGGAGTCGGTATCCCGATAGAATTGCAGGAACGAGTGTTTGGACGGTTTCAGAAACTCAATGAATTTGCTCAGGGCACCGGACTCGGACTGGCTATCTCAAGAGCTATCATTGAAGGAGCCGGAGGAGAAGTCGGATTTACTTCCACTCCCGATGTAGGATCAACATTCTGGGCATGGATTCCTTGTGAAATAAGCATTCAGGAAGAAGATAGCCCAACCGTTTCGCAACCATCGAAGCAACAAACTTCGCTGAATGAAATAGACAAGAAAGAATTGAAGATACTGATAGCCGAAGATAATGACAGTAACTATACGTTAGTGCAACATATTCTCAACAATTATAACCTCACCCACGTACAAAACGGAGTGGAAGCGGTAAATAAAGTACGCGAAGAAGAATTCGACCTTATTCTCATGGATATGAAAATGCCCGTTATGGGAGGGTTGGAAGCCACCCGCAAAATTCGGGAGTTCAATCAAAAGATACCTATTATTGCACTTACGGCCAACGCCTTTGACTCCGATAGGGTCAGTGCCCTTGACGCAGGATGCAATGAATTTCTGGCTAAACCGATAAAGAAAAGCCAGTTGCTTGAACTTTTTTCGAAGAAATGGTAAAGTTTATATATAAATATATAACCGCATGGTTTGTCTAAGTTTACCGACAGAAAGAGTGTTTCATTAATTCATAAATTAAATTGTCCGGTGCTTTTTATTGCCCGGATTCAACTTATTATTTATATCTTTACGCGCTATAAACTTAATTAGATAAACTATTAAAAGTAATGATCATGAGAAAAATTATCATTCTGGTATGTTACTGTTTTCTTCTGGCAGCTTGCGGAAACAGTGCGAAAACAAACAATAGTACAAGTGCGGACAGCACAGCAACCGAAGTAGTCGATATACATAATGCCGAGACATCGCTTGACTATGAAGGAACCTACAAAGGCGTCTTCCCCGCCGCCGACTGTCCGGGCATCGAAACAACGCTGACACTAAACCCCGACAAGACGTTTACTCTTCACTCTGTATACATCGACCGGGACAGTTCATTTGATGAAAAGGGAACTTATACACTCGAAGGTAACATATTGACTCTAAAAGAAGAAGGAGGAGAAATATCTTATTATAAAGTAGAAGAAAACAAAGTTCGTCTTTTGAACGATGACAAACAAGAAATAACGGGAGCACTTGCCGAACACTATATATTAAGTAAAGAGTAAGTTAGGAAATCCTGTCATTACAGAAAGATACCGGAAATAAAGTGGCAGATCAGCCATTTTATTTCCGGTATCTTTTTTTGTTTCTATGTTTTATCATTTTCCGAAAACAATTTCAATATTTTTTATGTTTATATAGATATAAAACAAACTTATAAAAAGAACGACTTATGATTTATAATTTTTTATTCCCCACCAAGCCGAATACAACAAAAGTATCTTTGTTCCTATTGGCAGCCCGCATCATTTTCGGAATATTATTAATGAACCACGGTATACAGAAATGGAGTAATTTTCAGGAGCTGTCAACGGCTTTTCCTGATCCGATCGGTCTGGGCAGTTCCATATCTCTCGGATTAGCCATCTTTGGTGAGTTGGTATGTTCGATGGGCTTTATCGTTGGTTTTCTATACCGGTTGGCAATGATTCCGATGATCTTTACGATGGTAGTGGCCTTTTTTGTCATTCACGCTAATGACGTATTTGCAGTAAAAGAATTGGCATTCATCTACTTAGTAGTATTTGTATTAATGTACATTGCCGGACCCGGCAAATTTTCCATAGATTATTTCATTGGAAGCAAGTTGGCGCACAACAAACGTAAATGACATAAAAACAAGAAATAATAACCTTGATTAATTTAAAAATGTTATATTTGCATCTATTAAAAAGAGAATTTATCAATATTTTATTAATCAAAAAGTAAAGTAAACATGAAAAAAAGCAAACTGACATTAGTAGCGGTTGTACTTAGTGGTAGCTTATTATTCAGTTCCTGTGTTGGATCATTTGGCTTATTCAACCGTTTAAGTTCCTGGAATCAAGGAGTCGGAAACAAATTTGTAAATGAGCTTGTATTTTTAGCTTTCAACATTGTTCCGGTTTATGGCGTAGCATACCTTGCTGATGCCTTAGTAATCAACTCTATCGAATTCTGGAGCGGTTCCAACCCGATGGCTAATGTAGGCGACGTGAAGAAAGTAAAAGGAGAGAACGGTAACTATATGGTTAAAACGCTTGAAAATGGTTATTCAATCACCAAAGAAGGCGAAACTGCTTCTATGGATTTGATTTACAACAAAGAAGCGAATACCTGGAATGTAGTTGCAAACGGTGAAAGCTCTGAGCTGTTAAAGATGAACAACGACGGCACTGCTGACCTGTTCTTGCCGAACGGTGAAAAAATGAACGTTACATTGGATGCTCAAGGCATGATGGCTGCCCGTCAGGCTACTATGAGCAACTTGATGTTTGCCGCTCGTTAAAAGCATATACAATAAAACAAAAAGGAGATGAAACCGTATAATCAGTTTCATCTCCTTTTTTATTAGCAATGATTGATCAGAAAGGATATCCTACCGCAAAATGGAAAGCAAAATCACGACTGAACTTAGGATGGATAATCGGATAACGATCTTTCCCCTTTTCATAAACAGGATTAAGCGCCTTCATACCTCCGTCAAAACGAAGAATGAAGAAATCCAGATCCAGACGAAGCCCTAATCCGTACGCTACCGCTATTTGCTTATAGAATTTATCGAATTTAAAGACTCCTCCCGGCTGATTGTCATAATCACGAATGGTCCATATATTACCGGCGTCCACAAAGATGGCTCCCTGAAACTTCCAGAATAATTTGCTTCGATATTCAATGCTGGCATCCAGCTTGATATCACCGGACTGATCCAGTAAATTGGTATTTTCATCCCTCACAAAAGAGCCCGGCCCCAAGTCACGTACCGTCCACCCGCGAACACTGTTGGCACCACCGGAAAAGTATTGTTTCTCAAACGGGATAGTCTTCGCATTCCCGTAAGGAACAGCAATGCCCATACCTATATGAAACGCAAACGAGTTACGATGATCTATCCTTATATTCTTAGAAAAGTCAAATTCTCCTTTCACATATTGTGCATATGGAATGCCCAGAATAGCATATTCCCCATCATTATTCTTACGGATATTCGTTGCTTTGGATAAAGCATACATGATATTTCCCGCTGATTCGAAATTAAAACGGATGGAATATGAATTGGAAGCAATTGTATTATTAATGATGGCACCACCAATACTATTGTAATGATAGCTATATCCCATATTAATAATCAAACGGTCCTGATAATTATACTGAAGAATATGGCTCTGCCCTTTGTTAATAAAATCATCCTTAAACCTCTCCGAAATTCTCGGCAAATAAAGGAAACCGATATTAATCAAATCGATACGATGTTGTATTTTCTGGCGTTGAGTCCACTTATAGCTCCATGAAGCCGATGCCATGGTACGTAGAAATTCGGGACGCATCTGATAATTATACTGTAATCCGAACTCTGTAGTGGCCCTAATCTTCCGTTTATAGTCCGAAGAGAGAAAAGGAAACAGGAAATTAGGAAAGTTGATACTTGTCTCCACCCCGTATTCCGTATAATTATTGTTAGAATAGCCTGCCTGAAGTCCGGAAATCACTTCATAAGCACCACGAAACTTGATCATAAAAGTCTCCGAACCGCGAAAGAGATTCCTGTTTTGAAAAGAGACGGAAGCTGCTGCTCCCAAATCACCGGCTGAATTGGTTCCTTCCAATTCAAAAGCTACCGACTTGTGTTTACTCTTGGTCAACATCACATAGCAGTCAAGCTTCGCCGTATCCCCTACCTGATTTTCAAGAAAACGGATATTGGTATATTTCAAGGCGGACAGACGTCCGAAATTGGAATAAGTCTGCTGCACATCCTGTTCATCGAACAAATCCCCCGGAGCAAAGCGAAGATTATCAGTAAGCATCTTCGGGCGTAAATAGAGTTTATCTTTATAATAAATAGGGTACCCTTTAAAATGAAGAGAATCATTGATATCCATACTGTTCAGCGCAGAAGATTGCAGGACATCATAATCCGTAATAAAGTTAATCTTATTTATCCAATATTGTTGGTGTGCTTTCACCGAATCGCTCACATGCGCTCTGTAGGCGTGCAAATGCAAGGTCAAGTCTACCTGATAAGTACCCCGAACCGTATCTGCCGTATAACCGACATAATCCTTATTGAACTTATAATAACCATTCCGAAGCAACTTGTCAGTAATTCGCTGACGCTCGGCATCCAGCACGTTCACATCAAATATCATTCCTTCTTTCAGCAGACTTTTGGCGGAATCCTGCTTCAGAAAATCAGCAATCTTAGGATCACGAATATCATATTTTAATGAATTGACAATATAAGGATCGCCGGCTGTCACCTCATAATACAGCTTGATCTTTTTCTTCTTTATTTTAGTCGAACGCTTCACTGTGGCCGCCATATAGCCCATATTGCGCATTGCCTTCGTAATTTCATCCTGCGAGCGCTGCGCTTCAGTCTCACTATAGATTACAGGAGCATCCCCGATTCTTCTCAGGAACTTATTTCCCCATTTAGTAGAGTCTCGTCCTGAAAGGTTGTAAACATAAAGCTGTGTTTTGATTAAACTGAACCATTTGGCATTAGGGTTCTGTCGCACATACATTCGTAAGGAAGAAGGACGGACATTTTTCTGATCTGTATGAATCTTGACTTCATCCAGCAGATAAGAGCCATCCGGCACATACTTAGTGGCAGTGCACGAAGCGAGCGACAGAATGATAACGGCAAAAGTAAATAAGTAAAGAAATCCTTTCCTCATACAGTATCTCTATAAAAGCGGAAGCAAATATATAGGGACAAAGATAGAGCATATTTTTCGTTCGGGGAAATTATCAAAACAATAATTAATGCGACAAAAGTTCTTTTCACCACGAATTATAGAAATTCACACAGATATTCTGACTAATACCTATCCTGTCGACTGTATATGCTGATGATCTTTTCTATAAATCGTGATGAAGAAAATTTCTAATTCTTTTATTGGAGCCTGAACATAACAGGAATTGTGTATTTTACACTTACAATTTCTCCCTTATTCATACCCGGTTTCCATTGGGGCATCGAATTTATGACACGAAGAGCTTCTTTATCCAAATCCGGATCAATGCTACGTACTACTTTCGCACCAGAAATACTACCATCTTTGTTAACCACAAACTGTACAATAACGCGACCCTGAATTTTATTTTCTATCGCCTTCGTCGGATACTTGATATTGCGACTCAAAAAACTCAGTAGTTCTTTCTGTCCTCCGGGGAAATCCGGCATCGTTTCCACTACTGAATAAATAGAATCACCTTTCGTCTCAGTGATTGCAACCTCAACCTGAGGCTCTGCTGTCTTATCTGGCTCAGCAGCTACTATAGTATCTGCTTTTTCTGTATCAGACTGGACTTTATCCGCTTTCTTATTAGCACAATTACTGAATAACAGCAATAATGCGGCCACTGGTATAAACATCAGATACTTACCTACCATGATGTTATGAGTTCTTTTTCTGTTTAGCATTTTAATTCGTTTTTTTAAGGGTAATACACTAAAGTTGTTATAGAAGTTTGCTGCAGCCAATGAAGTATGTTTAATTCCCAACAAATGATATTGATACGATTTCTTGTCATAGCCGGACGTCACTACTTGCTTGTCCGCCAGATACTCATGATTCATACGTATTTCACTGCGTATCAACCAGGAGAACGGATTAAACCAACATAATAATATAACCAGTTGAACCAGTATTATATCCAATGAATGCAACTCACGGACATGAGTTTGTTCATGTATCAATATCTCATCAATTTCCTTATCCGAATATTGCATCGGATTTATGAATATCCAATGAAAAAAGGAACAGGGCTCCCCTACATCTTCCAACTGATAAACAGGTACACCTTTCAGAGAATAGCGCCGAGAGCAGGCTAAAGAGCGATGTATTTTACTAACTTCCAAAAGATTACGCAGTAACAACATACCTATTCCCAATCCATAAATAATCCAGACCCAGATACCGGTCTGCCAGGTTGTCACTTCAACTTCTGTTGTAGCAACGGGTAAAGCCGTAGTAACCAGCACTTCCGGTAACAGTTTATTGTAAACGGTAGTAAACGTTTCTCCTATTGCATACTCGTCCGTCCAGCCTGAAAAATCAATCAATGGATAAATCAGCGAAGTCACACATATCAGCAGCAACATGATCCGTCTCAGCCTGAAAAATGTATCCTTGCTGAAAGAGAGCTTATAGAATGCATATAATACAATCAAAGCTATATTTACTTTAATCAAATAGATTGCAAAAGATTCCATGCCTATCTTGATTTATGATTCTTCATCCTCAATAATATTGATTAAATCCTCGAGTTCTTTCTTGCTGATTTTACGATCGCGGACAAAAAAGGAAACCATTTCTTTGTACGAACCTGTAAAATAGTTACTTACTACTCCATTCATAAAGCTACGCTTATAGTCGCTTTCTTTCACCAGCACATGATACTGAATAGAATTCCCTAACTTGAAAGGAGACAAGAATTTCTTTTTCTCCAGATTACGGACTACAGAGGCTACACTTGTATATGGCGGTTTTGGTTCCGGCATTTCATTCACAATCTCCCGGATAAAACTCGGTCCCATTTTCCAAAAGTAAATCATCACTTCTTCCTCTTGTTGTGTCAATCTTTCCATATCGTTATATTTTATACTGAATATCAAACTACTAATTTTAAGCAAATCTACTAAATTTAAGTAGATAATCAATTTTTATTCATACAAATATTGTTAATATGAGAAAGAATTATTTTCAAAAAACTTGTTCAACAGCCGATTTATTAAAAATATATTTATAGCTTTGCGGTAAATAAAGAAGTAAAAGAATAATGCTAAGCAAAAATAAAATAAAGTATATCCATTCACTGGAACTAAAGAAAACACGTAAAGAAGAACAAGTATTCCTAGCCGAAGGTCCTAAATTAACAGGCGATTTACTAGGACATTTCCCTTGCCGTTTTCTGGCTGCAACTTCTTCGTGGTTACAAGCGCATCCCGACATTCAAGCAAATGAAATTGCGGAAGTCTCTCAAGAAGAACTATCACGTGCCAGCCTGCTGAAAACACCACAGCAAGTACTTGCTGTTTTCGAGCAACCGCAATATATGTTAAGTCCGGAGTTCGCACGCCAGTCTCTTTGCCTGGCACTGGATGATATTCAGGACCCGGGGAACCTGGGTACGATTATCCGGCTGGCGGACTGGTTTGGTATCGAACATATTATCTGTTCTCAGAACACGGTAGACGTATACAATCCCAAGACCATACAAGCCACTATGGGAGGAATCGCCCGTGTTAAGGTTCATTATACCTCTCTTCCCGAATTTATTCATTCACTCGGTGATGCTCCTGTATTCGGAACATTTCTGGATGGGGAAAACATGTACGAACAACCATTATCCACCAACGGACTGATCGTAATGGGAAATGAAGGTAACGGAATAGGAAAAGAAGTGGAAGCACTCATCAATCGGAAACTTTATATCCCCAATTATCCACAAGGAAAAGAAACCTCGGAATCTCTCAACGTAGCTATCGCTACCGCAGTAATCTGTGCCGAGTTCCGGCGACAGGCTGCATGGAAGTAAAATCAAAAGGATAAAATAAATAAGGAAACAGTACTTCTCCCCTCTTTTCAGACGCCGCAAGAGCCTCTTTAAAACATTGGGAAGTTTGATCCGAAACTATAGGAAAATTAAATTGAAACACTGGGATGTTTTTTTCAAACATCTCAGTGTTTTTTATTTCATTATCGGGGAGTAATGCGATCAGTCCGGGCATCCATTCAACAGACTCAATTTCTTCCGTCAACGGAAAAATATCCCGTGCATAGCCTTCATCAGCAATCTCTACTACTTGTTGTCTGATAAAGCCAACATCAGGCAGAAGCAAATAATGAGCGGCAAAGCGTTTCATAATATTAACGGGAAGGTGACTGACGTCTTTGCTGATTTCTACGCTGATTCAATTGCCGTTCCCTTCTTTGCTCAATCTTCTCCTGCTGGATATGTTGCTCTACTTCAATCTGTTCCGGCTTCTTTTCAGGAGTCACCGTACGACGGCGATTCATTTCTTCCGGTGATATACGTTGATTATCCTTCAGATCATCGACTTTTTGCAAAGAGTCTTTCGAAATCTTGTTATCTTTTTGATCGGATACCTTCTTTAAAGAATCTGTCTTCAAAGCTTCCAGTTGATTAATCGAATCACGTTCGGCTACAGAAAGCGAGTCTGAGCAATGATAACGGGTTAAAGAAAAACGATCAGCCAGTAATGCACCGGCTTTCTCTCCCTGTACTCCCGGGTAATAGATAAAACCTTTTATTTCCTTCATCACACCCAATGTATCTGCATACAAACGTAACTGGTACACACCCGGATCAGTGATTGTTTCCAGGCGATTTAATGTATCCTTTTCATAAATAACCTGCATGGCCATCGTAACAGCTCTCAAAGAATCGGCAAGCATCGGTTCGAGGAAATGATAACGTACTTCCCAAACTAATGTATCACGATCTTTATAATTAGTATCGGCAGGTAATACAAAGGCATACTGGTCATTCATCATCTCACCCGTCAGACGTATCAGACGTTTCCAGGGCCAGACATCAATACTATCACCCGGTTCCGACATCTTCGGTTTATTGTCACGCAAAGCTATCAGATGATTAATTTCATTCTGCTGGGCTTTCAGGCGTTTGCTCACCTTTTCATAAATTTTCGATAATACCTCCGTGTTGCGTGTGTACCACACCAAAGACGAATCGAATACAGCTTCCGTTGTACCGTATTTTTTGAAAACGGCATCGAGATACAGAGTCTTCTTATAATTCTCATTATAAGGCAGATTATCTCCCATAGACTTTGCCAGATGATAATCATACAGCAAATTCTCCATCTTCGATTCTGAGATTACATCGTCAGGTCTTTTGACTTTACAGCCTGCTATCGCAAGCGCCAACATGCAAACACAACACAGATGAAACCGAAACCTACTCTTCATGACCTAAGCTTTCCTTTTTATTTTTATCCAGTGAATGGTAAGATTCATTCAAGTACTTGCTATAGAAAAGTAGCAAAGCAATGATACCACAACTGATGGCAGCATCTGCAAAGTTAAAGATCGGACTGAAGAATATAAAATGTTCTCCACCTACGAAAGGCATCCATGTAGGCCAGTTTGTGTCGATAATCGGGAAATAGAACATATCCACTACTTTGCCATAGAACCAGGTAGAATATCCACCGCCTTCGGGCATAAAGCTGGCAATCTGTGAATGAGTACTTTCATTGAAAAAGACGCCATAGAATACACTGTCTATAATATTCCCCAAAGCTCCGGTCAGGATGAGGGCCACACAGACGATATATCCGGTCTTGAAGCCTTTTTTTATAATCTTATAAAGATAGTAGCCTATCAGCCCTACTGCCACAATACGGAAAGTGGTCAGAAACAACTTTCCAAATATTTCCATACCGAAAGCCATACCGTTGTTTTCGGTGAAATAGATATAAAACCAGTCCGTCACACGTATGCTTTCATGCCAATACATGTGAGTCTTAATCCAGATTTTAATGATCTGGTCAATAATCAGTACGGAAAAGATAACAAGCAGGGCAATTCTACCCTTCGTGAATAGTTTCTTCATTTGTTCATCATAAATTAAACATAACGAGCTACAAGTTGCCGTGCGTAAACATTGCGCAGCTACTTGTAGCTCGTCATCCGTAGCTTGTAGCTATCTATTATTTTTTACCACTGTTCTTAGCCTCGATGCTGAGTGTAGCATGAGGAACAGCACGCAAGCGTTCTGCCGGAATCAACTTTCCAGTCTCACGGCAAATGCCATACGTTTTATTCTCAATACGTACCAAAGCTGCCTGCAATCCTTGGATAAACTTCAGCTGGCGCTGTGCCAGGCGAGTCGTTTCTTCCTTTGAAAGCGTATTAGCTCCTTCTTCCAACACTTTATAAGTAGGAGATGTATCGTCGGTATCATTACCATCCAATCCCATCAAGCTCATCTTCAACTGATCGTAATCACGTTGAGCCAACTCCAACTTCTCCATAATAATGGCACGGAATTCCTCGAGTTCCGCATCCGAATATCTAGTCTTTTCTGCCATAACTTTACTAGTTTAAAAGGTTAATCAATATTAGTATTAGTCTTTTATCACATTGACAAACAATGAGAAATCGTCAAAATTAAGTTCTGTGCCGTCTTTCACTTCATCTGCCAAATCAAGGGATGTTCCTAAAACCTGGTTACAAATATAAGTATTATATTCGTTCACCGCATCATCTGTTTGCGTATTTTTGGAGATTGTGATCTTTATTTTGTCCGTAATCTCGAAACCGCTGGACTTACGTATATTTTGAATACGATTCACCAATTCGCGGGCTATACCCTCACGACGCAGTTCTTCGGTAACTGTAACTTCAAGAGCAACAGTCAGTTTACCTTCATTAGCAACCAGCCATCCCGGAATGTCTTCGCTGAAGATTTCGACATCCGCAGCTTCGATCACAGCTTCCGCTCCATCCAGATTCAATGTGTACTTTCCGTTCTTTTCGAGTTCAGCTATCGCTTCCTGAGACATTTCCGCTACAGCAGCAGCCACAGCCTTCATCTGTTTGCCGAATTTCGGGCCTAACTTCTTAAAGTCACATTTCACCTTCTTTACCAATACGCCGGCGTCACCATCCACAAACTTGATATCTTTTACATTCACCTCATTCATGATCAATGCTTTCACTGCTTCGATGTGAGCTTTCTGTTCTCCATCCACTACCGGAATCATGATACACTGAAGCGGTTGGCGAACTTTGATGTTCACTTTACGACGCAATGCCAATACCATAGAAGTTACGTCCTGTGCCATTTGCATACGGGCTTCCAGTTCCTTGTCTATCATTTCTTCCTGATACTTCGGGAATTCAGCCAAATGAATAGAAACCACATTATCACGTCCTGTAGCAGTGATCAAATCCGTATACAGACGATCGGAATAGAACGGAGAAATAGGCGCCATCAACTTCGCAACTGTTTCAAGGCAAGTATACAATGTCTGATAAGCAGACAGTTTATCCTGAGTAAATTCACCGCCCCAGAAACGTTTACGGTTCAGACGAACATACCAGTTAGACAGATTGTCATTGACAAAGTCAGAGATCAAACGTCCTGCCTTAGTCGGTTCATATTCATTATAGCAAGTATCTACTTCCTTGATTAAGGTGTTCAATACTGACAAAATCCAACGGTCAATTTCCGGACGTTCTGCCATCGGAACATCTGCTTCTTTATATTCGAATCCGTCTACATTGGCATACAGCGCAAAGAACGAATATGTATTATATAAAGTACCGAAGAACTTACGGCGAACTTCTTCGATTCCGTCAATGTCAAATTTCAGGTTGTCCCATGGAGATGAGTTAGTGATCATGTACCAACGCAACGGGTCAGAACCATACTTCTCAATCGTAGTAAACGGATCGACAGCATTGTTAAGACGCTTGGACATCTTATTACCGTTCTTGTCGAGCACCAGTCCATTAGAGATCACGGCTTTGTACGACACACTATCAAATACCATAGTAGCGATAGCATGCAGTGTAAAGAACCATCCACGTGTCTGGTCTACACCTTCCGCGATAAAGTCTGCCGGATATACTTCACGGTTATCCAGAATGTTTTTGTTCTCGAACGGATAATGAATCTGTGCATAAGGCATAGCACCGGAATCAAACCAAACGTCAATCAGGTCTGATTCACGCTTCATCGGCTGACCGTCTTCCGATACCAGAATGATATCGTCTACATACGGACGATGAAGGTCTATCTTATCATAATTTCCTTCGGTGTATTCGCCCGGTACAAAACCTTTATCCTTGTACGGATTGGATTTCATAAATCCGGCAGCTACCGATTTCTCGATTTCATTATATAGTTCTTCTACAGATTCGATACATATTTCGCTCGTTCCATCTTCCGTACGCCAGATAGGCAGTGGAGTACCCCAATAACGGGAACGGCTTAAGTTCCAGTCATTCAGATTTTCCAGCCATTTGCCGAAACGTCCTGTTCCGGTAGATTCCGGTTTCCAGTTGATCGTCTTGTTCAGCTCCATCATACGCTCCTTGCAGGCTGTAGAACGGATAAACCAGCTATCCAACGGATAATAAAGCACCGGTTTGTCTGTACGCCAGCAATGAGGATAGTTGTGTATATGTTTTTCGATTTTGAAAGCCTGATTGTTTGCTTTCATCATCATACAGAGAGCGACATCCAGAGATTCGGCAGCCTGAGCTGCTTTCTCGTCATACTTGCCGTCTACCATAAATACGGGATTATAGGCATTCTTTACCCATGCACCCTGATATTCTTTGTATTTGTCTACATCCACACATTCTTTCACGAAGTTTTCATCCAGTTCGTCCAGCATATAGAACTTACCGGTAAGGTCTACCATCGGACGGGTTTCACCCTTCTTGTTAATCATGAAGAGCGACGGTATACCTGCTGCACGAGCCACGTTCGCATCATCCGCACCAAACGTCGGTGCGATGTGCACGATACCCGTACCGTCTTCCGTCGTTACATAATCACCAGGGATTACACGGAAGCCTTTACCGCTAACTTTCCATGTTCCGTCTTCAGATACTTCAACCGGTTTCACCCAAGGGATCAGTTGCTCGTATTCCATACCAATAAGGTCAGCACCTTTGTATTCGGCAACTACCTTGAACGGTACAAGCTTATCTCCTGCCTTGTAATCTTCCAGTTTCAGATCAGCAGCTTTTGAATTGAAATGAGTATTTAATAAAGCTTTCGCCAGAACAACCGTGATAGGTTCTCCTGTATAAGCATTATATGTCTGTACTGCAACATAATCGATTTTTGGTCCTACACAAAGCGCTGTATTTGAAGGCAATGTCCAGGGAGTTGTTGTCCAGGCAAGGAAGTAAGGAGTCCCCCACTCTGCCATTTCCGGTTTCGGGTTCTTCATCTTAAACTGGGCAACAGCTGTCGTATCCTTTACGTCACGATAGCAACCCGGTTGGTTCAGCTCATGCGAACTCAATCCTGTTCCGGCAGCCGGAGAATACGGCTGGATTGTGTATCCTTTATACAGCAAGCCTTTCTTATGCAGTTGCTTCAGCAGCCACCACAATGTTTCGATATAACGATTGTCATACGTGATATAAGGGTGCTTCATATCCACCCAATATCCCATCTGATGAGTCAGGTCTTCCCATTCCTTGGTATACTTCATCACGTCCTTACGGCAAGCAGCGTTATAATCTGCTACAGAGATTTTTTTACCAATATCCTCTTTTGTGATACCTAATGCTTTTTCTACACTTAGTTCCACAGGCAGTCCGTGCGTATCCCATCCGGCTTTACGCTTTACCTGGTAACCTTTCATTGTTTTGTAACGACAGAAAATGTCCTTAATGGTACGAGCCATTACATGGTGAATGCCCGGCATACCATTAGCCGAGGGAGGTCCTTCGAAAAACACAAACGAAGGGCAGCCATCACGTTCTGTCATACTCTTGGCGAAAACCTGGTTTTCGTCCCACTTCTTCAACACGTCTTTGTTCACCTGTGAAAGGTCAAACTGCGAATATTCAGTAAATCTCTTACCCATAGCTATATCTACGATTTTACTATTTACAATTTGAGGGGTATCCCCATTTTTAAGGGTGCAAATTTACAAAAACATTTGTTTAGTTGAGCAAAAAGCAAGGACTTTTAATTGGAATCATGTGAAGTTATCGTTTATAAATGGATGTTGCGTTAAACAAAACGGATATCTCCTTGTTTTAGTGGGAAAATAAAAAGCACTTAAGTTATGAATTACGGTATTAGTATTTTATTCAGAGCAATCCCTTTGGCGATGGCGGTCTTTTGCTTCGGATACGGAGCATTCATTTACGGTTATGGTGACGCGGGAAACCGTCTGGTGGCAGGTCCTGTTGTATTTTCACTAGGTATGATATGCATTGCGCTGTTCTGTACGGCAGCCACTATAATCCGGCAAATCATACATACCTATAATGAAGCTACAAAATACGTTTTACCTGTTGTGGGCTATCTGGCAGCTATCATAACGATTGTCGGAGGTATCTGCATTTTCAATGCCGCTACCACTACTTCAGCCTTCGTCGCAGGGCATGTCATAACCGGTGTAGGATTTATCACAGCTTGTGTAGCTACCGCCGCTACCTCTTCCACCCGATTTTCTTTGATTCCGGCCAATGCCAAAGCTACCGGAAATGAAGTGCCGGAGGGAGCGTTTTCTATTGGCCAGAGACGGGCAATGATCATTCTCGCAATCGTCATTTCCTGTATCGCATGGATATGGGCGTTCATCCTGTTAAGCAACAGTCACTCTCATCCTGCTTATTTTGTAGCAGGTCATGTGATGGTAGGGCTCGCATGTATTTGTACCAGTCTGATTGCATTGGTAGCAACCATAGCCCGTCAGGTCCGGAACGACTATTCGGAAAGAGAACGTAACAAATGGCCGAAACTGGTTTTATTAATGGGATCGATCTCTTTTGTATGGGGCATATTCGTCATCCTTGCCGATTCAGGAAGTGCAAACGGTACTACCGGATACATCATGCTTGGTCTTGGCCTGGTATGTTACAGTATTTCCAGCAAAGTGATTCTACTCGCCAAGATATGGAGGCGGGAGTTCAAACTGGCTAACCGAATCCCTATGATTCCGGTACTGACAGCATTAGCATGCCTGTTTCTGGCTGCCTTTGTATTCGAGCTTGCTACCGTAAACGCTGATTATTTTATTCCGGCACGGGTTTTAGTAGGACTTGGAGCGATCTGTTTCACACTGTTTTCTATCGTCAGTATATTGGAAAGCGGCACATCTTCTAAATAATAAAAAAGTCATGTCTCAAAGGTATATGTTTACTCTCTTTTAGGCACGGATTACACGGATTTCACGGTTTTTGCTATAAATGAATGTCTTTAGAACCGTGTTAATCCGTGGAATCCGTGCCTAAATACTTTTTACAATCAATAGGCGCTTTTACTCTTATTTCTTGAATCTGACTTCGTAAACATCATTTCTACGGTCTTTCAGATTGCGCACACTACCGTAAGTATGGAGTGCATTCAATAAATCCAGATCGACATCCGAAACCAGAATCATTTCCGTATTCGGAGTGGCTTCCGCCCGTTTTCCATCAGTCGGAAAAGCAAAATCACATGGAGTGAACACTCCCGACTGTGCATATTGAATATCCATATTATGAACACGGGGAAGATTTCCTACACAACCTGCTATGACTACAAAGCATTCATTTTCAATCGCACGCGCCTGAGCACAGACACGAACACGGGAGTAAGCATTCTGTGTATCAGTCAGGAAAGGTACAAATAAGATTTGCATTCCCTGATCCGCCATCAAACGGGAAAGTTCCGGAAATTCCACATCATAACAGATCAGGACTCCGACCTTCGCACAATCTGTATCGAAAGTTTGCAGCAGTTTACCACCGCTCAATCCCCAACTCTTGATTTCATCCGGAGTAACGTGCATTTTTTCATACATCTCATAAGTTCCGTCACGCCTGCAAAGGAAGCCTACATTATATAACAGACCATCCTCCTTTACATACGGCATACTTCCTGTGATAATATTGATATTGTAACTGATAGCCAGATTTATAAAGCGGTCTCTGATCTCATCGGTATACTTTGCCAATCCACGAATAGCCTGCGATTCTCCTTTATCATTAAACTTCGACATCAAAGGAGCGTTGAAATATTCC
Organism: Bacteroides sp. MSK.20.82; assembly: GCF_019052485.1. Classification (NCBI taxonomy): domain Bacteria; kingdom Pseudomonadati; phylum Bacteroidota; class Bacteroidia; order Bacteroidales; family Bacteroidaceae; genus Bacteroides; species Bacteroides sp. MSK.20.82. The sequence continues at coordinate 153,298 of NZ_JAHQUN010000004.1, forward strand.
GGAAAAAGAACAAAATCACTTTTATAATCTGATACGGCATCTACAAAGAACTCCACTTGTTCGAAGAGGTCGTCCAATGTCTTGTAACTACGCATCTGCCACTGTACCAGTCCCACACGGACAGTCGTCTTTGGGTTGATATATTCCTGCGTAGGCGGCTGATAATAAATATTATCCCACTGCAACAAACAGGCATAATGCTTGGATTCCTCATCATTCGGCAAATAATTGGTCATTACTTTGCGAACATGGAAATCATTCGATAATTGGAAGGTAAGAACCGGATCATAAATTTCACGCTGCCGTACCCGTGCGATATATTCTTTCGGGCGCATCTTATCGGCATATTTATGATAATTCGGAATACGGCCACCGAACATGATAGCTTTCAAATTCAATGTTTCGCAAAGTTCCTTGCGATATTCATACATACGACGAGCCAGACGCAAACCACGGTATCCCGGATGAATAAACACCTCAATACCATACAGGATGTTTCCTTCCGGATTATGAGTATTGAATGTTTCCTTACCGGTAACTTGTGCATACGTATGGTCGTTCTTTACCTTATCGTAATCAAGGATGATGGAAAGAGCACAACCTACGATTTTATCATCGACGACTGTCACAATCTGTCCTTCCGGAAAAATACTTATTAATTTCTTTATCTGGGCATGAGTCCAAAATACATCGCTACCGTCAGAGTAAACACGGGTAAACGATTGGGATAACTGTGCATAGTCTTCAATTTGAAGATTACGTATCTGTACTTTATTAATTTTAATTGGATGTTGTTCCATAACAATATATGTTTTTAAAAAGACAGTGCAAAGGTACAGCTTATACTTTAATAGTGTTTTTAAACCAATGAATATTTATTATTCTTAATTCAAAGTTTTCTTTTCAATATCTTGATTTCTTGTACGTATCGTCTAGAGTATTCTATTTACTCATACTTGATTTTATTGTAAACCACCTGTATGTATTATTTGCAACTCTCACTAACATCAGCATAACCGGAACTTCAACCAACACCCCTACCACTGTAGCCAATGCAGCACCGGATTGCAAACCGAAAAGCGATATAGCCACAGCCACCGATAATTCAAAAAAATTGCTTGCACCAATCATTCCGGCAGGTGCAGCTATATTGTGAGGTAATTTCCACCATTTCGCCCAACCATAGGCTACAAAGAATATCAGAACTGTTTGCAACACAAGCGGAACGGCAATCAATACGATGTGCAACGGATTGTTCAATATGGTTTCTCCTTGAAATGAAAACAGAATGATAAGCGTTAATAGTAACCCGCCAGTCGTATAATTATCAAACTTACGGATAAATACAGTATTAAAATATTCTATCCCTTTTCGCCGGATAACCAGTATGCGGGTTATTATTCCGGCAGAAAGAGGAATGACAACAAACAATACAACTGAAAGCAATAATGTATCCCACGGAATCGTAACGCCACCTACGCCCAATAAAAAAGCAACAATAGGAGCGAAAGCAACCAATATGATTAAATCATTCACTGCAACCTGCACCAATGTATAGGCAGCATCCCCTTTGGTCAGATAACTCCATACAAATACCATTGCCGTACAAGGTGCAGCACCCAATAAGACTGCCCCTGCTAAATATTCTTCGGCCAATTCGGCAGATATTAGAGACTTGAAAACAACGTAGAAGAATAGATAAGCTATTCCAAACATTGTAAAAGGCTTTATAAGCCAATTTGTAATACAAGTGATGATAATTCCTTTCGGACGCTTACCAACGTTTTTAATACTCTGAAAATCTACTTTCAGCATCATGGGGTAAATCATTAACCAAATCAGGATAGCCACAGGTATAGACACATTGGCGTATTCTAATTTACTCAATGTTTGCGATATTGCCGGAAACCATTGTCCGATAGCAATACCAGCAACAATGCACAAAGTTACCCAAACAGTCAGGTATCTTTCAAAAAATCCAATTCCTATATATTTTTCCATCCAATCAAGGCAGCATTACCCTTTGACAATTGTTCTACTTTCTTAATCCAATTTACTTCATTTTGTGCTTTCGCCTGCAAAAATGAATTTTCCGTATTTGTCATTGACAGGCAGGCATTTACTACCCACCATTTGTTATTAATTCCGGCGCGTTGCAAATCCATTTGCAGGCGTTCAGCTTCAAATACAGGTGTCGCTTCAGGCAAGGTAACAATTACGACTTCCGTTTCCTTTGGATTACGCAAACGGGGCAATAAATTGGCTACCGCTCCCGTAACTGCTCCTTGGGTACGTTCTACTTCTTTATGGTAGCTTTGGGTAGCATCCAAAAGCAACAATGTATGACCTGTCGGTGCAGTATCAATCACCACAATTTCATTGTCCGCTTTATCTACAATTTCGGCAAATGCCTTGAAGACTGCTATTTCTTGTGTGCATGGCGAACGTAAATCTTCTTCAATATATTCCATATCTTCGGCAGTCATGGTCTCTGCCGCTTTGCTACGAACTTCATTCTTGTAGTTTTCCAATACTTCCGCTTCATCAATATGACTGACTGTAATACCCGACTTTATAGCGAGATCATAGTTCAGATGGTTTGCCGGATCAGTGGTGGTAAGATGTACCTTTGCACCGAGTTTTGTTAATTTCAGAGCTATTTTTGTTGCTAAGGTAGTTTTACCTACACCGCCTTTTCCCATTGTGAACACTACCCGCTTACCGGAAGTATAGAGGTCATTAACCAAGTCGTCTATACTTTTAGCACCACTTATAGGCTGATAACAAATATCATCCGCAAGGCTGTCGCTGTATAACATACGGCGTATATTAGCTATATCAGATAAATTATAAGAACGTAGAGGAACGCTGTACATAGGATATTCAGATAGTTCAGCAGGCATACCCTGTAATGCCTTTTGCTGCCTGTTATGCAGTTGTCGTGACACATCATCCGCTTCATTCAGTTGCTGTAAAATACCATTTATCACCAACAACTGATTTTTAATTCCCAATAGCTGTAATTCAGATGAAGAGCGGGCAGCTTCTTTCAATGGAGAAATTTCAGGACGACTGACCAGTACTAACCGAGTTGCGCTTGTATCAGATAGGGTTTCTACCGCCTGTTTATAAATTCCTTTCCGTTCCTCCAAGCCTGATAACTGCCCTAAACAGGATGCACCATGGGTACTTTCACTAATAAATGTACTCCACGCAGATGGAAGCTGCAACATTCGCAATGTATGTCCGGTAGGTGCTGTATCAAAAATAATATGGTCATACTCCTTTGCTTTATCAGCATCGGTAATAAAGTCCGAGAACTCATTAAAAGCTGCGATTTCTACTGTGCAGGAACCTGAAAGCTGTTCTTCCATATTCTGAATAACGCTTTCGGGTAATTTTCCCCTGAAAGGTGCAATAACACTTTCTCTGTATTCTGCTGCTGCCTGCTCAGGATCAAGGTTTACAACAGTCAGTCCCGGCACTTCTGAAATAGCTGTACCGTGTCCGTTTAAGGATTGATCGAAAACATCTTGTAAGTTAGAAGCCGGATCTGTACTGATAAGAAGTATTTTCTTTCCCTTATCAGCCAAACCAACTGCTGTGGCACAAGCAATAGAAGTCTTTCCTACTCCACCTTTACCTGTAAAAAACAGGTATTTAGTCAGTTCTATATCGGATAAATTGAATGCTTTCATTTCTTTTTTAATATAAATCTGTTATACATTTATTTAGCGGGCATTAAATCTAAATTCACTCCCGTCCATTCACTCATTTGTTTAGTGGTAGGATAAACTTTAGAAACTGCAATTTCACCATCTACTAAAGTAATAGGTAAAGCTTCTGCACCATTCTTTTGAAGATATTCATTTACAGTTTTATTACTCACATACACCTGTGGTTCATCCCGTAAATTGTGACGGGTAACAATAACACCCTGTCTTTTCAATGTTTCGACAACAACTGCAATCCTCATCAATTCAGGATTGATATTTGTTCCACACAAACCCGTAGGGCAACACATTGCCGGATCAAAAATTTCTATCTTTTTCATACTGTCCTTTATTTAAATTAATTTAAATTGTTCATAGATAAAAAACGACCGCATAATAGATTCCTATGACTATAAAGAGTATAGCAACAATTTTGCGAAACCATTTTTCAAAAATTTGTACGCTGTTATAAAACCGACCTAATCCGGCTACACTATACGCCAATATCCAAGCAACAAGGATTACAGGCACCCCTGTAGCGATAGCATATATTACGGGTAAAAAATACCCGCCCGTTTCTGCTGCCGCCAAAGGCATAAGTATACCGAAATAGAAAACTCCACTGGTGGGGCAAAAGGCTAGAGCAAACAAAATACCCAATAACAAAGCGCCCCAACTACCTTTTGTATTCTTCTTTAGCCCCTCTCCGCTAATATTGATTTTGGGTATATTTAGCTTTATAATATCGAGCATGAATATCCCTATGATAATTAATACCGGAGCAATCAACATCTCACCGTATTTACTTACCACCTTTTGAACCATATACATACTTGCCCCCTCACGAAGAACCGGAATAAGAATAACCCCAAGTACTGTATAAGTCACTATCCTGCCAAATGTATAAAGTAACCCATTTATGAATATACGGTGACGGTTTTCTATATCCTTACCAATAAAACCTATTGCCGTTATATTAGTAGCCAAAGGGCACGGACTGATTGCCGTTAAAATTCCTAAGATAAAGGCTGTTATAACAGGAACAGAACTATTGTCTAATAGTGATTGAAGAAAATCCATCCTACAACTGTTTTAGCAATTCATCAACTTTATTTTTAATTCCCTCTTTAAATTTGTCCGGTGATTTTCTTGCATTGGAAAAACTGAACTCCGTCATGTTGTTTACATTTTCTTTTCCATCTTTCCAGCCATTCACAAACAATGACGACCAAGTAACCTCGTACTTGTCCGCAATTTGCCCGTTTTCTTTTTTTGAAATATCTATAACCTTATAGATAATCCTATCGTCTGCCTGCTCTTTGGAATAAAGGCTATCCAAAAGGGCTACTGTATTAGTTTCTATTGCCCGACAGGTGATACAACGCTGCGCTCCGTGGAAATAAAGCACCTCAATATGGTCAGGCTGCTTTTCTTCCATACTCTGTGCCTCTGTTTTTGCTTTTGCACCATTACTACAGGATATTAAGATAATGGTTGAGAATAGTAAATAAAAGAATTTCTTCATAACTATAGTATTATTGGGTTATCAATTCTTTTACTTCTGCAAGTGATAATCTTTTCCCAGCAGATACGATTTTTCCGTCAATGACTAAAGCCGGAAGACTTAAAACATTATATTCCATGATTTTTAATAAATCTTCCTCTTTGATTAATACGACATCGCACCCCAATTCAGAAATTGCTTGTTTAGTTGTTTCATACAATGCTCTACAGCCTGCACACCCGGTTCCCAATACTTTGATTTCCATTTTTTATTCTATATTAAAGTTTATCTCTTAATCGTAATTCGTAGAACTACGAACAATATTCTTAAAAAAAAGTGCTGTTATCCACAGCACGATGTTCCTGTACATTTACAATCTCCCAAAAATGCAGCAAATAATTTGCGGGCAAGTTCCCAATTTTCCTTATTAATACAATATCGCACCTTGGGCGTTTCTATTTCTCCCTGAATTAATCCTGCATCTTTCAGCTCTTTCAAGTGCTGTGAAACGGTTGCTTTGGCAATAGGCAATTCTTCGTGAATATCTCCGAAGAAACAACTTTCCTGTTTAGCCAAGAAACTAAGAATAGCCATTCGTGCCGGGTGTCCCATAGCTTTAGCAAAACGAGCTATCTGCTCCTGCTCTACTGTATACTGCTTTTCTTTCACTTCAATATCTCCTCCTTTTTATTGTTCGCAAAACTACGAACAATATTTTAATCCGCAAAATTAATTAGGTATTTTTTCAAGGAGTAAGCATAAAATGTATATATCAGCAAATCATTTTTCACAATAACCACCTGTATAATAACGCATTACAATGACACTTCTTTTTTCTCGGCCGAAAGATTAAACACATAATATCGATTTCCGAAAGACGTATGCTTTGCCATATATCCCATGGCTGAAAGTTTCAGGCCCAATTGACGTGCAGAGACCTCTTTCAAAGCTGCAGAGTTGAACTTACGCATCACTTGAAATATTTCAGCTGTTGTCAGCCAGATACCTTTTTCCGTTTCCAAAGGATGGCGGAAACAACAATGAAACACATCTTCTAGTAAGGATTGGCGATAATATGCCTTGTTATGTTTCTGCAGAGCCTTTTCTTCTTCTTTGTTTAAATAATCCGGTGCGCCGGATTTCAGCTCTTCTTTCAGCTGCGCATATATTTGCTTATGCTCCAAAGGTTCTTCCGAAATAGGTTTTAACACCTCCACACACAGAAAACGACGACTTCCTGTGGAGTCAATCAATACCTGATAGACATTTGTTGTGGCTATAAAAGAAGCAAGACGGGACTCATTCACCCATCCCAGTCGCTTGCCGCGAAAAACGGGAACATTCACCATTTGAAGAAGATTCTTTAATGTAGCCTGTTGACTCTCTTTAATCTTATCAAATTCGTCTAAATTAATCAATCCGTTTTTCACGAGCTTCTTCTCCGGCGAACTGCCTGCTGCCAGATTCAGATTATCAATAAAATAATGCCGTAATGAGTCGGGCATCAGCAATCGGCAAAAAGTACTTTTACTCAATCCCTGCTTCCCGCTTATCAATACAGGAGTAAGTACATTGGCGTGCAGACGTTCTTCCCCACTCCACTGTGAAAGCATTGCCCGTAACCAGCAACGTCCTCCTCTTAGCCATATCTCATTATCTGAAACACGTAGCAATAAAGGGGTCACACGATCTACTCCATCCCAACCCGGCAATTCCTTTACATAAAGATGGAAAGGATTATAAGACTCCACTTTGTTTGAAAGAACCATGGTGGGTACATCCCCTCTCCAGCAAGGTATTCCTTCCAGGCGGGCATCCACAATCATTCCATTCATTTCGCGTTCATCAATAGGTCGGAAACAGTTCTTTCCACTCTTCTCCCTATATTCCGTAGCTCCTGTCAAATTGTTATAACGGAAATCAAAATTGTCATTCAAATACTCTTTTAATTGCAAAGTCAACGATTGACTCCATTTATTAGATTTACCCGTTTTTTCACCTGTCTTCTCAGACTCCTCCTTCTTCTTCAGTGTCTTTTGTTCCACGATTTCGGATACCTCGTAATTGGCAACTACCGGCTCCTGCATTTGCTGTTTCTGCGCAAACAATTGTTTTATAGTCTCTACCATTTCTCTAATTATTGTTTTCATACTTGCTGTTTTTTTAAAATTATTGTGAGGTTTGAGACACAAAAATAGACTACCGAATACCGGATTTGCAAATAAGCTGATTCATTCTTTTTTGAAAAATGATCTAACAGAAATAACCCTTTGAAGTGTTGTTTTTGATTAGAATTATTAGTAATTTTGACGCATCATATTAGGCGTAGCACCAGTCGTGCGATAGCTATCGCACATAATGAGCGACAGTTATTACACAATATGTGAGTTAGCTGTTGCACATAATGTGAGCCAATCAATAGAAAGGCACAAAATAAATAAAATGACTGCGTAAGTCTGCTAATTGATACGCACAAAACAACTAAAGCAATGAATGCACTTTATGATTTCTTCCTGACTCCCCAACCTAAAGATTCCAATAAAACGAGATATCATGCCCGACTGGTTGTACGGGACACCATCACACTGGAAGATATAGCCGAAACGATTGAGTCCAGAAGTAGTTTAAGACAAAGCGACGTAATAGGGTCTTTTATAGAGTTTGCCAATGTTTTCAAACAAGAATTATCCAACGGGAATAGTATTCACATTCCGGGAATCGGTTCATTCCGTATCAAAGCGGAATCACCCGAAGTACGTTCTCCCAAAGAAATCCGTGCCGAAAATATTCATTGCAGTGGAATCGTTTTTACTCCGGAAAAAGATTTGCTTCGCGAATTAAAGGCTACGACTTTTGAAAAGGTTAGTGAGACCCACAGGTCACAGGAATTGAGCGATATAGAAATAGATGGGAGATTAGCTGAATTTTTCAAAGATAACTCTTGTATTACCACACAGCAGCTTTGTTCATTATGTGGACTTCGAAAAGCCACTGCACTCCGCAGATTACAAAAGCGGGTGGATGAAGGAAAGCTGACTCACCCGGGCTATATCCGTTCTCCTTTTTATTTTCCTGTGTCGGGATGGTTTGGAGTATCCAAAAATAGATAATGCAAAATATCCTACTGAATTACTGACTGTTACATATATATATGATTATGACATCATACAATTTGCATGATGTCATAATCTTAATAATCTCACGTCACAATGACATGATAAAAAGCACTAACCTAATTTATTTATTTTTCTTCCAGAGCTTACTCATATCTTCCAGCGTCTTCCCTTTAGTCTCGGGTACCCAACGCCAGACAAAGATAGCGGCAGCGACACAGATGATTCCGTATAAGCTATATGCAAACATCGGACTGAAGTCATACAATGCCGGGAAAGTAGAAGATACGATGTAGTTGAATATCCATTGGAAAGCCACTGCAATAGCAACTGCTTTACCACGAATAGTATTCGGGAAGATTTCTGAAATCAAGACCCAGCAAATCGGTCCCCATGACATCATGAAGAAAGCAGCGTATACGATGATAGAAAGTACCGGAAGAACACCTTTGATTGCCATACTATCACACATTGCCACTGCAAATGCTCCTACAGCCATACCAATAGATCCGATAATCAGCAATGGTTTACGACCAAAGCGGTCTACCGTAAAGATAGCAACCAGCGTAAAGATAATGTTTACAATACCCATAATCACTGTCTGCATCATACCACCACCTTCGGCACCTGCATTTTCGAAAATACGCGGAGCATAGTAAAGTACTGCATTAATACCGATCGCCTGCTGGAATACGGACAGTAGAATACCGATCACAATCACTGTTACTCCATAAGTAAAGAGTTTCTCTGTTTTTTCCTGAGCAGTAGCCTTAATATCATTAAGAATTTCCTGAGCTTTATTCTTACCGTTGATTTTCTCCAGAATAGTGTAAGCCTTTTCTTCCTGCTGTACAAGAACCAAATAACGGGGAGTCTTTGGAACAAAGAACAGCAACAGGCCGAAGAAAGCGGCAGGGAAGGCTTCCGAACCAAACATATAACGCCATCCTTCCTGAACTGTCCACATATCCGACTCAGCACTTACTGACAGCACACCGGCAGCATCTTTCAGAATAATCGGATTCTGATGGTCACCCATAATCAGATAATTCACAAAGTACACAACCAACATACCAAAGATTATGGCAAACTGATTGCACGAAACAAGGGTTCCACGAATATTGGAAGGAGCAATCTCAGCAATATACATCGGACATACCGCCGAAGCCAGTCCTACTCCGATACCTCCCAGAACACGATACAGATTGAATGCTATCAACAAATCCATATTCGGTTTTCCGTATTCGAAGAAAAGAACTTCCGGATAATAAGAGCCAAGAGCCGAGAGGAAAAATAATACAGCAGCAAGCCGCAATGAGTTACGACGTCCCAAACGGGAAGCAAAGACACCGGATAAAGCACCACCCAGCACGCAGCCTATCAATGCGCTGGAAGAAGTAATGCCATGCATTACCTTATTATACTGAAAATCGGAAGCGGACAGGAAGAAGGCTTCGAGCCCTTTTTCCGCGCCGGATATAACCGCCGTATCATAACCGAAGAGCAAACCGCCCAAAATAGCAACAGAAGTAATCGAATACAAGTAGAGTTTACTTCCTTCGTTCGTTGTATTATTCATAGTTTTAAAAAGTGGATAAAGTAGTGTAGTAGTTGGATTAGAAAAAGTCAGGCGATAAAGCAGCAGCCCTACCGCTGCTTTACCGCCTGTTTTAAATATTAATTAGCAATACATATTCAGAATTGCCTCATAAAGTTCTTGCTTGCCGCTAGTCTGTTTCGGTTCGCCTTTTGTTTTTGCATAAGCAACCACATCCTCCAGAGTCAGCTTGCCGTCTTCAAATTCTTTACCTTTGCCGCCATCGAATGAAGCATAACGGTCAGCCAGCATCTTCTTATAGGGAGACTCGTCGAGCAGAGCTGCTGCGCTTTCGAGTGCACGGGCCATAGCGTCCATACCTGCGATGTGAGCGATAAAGATATCTTCCAGATCAGTAGAATTACGACGGGTTTTAGCATCAAAGTTCGTACCACCGGTACCGAGACCACCATTACGGATAATCTGCATCATAGCCTGAGTCAGTTCATAATTGTCGATCGGGAATTGGTCTGTATCCCAGCCATTCTGATAGTCACCACGATTGGCGTCAATTGAGCCCAACATACCATTGTCTACAGCTACAGCCAATTCATGCTCGAAAGTGTGACCTGCCAAAGTTGCGTGATTCACCTCGATATTTACTTTGAAATCCTTATCCAGACCATGAGCTTTCAGGAAGCCGATTACAGTTTCCGTATCTACGTCATATTGATGTTTAGTCGGTTCCATCGGTTTCGGTTCGATCAGGAAAGTACCTTTGAAACCACGGGCACGGGCATAGTCACGAGCAATCGTCAACATCTGTGCAAGGTGTTCTTTTTCACGTTTCTGATCTGTGTTCAGAAGAGACATATATCCTTCACGACCACCCCAGAATACATAATTCTCTCCGCCAAGTTCAATCGTTGCATCAATCGCATTTTTAATCTGAACAGCAGCACGAGCTACTACATCGAAGTCAGGATTGGTAGCTGCACCGTTCATATAGCGAGCGTGACCGAATACATTAGCAGTACCCCACAATAGTTTGATACCGGTTTCTGCCTGTTTCTGTTTTGCATAAGCTACGATTTCTTTCAGGTTAGCTTCGTATTCTTCTACACTGGCACCTTCCGAAACCAAGTCTACGTCATGGAAGCAATAGTATTCGATACCCATCTTCTGCATGAATTCAAATCCTGCATCCATCTTATCTTTTGCTGCCTGTATAGCATCTGCATTACCATTCCATGGAAATTGCTTTGTTCCGCCACCGAACTGATCACCACCTTCAGCACACAATGTGTGCCACCATGCCATAGCGAATCTCAGCCAATCCTTCATCTTTTTACCATTAATCACCTTCTCTGCATCGTAATAACGGAATGCCATCGGGTTCTTACTATCTTTACCTTCAAATTTAATCTTTTCAATTCCCGGAAAAAATTCTTTTGTTGCCATAATTCTTGTTATTTAAAAAGTTATTATATCGTTATTTATATTATATTTCCATCTGGCGTATGCGTCGGCGTATTCCTGACGTTTAGCTATATTCGGTTCGATAACATCCAGTTTATCAAGAGTTGCAAATGCCTCATTATTATCTTTATAAATGTCTGCACCGATACCCGCGCCCTTCGCTGCTCCTACAGAACCGTCCGTATCATAAAGTTCGATAGTGGCTCCGGTCACTCCTGCCAATGTATCACGGAAGATGGAGCTAAGGAACATATTTGCATGGCCGGCATGAATCTTTTTGACCGGAATTCCCATTTGTTCCATAATGTCGATACCGTATTTAAAAGAAAATACAATTCCTTCCTGTGCAGCACGAATAATATGATGTTTGCCATGTGCATTGAAGTCTACCCCCCGAATGCTGCAACCTATCTCCTTATTATTCAGCATACGTTCCGCACCATTACCAAAAGGCAGGATGCTGATACCTGCGCTCCCGATCGGCGCCTTGGAAGCCAACACATTCATTTCATTGTACGAGATACCTTCGGGAGCTATATTTCTTTTTACCCATGAATTGAGAATCCCTGTTCCGTTGATGCAAAGTAATACTCCCAGACGTGTCTGTTCCATCGTATGATTCACGTGCGCAAAGGTGTTGACACGGGATTGAGGATCATAATTCACTTCACCATTCACACCATAGACAACTCCCGATGTTCCTGCCGTAGAAGCGATTTCACCCGGATTGAACACATTCAAAGAAAGCGCATTGTTCGGCTGGTCACCGGCACGATAAGTAATCGGTGTTCCTTCCTTCAATCCCAGTTCATTCGCAGCAACTGCATTTACACGCCCTTGTTCTGCAAAAGTCGGTTTGATATCCGCAATAAGTGAAGAGTCGAAGCCATAGTAATCCATCAGGAAATCGGCTACACGATTATTTTTGAAGTCCCAGAACATTCCTTCCGAAAGACCGGAAACAGTCGTGCAGATATCTCCGCTTAACTTCATGGCGATATAATCCCCCGGAAGCATTATCTTATATATCTGCTCATAGACAGCCGGTTCATTTTGTTTGATCCAAGCCAGTTTAGACGCTGTAAAGTTACCGGGTGAGTTCAGCAAATGAGAAAGGCATCTCTCCTCTCCGATTGTTTCAAATGCTTGCTGCCCAAAAGGCACCGCACGAGAATCACACCAGATAATGGCAGGACGCAATACTTGCTGATTCTTATCTACACATACCAGTCCGTGCATTTGATAGGAAATACCGATAGCTTTAATCTCAGCAGCACTCACTCCTGACTCCGCCATAATAGCTTGCGTGGACAACTTCAGGTTTTCCCACCAACTCTCAGGATCTTGTTCTGCCCATCCGGGATTAACTGCGATAATCTTCGCTTCTGTTTTCGGGAAGAACGCTGACGATACACATTTACCTGTTTCAGCATTGACCAGACTCGCTTTAACGGACGAGCTACCTATATCATAACCTAATAGAAACATGATGATTTTTAAAATTTTGAATTATATATTTAAACAGACAGCCTGTTCACTTATTACTTATTACCTACTACCGTCTCACCTTATTATATATCTTCTTATCAAATTTATAATAACGTGCTGCACGATGAGCTACCCCCTGCTGTTTTTCTTCCAAAGGAACTACATATTCCATCATCGCTATTTTCTTATGGAAATTGCGTACATCCACAGGCTTGTCATATACCAACTCAAAAAGAGTCCTCAACTGAGCAGCGGTAAATTTACGTGGAAGCAACTCAAACAGCATGGAAGGATTGAACTCCACAAACTGACGGATATAGGTCATTGCCTCTTTAATAATCAGATTATGGTCGAAAGCCAACGTCATCACATCTTTCAAGGCAATCCAACAGGCCTGATGATCATCCAGATTCTTGTCCAGTGCCCGATCTATTTTCACCATCGACAGATAAGCAATTGTCACGATACGTTCAACTTTTGACTGCATAGCCCGTTCCAGCCAACGTACATCCTTTGGATTACTGGTTCTGTTTTTAGAGCCGAATGCCTTGAATTGCATCAGGTTTACATTTCTGAGCCCCGTCAATTCATACAGTACACGTTGTGCTGCTTCATCCAAATCTTCATCCATATAGATAAGGCTACCGGGAAGTTTCATATCGTGATACACTTCACCATTATCTTCGCCCGCACGTTTTACAAGTAACACTTTGAGTTGTTCTCCGTCAAAACCAATCACTACACAGTCTACTGATATGTGATTGTTTGCCAAGGGTGCTTTTTTCTGTATACTTTGCATATCCTTTTCTTTAATACGGTGCAAATATAGAGGCGCTTTATGATTCGAACAATAACAAATGACATGCTATAAAACATTGTTTTTCATAGATATACATATCATACAATCTACAATATGAGTACTTAGTGTTATCTTCTGAATTACAATATGTATTTTACCCGTTCCGGCAACGAGTAATTGTATAAAGTACAAAAAGCGGAATGACTCTTTATTATCAGCACTTTTCATATTCACCCTTTGTCTTCTCCGGCAACGGACTTATTGTATTTCAAACGATATCCCATTTTGTATCTTGCCGTTTTTATTCTATCTTTGCCGGATAAATATTAAAAAATCTAAAATGGAACGTCATCCCGTCATTTTATCCATTGCCGGTTCCGATTGTTCGGGAGGAGCGGGCATTCAGGCAGATATCAAAACAATCTCGGCATTAGGAGGCTATGCGGCATCTGCTATCACCGCCGTCACTGTGCAAAACACTCTAGGGGTACGCGCCGTCCATGCAATACCACCCGAAATTGTTTGCGGACAAATCGAAGCGGTGATGGAGGACTTGCAGCCTGTCGCTATAAAAATAGGCATGGTTAACGATATTCAGATCGTTCATGTCATTGCCGACTGTATACGGAAATATTCACCGGAGCACATCATTTATGACCCGGTGATGGTATCTACCAGCGGCCGGAAGCTGATGACAAATGAAGCCATCGAAGAGATTAAGAAAGAACTTTTGCCGCTTGTCACATTAGTCACCCCCAATATCGATGAAGCAAAGGTGCTGACAGGCAAGAGCATCCAAAATACACAGGATATGCTGGAAGCTGCCAAACAACTCTCCGACAGTTATCAGATCCATATCCTGATCAAAGGCGGACATCTGGAAGGCGATCAAATGTGCGACCTCTTATATTCTCCGGATCACACCTATTATATATATGAAGAGAAAAAGATAGAAAGTAAAAACCTGCATGGGACCGGGTGTACCCTCTCCTCCGCTATTGCAAGCTATCTGGCAAAAGGATATTCGATGAAAGAATCCATCCGTCACGCTAAAGAATACATTACTCATGCCATCATTGCAGGCAAGGACTTGAATATAGGCCATGGCAACGGACCTCTGTGGCATTTTCCCGACTCCATTGCACAAATGTGTACATTTTGTGCGGTCGTATCATAAAAATCTGTAACTTTGCACCCGCATTTAAAAATCAATTAAATAATAAAGATATGAAAGCATTTGTATTTCCCGGTCAAGGTGCTCAGTTCGTAGGAATGGGTAAAGACCTGTATGAAAACTCAGCTTTAGCAAAAGAATTGTTTGAAAAAGCAAATGATATCCTCGGATATCGCATTACAGATATCATGTTCAATGGTACAGACGAAGACCTTCGTCAGACAAAGGTTACTCAACCTGCCGTATTCCTTCACTCTGTTATCTCTGCTCTTTGTATGGGCGATGATTTCAAACCGGAAATGACAGCCGGACACTCACTCGGTGAGTTCTCTGCATTGGTGGCTGCCGGTGCCCTGAGCTTTGAAGACGGATTGAAACTGGTTTATGCTCGTGCAATGGCTATGCAAAAAGCTTGCGAAGCAACTCCTTCTACGATGGCCGCTATCATTGCATTGCCGGATGAAAAGGTAGAAGAAATCTGTGCATCTGTTAATGCAGAAGGTGAAGTTTGCGTACCTGCCAACTATAACTGCCCGGGACAAATCGTAATCTCCGGTTCTGTACCAGGCATCGAAAAAGCCTGCGAACTGATGAAAGCTGCCGGTGCAAAACGTGCTCTCCCATTAAAAGTAGGTGGTGCTTTCCACTCTCCGTTGATGGACCCGGCTAAAGTTGAGCTGGAAGCTGCTATCAACGCAACAGAAATCCATACTCCCAAATGTCCGGTATATCAGAATGTGGATGCACTTCCTCATACTGATCCCGCAGAAATCAAAAAGAATCTGGTTGCCCAGCTGACTGCTTCCGTACGTTGGACTCAGTCTGTTAAGAATATGGTTGCCGATGGTGCTACTGATTTTACAGAATGCGGACCGGGTGCAGTATTGCAGGGATTGATCAAGAAAATAGATGGTACAGTAAGCGCTCACGGCATTGCATAAGCATTCGTAGATATACTTTACCTTTTCTCAACTATAGAGCGTGTCGACTAGTTTGCCGATACGCTTTTTTTATGCTTATTAGTCAAACATGAGACAATTAATATGCTGTAAAACACACCATTAGTCTTCTCTACGAGCAAACATTCCGAATCTTTCACTTGTTTTCATTATAGGAATCATTTATTCAAATTCGCGGACCATGAAAATACATGAATATCAAGCAAAAGAAATTTTCTCCAAGTATGGGATCCCTGTTGAAAGGCATACCCTATGTCGAACGGCTGCCGGCGCAGTTGCCGCATACAAGAGAATGGGCTCGGACAGAGTGGTTATTAAAGCACAAGTGCTGACCGGCGGACGGGGAAAAGCCGGAGGTGTTAAACTGGTAGATAATACAGAAGATACCTATCAGGAAGCTAAAAACATTCTGGGTATGAGTATTAAAGGGCTTCCTGTCAATCAGATACTGGTCAGCGAGGCGGTTGATATTGCCGCAGAATACTATGTCAGCTTCACCATTGACAGAAACACACGCTCGGTCATCCTTATGATGAGTGCGTCCGGTGGTATGGATATCGAAGAAGTAGCCCGGCAATCACCGGAAAAAATCATTCGCTATGCTATTGACCCATTCATCGGTCTGCCTGATTATCTGGCACGCCGTTTCGCATTCTCGCTCTTCCCTCACATAGAACAAGCCGGCAGAATGGCCGCTATTCTGCAAGCACTCTACAAAATTTTCATGGAGAATGACGCATCGCTGGTTGAAGTAAATCCATTGGCTCTTACCGCCAAAGGCATATTGATGGCTATTGACGCCAAAATTGTTTTTGACGATAATGCTCTTTACCGCCATCCGGATGTACTGAGTTTGTTTGATCCTACAGAAGAAGAAAAAGTAGAAGCGGATGCTAAAAACAAAGGATTCAGCTACGTTCACATGGATGGAAATATAGGCTGTATGGTAAATGGCGCCGGACTTGCTATGGCAACAATGGATATGATAAAACTTCATGGGGGAAATCCTGCCAACTTCCTTGATATTGGCGGTAGTTCGAACCCTGTCAAGGTGGTTGAAGCTATGAAACTTCTCTTACAGGACGAGAAAGTAAAGGTCGTCCTGATAAACATTTTCGGAGGAATCACCCGTTGTGACGATGTAGCCATCGGTCTTATTCAGGCATTCGATCAGATTAAGAGTGATATACCTGTCATTGTCCGGCTCACAGGAACCAATGAGCATCTCGGACGTGATCTTTTACGCAACCATAGCCGTTTTCAGATAGCTACAACTATGCAGGAAGCCGCTTTAATGGCTATCAAATCTTAAGATGAAATCACATAAAAAATGAAGGAACAATGAGTATATTAATAGATAAATCCACCCGTTTGATTGTACAAGGTATTACCGGTAGAGACGGGCTTTTTCATGCCAAGAAGATGAAAGAATATGGAACGAATGTCGTTGGCGGCACTTCTCCGGGCAAGGGAGGTACGGAAGTAGACGGTATTCCGGTATTCAATACGATGCATGAAGCTGTAAAACAGACACAGGCTAATACTTCCATCATCTTTGTGCCGGCCCGTTTTGCAGCAGATACCATTATGGAAGCTGCGGATGCAGGCATCCGGCTAATAGTCTGTATCGCAGAAGGTATTCCGACCCTGGATGTCATCAAAGCACATCGGTTTGCCGAACAAAGAGGGGCAATGTTGGTTGGCCCCAACTGTCCGGGACTTATTTCTCCCGGAGAAAGTATGGTAGGAATCCTTCCGGGACAAGTCTTTCAGAAAGGAAATGTCGGTGTCATCAGCCGTAGTGGAACACTCACTTATGAAATAGTATATCACTTAACGACTAATGGTATGGGACAGTCTACTGCAATCGGCATCGGAGGAGATCCTGTGGTAGGTCTGCATTTCCTTAAACTACTGGAAATGTTCCAGAATGATCCTGAAACGAAAGCAATTGTGTTAATCGGAGAAATCGGAGGAAACGCGGAAGAACAGGCTGCTGAATATATTCGCAGTCATGTAAATAAGCCTGTAGTAGCATTTATTGCCGGACAGTCTGCTCCTCCGGGAAAACAGATGGGCCACGCAGGAGCCATTATCTCGGGAGGTTCCGGCTCGGCAAAAGACAAAATAGAGGCTTTAGAAGCTGCCGGCATACGAGTTGCACAAGAGCCTTCGGATATTCCTAAGTTACTGAAAAGATAAACAGAACCACACGGAGAAATAGAGCTTTGGGCTTTTGTTTCTCCGTGTGGTTCTATTTTATGTACCAATATATCCCCGCGATGATAAAGTAATATCTGAAATTTACATTCCCTTTTTCACGCCTAACTTTATTAATAAAGCATTCATCGGATAAGCACAGAAAAAGCCAAAAAGCATAGCCAGCTGCATCATAAACCAAAATATCCATGTGTCTTTAGGCAAAGGCTCATTGACAAATAAAACAAAATAAACGATTGCCATCCAGCCATACATTCCGATTTGCCAAGACAACAGAGAAAAGAAATCTGCTTTAAAAGCACGGGACAGTACCTTTCCCACCGATATCCTCTCCATCTCCCGAATAGCATAGAATTGAAAATAAACTCCGATGATTAACGCCAATATAAAATCAAGTACCCAGTTTCCTATAAGCTGACTTCCTGCAACGGTTACCGGGATATAATTAGTGAACCACTCTCCTATTATATCAGCCAATGTGCAGCCTGCTCCACAATGTAAAGCCGATAAAGCCACAGACTGCCAATGAGGATGTTTCATGGACATATCTCCCATCGACATATCCATATTCATGTCTTTCATACCGGACATATCCATTTTCATTTCACCACCTCCCATCTTCATGGGAGCACCTTGTCCGAACTTATTATAAGCCCATAAAGCTAAGTAACTTCCCCACAATGCAGTCAATATCCATACTGCATTCATTATCTTCATTGATTGTGGACGATGTGTCAGATCGATTGCTATGTGAACTGCAATTCCGATACCTGAACAGACTAAAAACACGGCTAATAAATTGAGCATAATTGTATATTTAAAAAGATTTTAGACTACAACAGCCCTTATTTATAAATAGTTCATCCCGTCCATTTTTAAATTCATCCCATCGAACTATTCTCCTTACTGTTTGTTTATAATTTTATTAATTAAATATTGAATTGTATGAGCAGACGTAGTCAATTAGAGCATGAAGTATCTGTTGCTCAGGAAAGAATTAAGAAGGCAGCCAAAGATACACCGAAAGATATCATAAAGTTATGGGAACAAGACTTGGTAGACTTGGAACTTGAACTCAATAACCTGGTAGATGATGAAGAAGATAATAATGAAGATTAACTAAAAGAGGGTGCACTTCATTGTGAAGTGCACCCTCTTTTAGTTGTAGTATTTTTATAAGCAGAATGCTTTTATTGCTTATCCACAGTGGAAATACTTATGTACCAGTTCCAGCATTTCTTCCGGTTTGCCTTCCATGTCGGCACGTAATGTTTTGTCCTCATAACTACGGAGCTTGCGTATAATACCGTCAATCATAGCCGGACTAAATACATTATATTGCTCGAAGACAGCACGTTGTTTTTGCAAACATTCGGCAGATGCCGCACAACTATCCGGCAATTGAGCCAATGCTTTCAGCTTGTCCTCATTCTCTTTCTGATGGATATTTACATTTACATACGTTCTCTTTGCAATGTCCAATGCCTGTTCTATCTCAAAACCATGACGGCAGGCAACAGCCAGTCCCGCAAGCAGCTGATACAAATCTGCCGAACCATCCGGAGAACGCATTTCTACCGTTTGTTTCTGGCTGGTATCAAAATGACTTTCGCTTTCCAATGGATTTGCCAAAGTACACATATCGGTCTTGGCAGCCCAGCCCAACGGTACACGCACCAATACAGAACGGTTGCGATCTCCCCAGCAAACATTGGTCGGTGCTTCCTGATGAGGAACCAAACGGAAGTAAGAAGTAGGATTGGTATTTCCGAAGGCTGTAATAGAAGGAGCAAGTTCCATCATTCCGGCGATTGCCTTACGGGCTGTTTCCGACAATACACCGTCTTTCAGCATCTGATTTTGTCCGTCCTTTACAATACGCATGTGAACATGTAGACCTGACCCGGCTTTTCCAGCCGTAATCTTAGGCGCGAATGTCACATTATACCCATATCTGTATCCCAAGTTACGAATCACCCATTTGGCAATCATCAATTGATCTGCCGCATCTTCGGCATGAACAGGCAGGAACTCTATTTCGTTCTGTTCATAAATCATGCCATCCAATGTAAAATTCCCAACCTCGGAATGACCATATTTTATCTGCCCACCCGTCTGAGCTATATATGACATACACTGCGTACGGAAATCGTTAAACTTAGCATACGGAGCAGATTCATGATAACCGCGTTGATCTGTAGCCTGAAACATTCCTGTATCCGGTGAAATAACATAGTATTCCAGCTCACCCATCGCCTGAAACTCCATACCTGTGACATCAGTAAATGCTTTACACGCTTTATGCAAAGTATGTTCCGGAGAACTTTCCAATGGCTCACCGTCTTTATTGAAGAAAGAACAAAGCATCGAAAGTGTCGGTATTTCTGCAAACGGATCGACAAAAGCGGTACGGAAACGAGGCACTACATACAGGTCGCTACTCCCCGCCTCTATAAAAGGAAACAGGCTGGAACCGTCCACCCGCTCTCCACAAGTAAGGATCGCATCCAGATAAGCCGCATTATTAATTACAAAATTCAATGTTTTCAGTCGCCCGTCAGCAGCAGGATACATGAAATTGACCATACGGATATTATTCTTCTGAATAAAAGAAATAATATCTGCCTTAGTAAACTCGGCGGCAGGCTTTTCCAAAGCAGCCACCAGACAGTTAGGATTCATTAAAAGTTCTTGATTCATCTTCTATCGGTTTGTTGTTAGTGAACCAAAGGTAAGAAAAAAATAACCGCAGACAATAAAAAGAGAGATAAATTCTTTGGACTTTAAGAAATAGTCCGGCCAGGATTCTGCAGAAACGAAAGAAGGTGTGTTGGGATCACCAACACACCTTCTTTTTATATACTGATTGTTATTCAGTCAATTAGTTCTTCGGCAAAGCCTCTTTAACTACCATCGGACGGCCTACATATTCAGCACCATTCAATTCTTTGATAGCGTTAGCTGCTTCTGTATCATCCGGCATTTCAATAAAAGCAAAGCCTTTTGATCTTCTTGTTTCACGATCTGTGATTAATTTAACTGAAGCAACTGCTCCATACTCTTCCATTACGTTTCTCAAGTCTGATTCCTTAACGTTATAGTTAAGATTTCCAATGTACAAATTCATAAAATACAAATATAAAAAATTAATAATTTCAATAACAAAGTTCTTTGGAAGTTCTTAATCAGAGATGGATATGCTCAATAAATGAGAAGATTCATGTGAAATAATCAAATCGAAATAAACCTTTTATTGTTTAGTGAGTGCAAATAACGGCATTTCGCGGGAATAATGCACTATGTTCTCTCCTTTTTCTTTTGCAAAATACCCTTTTTTATGAAATAAGACCAAAACTTAACGTATGGGTGTTCCAGTGAGAGTCTGTAATAAAGTCAGAAGCCATATTGAATGCTTTGCGCAAACTCTATCCCGGTGATACCGGGCACCTGAATATCAAGGATATGATCAGAAATACCCCTATGACTTTTAATGCTGAATATAATGTTCGTTTCACTGACATGGCGATAAAGTTACTACTTTTTCAGAACTTATACTTCATTCCCATCGAAACATATACAGCCGGTTTGAAATAAGGGTCCGTATCTCTGGACATATCTTCGAAAAAGGCCTTCAGTGTACGTGTTGTGTAATAAGCAATCCGGCTGCACGATAATCCTCCCATCTCTGCTATCAGACTTAGCTTCAGATATTTATTCAGATTCATTCCTGCCGATAGTTCCATCATAGAAACTTTGATCTGATAGCGTCCCTCAGTGCTCCATCGCTCCGTATACCAAACGTATATTTTCGGACTTTATTCTTTGCTCCTTACTTTTTTATTTTAACTTTGTACGTAGATAAAATACCTAATTATGGAAATAAAAAAATTCATCGAAAACTATCGGGAAGCTTTTGGCGAATATGCTGAATTGCCTATCGTATTCTGGTACTCGGACATTCTTGAAAATGAAACCGGGAAAGTGAACGGATGCTTCTTTAAAAGCATGAGTAAAGTCAGGGGAGGTAATACCATCAGTCTGAATGCGGAAACAATTGGTTGCGGCGGTGGTAAGTTTTATACCGGATTCACCGATATGCCCGAGCACGTGCCGACGTTCGTATCTCTAAAGGAACGATATAAGCAGACGCCGGAAATGGTAAAAAGCTTTATTGAGCAACTAGGAGTACCAAGGGCAGAAAAGGAATATCTGCATTTTGCCCGTATAGATAAAGTGGAAACGTTCGATCATTTGGAAGGAATCCTTTTTTTGGCCAATCCCGATATATTATCCGGACTGACCACCTGGGCTTTCTTCGATAATAATAAGGAGGATACAGTGATTTCCACTTTCGGGTCGGGATGCAGTTCTGTGGTCACACAGACGATTCTGGAGAATCGTAAAGGCGGATACAGAACATTCATCGGCTTCTTTGATCCATCTGTACGCCCTTATTTTGAGGCTGATATACTGAGTTATACCATTCCGATGTCGAGATTTAAGGTGATGTATGAGACTATGCGCAGCAGTTGCCTGTTTGACACACACGCATGGGGAAAGATTCGGGAAAGAAACCATAATAGCTACAAAGAATAAGAATATGGATTTTATACTTCGTCCATGGAAAGTATCTGATGCCAAAGCCTTAGCAAGGCATCTGAATAATAAGAAGATATGGGATAACTGTCGTGACGGGCTGCCTTTTCCATATACAGAAACAGATGCTGATGCCTTCATTAAATACGCTTCGGAACAAGTGGAACAGAATGAATATTGCATCGAGGCGAATCATGAGGCAATCGGTAATATCGGATTCGTCCGCGGGACGGATGTCGAACGCTTCAATGCAGAAGTCGGTTACTGGATTTCGGAAACATACTGGAACAAGGGCCTTGCAACAGCTGCTTTAGAAAGAGCTATAGAACATTATTTTCAGCATACAGATGTAATACGCCTATATGCTACGGTATATGAACACAATGCCGCATCCATGCGTGTGCTAGAGAAAGCAGGATTTCAGAAAGCAGGAATACATCGTAAGGCTTGCTTCAAAAATGGCCAGTTCATTGATGCACATTATTATGAATTACTTAAAAATAAGTCGTAAGCCTCCTTGCTTTGTTACCGTATATATTACTGCCGACTATCTTTATACAGAACCTAATACATCGAACGAGAGGTCCCAATTCATCACGAACCGGAACCTCTCTATGAGTTATTACTTTCGAAGTTTTACTTTATCTCTTTAACTTCTTCTCCTTTTTCATTCAGAAGTACGGTTACTTCCTGGGCGTCTTTTGTAGTGATAATTACTTTATAAACCTTACCGGTTTCTTTTTCGGCAACATACGCTTCCTTGATGGTAGCATCTTCATAGCTTTTCGTTATTGCCTGTGTCACTGCTTCCGGCAAATCTTTCACTTCAATCTTTGTATACTCATCCTGTGGAGCTTGTGTCTGAGTTTCCACTGCCGGAGTGTTACTTACTTCCTGTGCGAATGCTACAGAACTACCTAATCCCAATACCAATGCTACTGCTACTAATACCTTTTTCATAATCGTAATTTTTTAAGTGTGAATAATAGAACTATTGTTTCTTGTACTTAATATATAGCAAAGCAGATGCCAAACGTTTCACTCCGCCATATATAACTGATAATCAAACATATAAACAGCAGACAATATAAATATAATTGTGGAATTAGTGTGGAATTATGTAGAATCTGTTGATACATAATTGGGGAATTACTATTCAACGCTCTTAATTTGGCAAGAACTGATTTCTTTATTCAACTGTTATATACCTATAACAACCTAATTATACAACAATGAAAAAAGAAGTCTTAAAAGAGCTTACAGCCAAACCGGGGAAGGAACATCATGTATCCGATTTCAATCCCTCATTTACTGCTGATATGTCCAAACAGGATGCCAAAGAACAGTTAGCCCAAAATATCGAAAAGCTGTCAGAACTGCAAAGTATGCTTTATGCACAAGACCGCTACTCGGTTCTGGTTATTTTTCAGGCAATGGATGCTGCCGGAAAAGACGGAACGATCAAGCATGTAATGTCCGGCATCAATCCGCAAGGGTGTCAGGTGTACTCCTTTAAGCAACCTTCTGCCGAAGAACTGGATCATGACTACTTATGGAGAATTAATCGTTCGCTCCCCGAACGGGGACGAATCGGAATCTTCAACCGTTCCCAATATGAAGATGTACTGATAGCCAAAGTGCATCCCGAAATCCTGTTATCCAACAAGCTACCCGGAATACTAAAAGCGAAAGATATAGACAACGAATTTTGGAAACGCCGCTACCGGCAGATTAATGATTTCGAACGTTATCTGACTGAAAACGGGACGGTCATCATCAAATTCTTCCTGAACGTTTCAAAAGCCGAACAAAAGAAACGATTCATGGAGAGGCTGAACGATGAATCAAAGAACTGGAAATTCTCTTCTGCCGACGTCAAGGAACGGCAATACTGGGACGACTACATGAAAGCCTACTCGGATGTACTGACAGAAACTTCAACAGAGATTGCCCCGTGGTATGTGATTCCGGCAGACAACAAATGGTTCATGCGATATGCCGTCGGGCAAATTATCTGTGAACGCATGGAAAAACTGGACTTACATTATCCACAGTTATCCAAGGAGGCGCTGGAAAGACTTGAAGAATGCAAGAAAAACGTATCCGATATTAATTTCTAAACAGGATACTTTCTCAGAGTTTAACGGGTTATTTCTGTCAGGACTTGACAAAGCCCTTTTAATGTTGTATATTTGTAAGCAGAACAATAATAAACCTATAAAACCGTAACCAATGAAAAGAAGTCTGTCTTTCAACATACCTGCTGTAATGTATCACATGAACGGTAACATACAGTCAAGATTGATCAGTCCGTAAGGAAAGTACAATATTACAACAAGACATATCTATTTCCCTATAACAAAT
Source organism: Bacteroides sp. MSK.20.82 (assembly GCF_019052485.1). Classification (NCBI taxonomy): domain Bacteria; kingdom Pseudomonadati; phylum Bacteroidota; class Bacteroidia; order Bacteroidales; family Bacteroidaceae; genus Bacteroides; species Bacteroides sp. MSK.20.82. The sequence continues at coordinate 178,244 of NZ_JAHQUN010000004.1, forward strand.
AAGATATGAGTCATCAGTATACAAGCTGAAGGCTGCGACTTCCAATGGAAATCGCAGCCTTTTTTGTTGCCAAATTTCAGCACAGAAAGCCATAAACGGGATTACATCGTTTATAATAAACTCAGATACCGTTTTACTAAAACTATCACAAAGTTTATTATAAACACAAACACCGATGATTCATAAATCATACATTTTTTTCATTGTCACCGGAAGGAGAAATCCACTGTTCCGGTTCACGCACTTCAATGAATAAACAAAAAGCGATAAAATAATACGTTTCATTGAAAATTTGTACTACTTTTGTAAACATCAAAGCCCAATCATGATTTGACCGGCCAAGAAATTATGAGACCGATTAAACTTTTTCAAACGAGAATAGTCTAATCTTTAAGATATCATCAATCTAAACATTAAAGTCATCAATGAAAATGGAAACATCCGCCAAACTCTATTCGCTGAATTACAGCAATGTGAAAACTTACCTGTTCGCCCTGTTATTCGTAGCAGGCAACATCGCACTTCCACAACTGTGCCACCTCGTTCCTTACGGTGGACCGACTTTATTACCAATTTACTTTTTTACCTTAATTGCCGCTTATAAATACGGCTTTCGGGTAGGATTGCTGACAGCTGTTCTTTCTCCTGTCATCAATCATGTCTTGTTTGCCATGCCATCCGAAGCCGTTCTCCCGATTATACTGATAAAATCAACCTTGCTTGCCGGTGCTTCCGCCCTTGCTGCGCGTACCGTGAAAACCGTTTCTTTGTTAGCCGTCCTTGGAGTAATTCTCTCCTATCAACTCATAGGAACCGCTTTTGAATGGATGATCGAGGGAGATTTCTATATCGCAGTACAAGACTTCCGTATCGGCATTCCGGGTATGCTCATTCAATGGTTTGGCGGATACGCCCTGCTAAAGGCAATTGCAAAACTCTAAACTAAAAAAGAAAGATGGACAGAAGGGATTTTTTTAAGACAGTAGCTATTACTGGTGCCGCCATGACTATACAGCGTTCAGAGGCGATGGAAATACTGACTCAGACAATCAATAAAGCAAATGGTGACAAACCGGACCTGGTGGCCGTCATGGGCGGTGAACCGGAAGCCATGTTCCGTCGTGCTATCAGCGAGCTGGGCGGTATGAAGCAATTCATCAAACCCGGACAGAAAGTAGTGGTAAAGCCCAATATCGGATGGGATAAAGTACCCGAACTGGCAGGAAACACGAATCCGAAACTGATCACGGAAATCATCAAACAATGTTTTGCCGCCGGAGCCAAAGAGGTCACCGTATTCGACCATACCTGCGACGATTGGCAGAAGTGCTACAAAAACAGCGGTATCGAAGCGGCCGCGAAAGAAGCCGGAGCCAAAGTTATGCCGGCCCACCTGGAATCTTACTACAAACCCGTTGATCTGCCAAAGGGACAAAAGATGAAGAAGGCGAAAATACATGAAGCCATCCTGAATTGTGATGTATGGATTAACGTCCCTATCCTGAAGAATCACGGAGGCGCCAACCTGACTATCTCCATGAAAAACCATATGGGTATCGTCTGGGACCGCGGCTTTTTCCACCAGAATGACTTGCAGCAATGCATTGCGGACATCTGCACACTGGAAAAGAAAGCAGTGCTTAACGTCGTAGACGCCTACCGTATCATGAAGACCAACGGACCGCGAGGTCGTTCCGCTTCGGACGTGGTGCTGGCAAAAGGTCTCTTTATTTCACCGGATATTGTAGCCGTAGATACAGCCGCAGCCAAATTCTTCAATCAGATACGCGAAATGCCGCTGGACACCGTAGGTCACCTTGCCAAAGGAGAAGCACTGAAAGTAGGAACGATGGACATCGACAAACTGAATGTCAAGCGAATTAAGATGTAAACCACCATGTTAAGAAAGATACGTATCGGAATATCAGTCGTCCTTTTTGCACTGATTACTTTTTATTTTCTCGATTTTGCTAATATTCTGCCGAACAGTTTTCATCGATTGGCACATATACAGTTTGTCCCTGCCGTGCTATCTCTCAGCATAGGCATACTGATTGTGCTGATTGCGTTAACCCTGTTGTTCGGACGTATCTATTGCTCTACCATCTGTCCGATGGGAATATGGCAGGATGTTATAGCACGCATTTCAAAGTCTGTGGGAAAGAAGAAAAAAAGATATCGGTACAGTCCTGCAAAGAATATGCTGAGATGGACCGTGCTCGGAGTGACTGTAATTGCCTCCGTATGCGGCTTCTCAGTGGTATTGGGATTGCTGGACCCGTATAGCGCATACGGACGCATTGTAGTACATATCTTCAAACCGGTGTATATGCTGGGAAACAACCTGCTGGAATCCGTATTTTCCAGATTCGACAACTACACGTTTTATCAGGTAGACACCTCGGTATTAAGCCTTTCTTCCCTTCTTATAGCGATACTGACCTTTGCCGCCATTCTTATATTAGCATGGAAACATGGACGCACGTGGTGTAATACCATTTGTCCGGTAGGTACGGTATTAGGATTTTTGAGCCGTTACTCTTTGTTCAAAGTCCGTATCGATACCGCAAAATGTAATGGTTGCGGACTTTGCGCTACCAAATGCAAAGCTGCCTGCATCCACAGCAAAGAACACGCTATTGACTATAGCCGCTGTGTAGACTGTTTCGACTGTCTCGGTGCCTGCAAACAGAAAGCGCTGGTTTACGCCCCTGCTTCAAAGGGACAACAACGTTCTTCCGCTACAGAAAAACAACCGGTGGCAACAGAATCATCTTCCGTTGCTGCAGATTCTTCCAAACGTCGTTTTCTGCTTGCCGGACTGGCTACTGCCGGAGCAGCTCCCACGCTTCTTACAAAGGCGCAAGAATCCATTGCGACGATGGAAGGCAAAAAGGCATACAAAAAAGAAAATCCGATTACTCCTCCGGGATCTGTCAGCCAGAAGCGTTTCCAGCAACATTGTACATCATGCCATCTTTGTGTCAGCAAATGCCCGTCGCATGTACTGAAACCCGCTTTCATGGAATACGGTCTGGGAGGTGTGATGCAGCCAACGGTCAGTTTCGAAAAAGGATTCTGTAATTTCGACTGTACCGTATGCAGCGATGTCTGTCCCAACGGTGCCATCCCTCCGTTGACGGTAGAACAGAAACATCTCACTCAGATGGGCTATGTCGTCTTTATAGAAGAAAATTGCATTGTCCTCACTGACGGAACCAGTTGCGGAGCCTGTTCAGAGCATTGTCCTACGCAAGCCATTGCTATGGTACCCTACAAAGACGGACTGACTCTTCCCCACGTCAATACAGAGATCTGTGTCGGATGTGGCGGCTGCGAATACGTCTGCCCTGCCCGCCCGTTCCGTGCCGTATATATCGAAGGAAACCCTGTGCAGAAAGAAGCGAAACCTTTCAAAGAATCAGAAGAACATAAAGTTGAGATAGACGATTTCGGATTCTAGCAGCATCAGCCCCAAATATGGATAGCTTTCAGAGGATTGTATACAATTCAAAAAAACTATCCATTATATTCCTCCTACTTTCAATAAATTCACTAAATTCGTGGCGAACTAAAAAAAGAAAGTAACTCATGGAGGTATTCACAAATAACTGGAATAGCCGTAAATATCAGATAGGCTATGCTTTAAGCGGAGGATTTATTAAAGGATTTGCGCATTTGGGGGTGATGCAGGCTCTGCTGGAGCATGATATCAAACCGGACATTATCTCCGGAGTAAGTGCCGGTGCGCTTGCCGGAGTTTTTTATGCCGACGGAAATGAACCTCACCAAGTGATTGAATACTTCTCCGGCCATAAGTTTCAGGACCTGACAAAGTTAGTCATCCCCAAGAAAGGACTATTTGATCTCTGCGAATTTATTGACTTTCTCCATACCAATCTGAAGGCCAAGAATCTGGAAGAGTTGCAAATCCCCTTAATCATCACGGCTACCGATCTGGACCACGGACGTATGGTTCATTTCCACCGTGGCTCCATAGCCGAACGTGTGGCTGCTTCCTGCTGTATGCCTGTCATGTTTGCTCCGGTCAATATCGACGGAACCAATTACGTAGATGGCGGATTAATGATGAACCTTCCGGTCTCCACCCTTCGCAGAATATGCGACAAGGTGGTAGCCGTCAACGTAAGTCCCATCATGGCGCAAGACTATAAAATGAATATCGTAAGCATTGCCATGCGCTCCTTCCACTTTATGTTCCGTGCCAATACTTTCCCCGAAAGAGAAAAATGTGACTTGCTGATCGAGCCATACAACCTCTATGGATACAGCAACACCGAACTGGAAAAAGCAGAAGAAATCTTCGAGCAAGGTTATAAGATAGCCAATGACTTACTTGACCAGACACTGGCGGAAAAAGGGAAAATATGGAAGTAACTCCTTACTTTTCCCGAAAATATTTATAATATGAAATAAAATCTACTCTATATGAACAACGAAAATAAAATGATTATCTATCAGGTGTTTACACGCCTGTTCGGAAACAATAACAACCATTGTGTCTATAATGGAGACATTACCGCCAACGGATGTGGTAAAATGGCCGACTTCACCCTCAAGGCACTTGGAGAAATCAGGAAACTGGGTGCTACCCATATCTGGTATACAGGCATTATCGAGCATGCAACGGAGACGGATTACCGTCGCTTCAACATACGTCCCGACCACCCCGCCATCGTGAAAGGCAAAGCGGGCTCTCCCTACGCCATCAAGGATTATTATGATGTAGATCCGGACTTGGCAACCGATGTGCCGGAACGAATGAAGGAGTTCGAGAATCTGGTACATCGCACTCACCGTTCCGGACTGAAAGTTATTATAGATTTTGTCCCCAACCATGTAGCACGCCAGTATCACTCGGATGCACAACCGGACGGCACTACCGAACTGGGAGCAAACGATGACCCGAACTACGCTTTCAGCCCGTACAACAATTTCTACTATATACCGCAATCCGAGTTGCGTGCCCAGTTCGATATGAAAGAAGGTGCAGCAGAGCCTTACCATGAATATCCGGCCAAAGCGACAGGTAACAACCGTTTTGACGCTACACCGAACATCAACGACTGGTACGAAACCATCAAGCTGAACTATGGAGTAGATTATCTGAATGGCGGCACTTGCCATTTCTCCCCGACTCCGGATACCTGGATAAAGATGCTGGACATTCTTTTATTCTGGGCCTCAAAAGGTATCGACGGTTTCCGCTGCGATATGGCGGAAATGGTTCCTGTAGAATTTTGGGAATGGGCTATTCCACAAGTAAAGGAAGCACATCCGGAAATCCTTTTCATTGCCGAGGTCTATAATCCCAACGAATACCGCAATTACCTCTTCCGTGGGAAATTTGACTATCTATATGATAAGGTCGGTTTATACGATACACTCCGCAATGTAGCTTGCGGCTACGAATCCGCGGCATCCATCACCCACTGTTGGCAAAGTCTGAACGGAATAGAAAAACAAATGCTGAACTTCCTGGAAAACCATGACGAACAGCGCATCGCTTCCGATTTCTTTGCAGGAGATCCACGTAAAGGAATCCCTGCTCTGATCGTTTCTGCTTGTATGAACACCAATCCTATGATGATTTATTTTGGTCAGGAGTTTGGAGAACTGGGAATGGACAGCGAAGGTTTCAGCGGAAGAGACGGACGGACTACGATATTCGATTACTGGAGCGTGGATACTATTCGTCGCTGGCGCAATGGCGGTAAGTTTGACGGCAAAATGCTGACCGAAGAGCATAAACGCCTGTACAGCATTTACCAAAGAGTACTTACGCTATGTAATGAAGAGACATCCATCGCCAAAGGAGTATTCTTCGACCTGATGTACGCCAATAAAAACGGATGGCGTTTCGACGAACATAAGCAATATACTTTTATGCGAAAGTATAAGAATGAATTGCTGTTCATCATCGTCAATTTCGATAGCCAACTGGTTGATGTAGCAATCAACGTACCTTCTCACGCGTTTGATTTCTTACAGATACCACAAATGGAAAAATATCAGGCTACAGACTTATTGACCGGTGCCAAAGAGGAAATCTGTTTATTGCCTTATAAAGCCACTGAGGTTTCCGTTGGGGCCTATAATGGGAAGATTCTGAAGATTACATTCTGATCTGCTCCGATTGAAGGCAAATGATAAATCAATAGTATCTTAACTCTCCTCCTTCCCGAAGGGAGGGGAATTGATGATACTATTGACTTTTTAGGCAGCCCCAATGGAGATACTACTGATTTATTCCCCCCAACTGAAAACAAAAATTCTCAAAGGCTGTTTAGTTAGATAAATAATTTCCTAAACCAGAACCTTATGAAGAAAATTAGTTTTTTGGCAGTCATATTATTATTGTCTGTATCTGCCTTCGCAATCTTACCTCCCGGCAATATACAGGCTGCCTTCAAAAAGATGTACCCCAAAGCCAACGGTATAGCATGGTCGCAGGATGATGGCTATTATTGCGCTAACTTTGTCATGAATGGATTCACTAAAAACGTCTGGTTCAATACGCAGGCTCAATGGCAAATGACACAGACGGACCTTGTCAGTCTCGACCGGGTGACACCTACCGTATACAATGCCTTTGTATCCGGTCCTTATGCCAGTTGGGTAGTAAATGATGTAACCATGGTGGAGTTTCCTAAATGGCAGGCAATCATCGTCATTAAGGTAGGACAAGATAATGTAGATATCAAATACCAGCTCTTTTATTCCCCGCAAGGAATGTTGTTAAAAACCCGCAATGTCAGTTATATGTACGACATTCTCGGTCCGGGAACATTCTTATAAAAAAAGCCCTTGCCAAACATTAAATGCTCGGCAAGGGCTTTCTTATTTTTTATTCCCTGAGTTATTTCTTCTTTCTCAAAACAACAGCTGTACGTGCAGGAATATAGAGTTTCAGCCACTCTTTCTTTTCCTTCTTATACAACGGATCGGCAATCGTGAAATGAACTACTGAATCATCTGCAAGACCATTTCCGCCAAATGCAACATTATCCGTATTCAAGATTACTTCATAAGCTCCCGGACTAACGAGGAAACCATAATCTACAAAAGACTGTTTCGGATTGAAGTTAAATACAAATATCAGATCCTTACGTCCATAAGCCAATACCTGATCACCATCATTATGCCAGATCTCCTGAACCGGAGTCGCCTGGAAATCTTTCACACTCTTGATCACTTTCAGCATCTCAGCATCAAAGTCCCCCATATAGTGATAAGCCAGATTCTTGTTATCTACCAGATCCCACTGACGACGGGCATATTTACAAGACCATCCATTACCTTCACGCGGAAAATCGATCCATTCGGGATGCCCGAACTCATTACCCATAAAGTTCAGATAACCGCCATTGATCGTCGAAGATGTCAGCAAGCGGATCATCTTATGTAAAGCGATTCCGCGATTGACTACATAATTCTCATCGCCTTTCTGCATATGCCAATACATATCTGCATCAATCAGACGGAAAATAATAGTCTTGTCTCCTACCAATGCCTGATCATGACTTTCCGCATAAGAGATCGTCTTTTCATCCTGTCGACGGTTGGTTACTTCCCAGAACATACTGGAAGGCTTCCAGTCCTCGTCAATCTTTTCCTTGATAGTCTTGATCCAGTAATCAGGGATGTTCATAGCCATACGGTAATCAAATCCGTAACCGCCATCTTCTACTTTGGCCGCAAGTCCCGGCATACCGGAAACTTCTTCAGCAATAGAGATAGCCTTCGGATTGACCTGATGAATCAACTCATTCGCCAATGTCAGGTAGCAAATGGCATTGCCGTCCTGATGACCATTGAAGTAATCTCCATAATTACAGAATGCTTCTCCCAACCCGTGGCTATAATACAACATAGAGGTCACACCGTCAAAACGGAATCCGTCAAACTTATATTCTTCCAGCCAGTATTTACAGTTGGACAATAAGAAATGGATCACTTCATTTTTACCATAATCAAAGCATAGTGAATCCCATGCCGGATGCTCACGACGAGGAGCCGGATAGAAATACTGGTTCGGATCACCGGCAAAGTTGCCCAAACCTTCCACTTCGTTTTTCACCGCATGAGAATGGACAATATCCATAATAACGGCAATCCCCATCTCATGAGCAGCATCAATCAGCGCTTTCAGTTCGTCAGGCGTACCAAAGCGGGAGGAAGCAGCAAAGAAACTGGATACATGATAGCCAAAACTACCATAATAAGGATGCTCCTGAATGGCCATAATCTGAATACAGTTATAGCCTTCCTGTGCTATGCGTGGAAGTGTTTTTTCGCGGAATTCATTGTATGTGCCTACTTTTTCCTCCTGTTGTGCCATTCCAATATGACATTCATAGATCAACAAAGGATTCGTAGTAGGCTTAAATGTCTTTTTCTTGAATTTATATGGCTTTTCCGGTGCCCAGACTTGTGCGCTGAATATCTTGGTCTGCTCGTCCTGCACCACACGTGTAGCCCATGCAGGAATGCGTTCACCTTGTCCGCCATCCCAATACACATTCAACTTATATAAGTCTCCGTGCTGAATGGCATCTGCCGGAAGATTGATTTCCCAATTACCGTTTTTCAGTTTTTTCAGCTTATAAGCAGCTTTCTCTTCCCAGTTGTTGAATGTACCTACCATATAAATATGAGTAGCATTCGGTGCCCATTCGCGGAACGTCCATCCTTTGGGAGTACGGTGCAGACCAAAATAAAGATAGCCTGATGCAAAGTCCGAAAGAGTTTGTTTTCCTTTATTGGTCAACTCGGCTTCCTTGTTCAGTGCATACTGGTGACGACCGGTAATGGCATCTGCGAAAGGTTCCAGCCAGGGATCGTTTTTGATAATGTTGAGTGTCTCTTTCATATCAGAATTGAATTAGGTTTATGCTTTTACTTTTACGATCACTTTCTTCACTCCATCAGGAGTAATGCCGGGAGCATGTCCGTCTTGCGGGAAGAAGATGGCAAACATTCCCGGTTTCACAGCTACATATGTCTCTGCCAGTCCTTCGAAGAAAGTAATATCTTTTTCGACATTATAAGGAGCGTCGGCAGGCACACAATCTTTGGCAGCAGTATACCCCATCACTTCTGTTCCCGACAATGGGATCTGAATATCAATAAATTCATTATGCGTTTCCAATTTCGCCTCTTCCTTAGTCTTAGGCTTTGTCTGTGCGATATTCACTAGCAGATCTTTTCCTTTCAGTTCAGTCTTGCCTATTTCCATGGCTTGGAGGTCATGAGATTTCAAGAACTCAATAGCTTGTGCAAACAAAGGATTCAAAGACGCGTATTTTTCCAGATTTTCTAAAGTATCTACTACCATATGAGTTTAATTTTTAAGTTTATATTTTTAGGTATTATTTTTAGGTATTATTTTATTCAAAATCATCAATTGTGTAATTGATGAAATCGGCAAATCTCTTGAACTGTCGGAATGCTTTCTCTATCTGCTCCATCGTGTCTGCCCGAGTGAAAAAATCATCGGGAACAAGATAAGAACAGACAAACTGTCTGCACTTCAGATAATCAATATATTTAAAATCTTTCGGGAATCCCTTGGGAGCTGTTTTCATGAAGTCCTCTCCCACTACAGGAAAATATTTTTTGAATTCGGGGTCTTCTACAATGGAGATATACTCTTCCACATTGTCATAAATGGCTTGGCGGACAGCTTTCAGTACATTGGGAGGCAAACACAAGCTTCCTCCGGCAAGCATACTTCCGTCAGGCTGCAGATGCACATAGTATCCGCAATGATCGGACTTCTTGCCTTTGGCATTGATATAACCGCCAAAATGTATCTTATAGGGTGTCTTATCCGCAGAGAAGCGGGTATCCCGATAAATACGATAGGTACAATCTTTGGGCTGGATTCCCCGGATTGTTTCATCGAACAAAGAAATGCGGGCGATTACTGTTGCCAGAAAGTTATCAAACTCGGCACGGGCTACTTCATATTCTGACCGATGCTCATTGAACCACTCACGATTATTATTCGCAGAAAGATCTTTTAAAAACTGAAAGATAACGGGTATGTTCATCTTCATCATTTTCTATTATTACCCTACAAACGTACAAATTTTATTTCATATAAACTACAAAACGCAACAAAAGGACATAAAAAAAGCATCGGCCTGGTAAAACCGATGCTCTAACACATTTATCAAAAAAACAGACTCTTCTGCTTCTGATGTACTCTAAGCTTTCACAAGTGAAGTACAATCTCTTTTAATTAATCTTTATCTAATACTATGAAAAACACATAAATATAACAGATTAAAAAGAGGCTTTGTTCAACGGTTCTGTATATATTTCCGTTAATTTTAGTTATAGAATAAAATATTTTTCATTGACAGGTATGATGAGCCGTTTCCAGTCTATCATCGCATTGAACAACATGATATGGGAGTAATCGCCCAATTGCGCCTGCCGGATATCTTTCTCCACTATGAACCGATTATCCAACAGTTCCGCACGCTTCGTCCCCTGAAGCAAGGGATGAGCCGGAGTATACCATGTATGTCCGTCATACAGCGCTATGTTGGCAATGGAGGTATCAGTCAGATATCCGTCTTTCACTATCAGAATATCGTCTGCCTTCCCTCTCCGGGCAAACAGATCATTCAATTCTTCCCGATTGGTACTCTTGTAACTATAATCAATAGTGTCCGAAGCAACCGGACGCAAGGAAGAAACCATTCTCATTTGATAAGGAGTGTATCCGACCTCTTTGATTTCCTTACCGTACACAATCCGGCACTTCCAGATACCGGACAGAGACGGAGGAGATATAAAGCCGGACAAATCAATGGGAGCCGCTTCTTTCCAAAAGGCGGCACGAGTCCGGTTCATGCGCGCTGTGTGATACGACAGATTATAAACCTGTCCGTCTTCTATGCGAATCGTTTCAATAAATTGGCACATATACTTTTTGTTTCATTTCATGATATTCACTTTCCACTTCACTACGGCAGGTTATTCCGCCTCCGCTCTTAAAATACATTCTGTCGCCTTCCTGCTCCACAAAACGTATCATAACGGCACTATCAAGGCTACTTCCGTCGAAATACCCCATCACACCCGTATAGAATCCTCTCTCATACGTCTCGGCTTCACTGATAATCTGCATCGTCTTTTTCTTGGGAGCACCGGTGATAGAACCGGCAGGCAAGAGTTTGAAAAGAATGTGTCCCAGATTTTCCCGATAATTATCCGGCAAGGTTCCCTGTATTTCAGAACTCGTCTGAAGAATAGTTCCGCGATTCGTCTGCAACTTATCAATATACCTGTATCGGGACACAGATACCCGATCGGCCACTATGCTTAAATCATTGCGGATCAAATCTACGATAGTAGCATGTTCGGCAGCCTCTTTCGGATCATCCATCAGCTGCCGGACAGCCGAAGGCAATGATGCGTCAAGAGTACCTTTCATCGGATAAGAACTGATTTTTCCCTGTTGGATTCTGACAAATATCTCGGGAGAGAAAACTGTGAACTGATCCCTGACCCACAATTTATACATTGCTTTTGAACGGAAGAAAATATCTTTCAGACTAAGGTTCGTCTCTATCGGCGTGCGGCATGTCAGATTGGTCAGAAAGCTGTTTCCGGCAAATATATTCCGTTGAACGATATCAAATGACCGACGGTAACTATCGAAAGATTCGGGATAAGAATTCCAGTGGACAGGTTCTTCAAAACAAGAAAGCACATCCTTCGATGAAGATTGGTTGGTAAACCCATTCAGGTTATATACTACTTCAGAAGGGTCAACAGAGGCAACTTCTTCAATATAAGATGCATCCTGCAAATAATTAATAATAAAAATAAAAGGCCGGCAGGATTGCCCTAAATGGTTTATTTTCCGAATCGTTTCTTCTCTTGTATATAATTGCATAAAGTCTTTCTTTTTGGAAAAGCAAAAGTACGCAAAAAGTAGATCATTCAAAAAAAGAAGCAATAAAAAAGGGTTGCCAAAATGTTCCCCGGCAACCCTTTCTATCTGGAATTGGTAGTTTACTTCATAGCTGCCTGCACTTGAGAAAGCATAGTTTTAGACTTTGTATCTTCCGGAGAAACTTTGGTAGCTTCTTCCAAGTAACCTATAGCTTCTTTAAATCTGCCATCTGCCTTTTCCTTTTCTGCAGCATATTTATCTGCATCAGAGTTTGCCAGAGGAGCAGCCTTTTTCAGGATATTCGCACCGTCGTTATAGCATAAAACGCCCAGGCTATACAAAGCATTGGTTTTATATGTTTTATGATCCAAAGGAATCACTTTCTTAAAGCATTCTTCTGCTTCTTCCGCTTTTCCGGCTTTCTGCGCAGCGATACCTGCTTTCAGGTAGTGGAGACCATAGTTCTTAATCATTGTTTTATTGTCCGGGTCTACTTTCAGACCTTCTTCCAAGGTAGCAACATACTCGTCAGTCTTCTTCATAGCATCCAGTGCCAGCGCTTTACGGGCATAAGCATTACCTATATTGAATTTCTTTTGAATAGCAATATCAAAGAAAGTCACAGCTTCTGCATACTTTTTCACTTCATCTGCAGCCATACCACAGTAATAAGCGATTGCAGAATCCTGGTTATTCGTTTGTTTCAGATACTCGCTGAATTTAGCATAAGCTACGGGATAGTTCTTGGCATTAAAAGCGTCGCTTCCTTCTTTTTTCAATTGGCTAGGGTCAGTTTGAGCGAAAATGTTAGTCACAGTAAGGCAAAATGCAAATAAAAAAATCAATTTCTTCATAACTTTATTGTGTTTTTTAGTTGTTAATCGTCCAAAAGTATAAGTAATAACAGAGAATCGCAACATCATTTTACCTTTTTTGAGCTTTTTGAAACCTATATAACGTTCGTTATTCTTCGTAAAAATAGATTTGCGAGTGTCCGACAGGGAGGAAAAAAGACACTCCTTCCGCCTCAATGATTCAGCGAAAGGAGTGATATTCAAATAGTTTAGTTATTGGTCAGATAGCGTTTTTATTAGCATATTCGGAAAACTCACAGCCAAAAGTATCCACCAGATAATTATCCAGATCATCTGCCTTGAAAGCCAGATGGGTCAGATTCGTCTTGACATTTTCCGAATAATCGGAGAATATATCAGATATATGCACACGATAAGAAAGATAAATCTGATTTCCATCCAGTCCGAAACGATAAGGAGCAATCTCTGTCTGAAGTAAATAGGTCAGCACAGGTTCCAGATTCTTTTTTGGCAGAATATTCAGCGGAGAGGTGGCAAACAAATAAGAACGGTCGTACACAAACATACGTATCTCCGAACTTCCCTTATAGAATTTCCAGCCTTCGTATCCCACACGTGCCAATACCGGATTGATTCCCATCGCTTCAACGGCTTCTTCGCAGAATACAGCCAGATCGGTCAGTCCCCTCTCTTTAAAGATTTCTTCCGGCAACTTGTCACCGCAACAAGGGCAATATTCATCTTCTTCGGAAATGAATTCATCGCAACTATTACACTGCACATTAAAAACAGAGCGGTCCAGACTTTCTATATTCTCCAGTACCTTTTTCAGTGTATCCACAGGGATACCAAATCCCATATTATCCGCATCGGTGATCTTACTGGCGGTAATGGCGATCAATTCACCACGTTCATTGAACATGGGACCTCCGCTATTTCCCGGATTGACCGCAGCATCTGTCTGAATATAATAACTGTTGTTAATCAGCTGTCTGGGAGAAGAAACCGTACCTTCAGTCACTGTGAACGGCATACCAAACGGATAGCCGGCCACGTTTATCTTCTGTCCGATCGCGACTTCTTTCAACTCCGATAACCGGATATCCGGAAGAGCAGAAAAATCCCCTTCCACCGACAGCAAAGCAATATCCAATACGGAATTTACCATAACGACCCTGGCCAGAAACGAATTCTTATCATTATCCTGGATCGCTACCTGACGGAATCCCTCTACTACATGATAATTGGTAACAAACAGATCATATTGTTTCAGATAAAAACAACTGCCGCAGCCACCGGCATGATTCACTTTATAAATGGCATTGTATATATTCTGTTCCATAGTCTTGTTCTTTATTTGTTAGTGTCCTCTTCCGTATTGTTATTGTTGCCATACATACCGGCCATCATCTTTTGCATATTCTCCATAGCAAGTTGCTGCATCTTCTGTATTTGCTCCATATCGATATTCTGCATCGCCTGCTGCATCATTTCCTGTTGCATCTGTTGTAGTTGTGACATGTCGAAGCCCATTATTTCTCCGTCTTCGTCACCACCTTCTTCGTCATCATCTACATCCAGTTCTCCTTCCATGATATTGTCCATCGCTTCATATAATATCGGAGCAGCTTCTTCCCATGACATGGCAGAGGTAGCCTTCATAGCTTTCGCAACTACCGCATTCACATCATTCTGCACATTATTATAATAGTACAATTCATAGAACTTATTAATAATAAGCAAGCAGCAAACGATGAAGTCACCTGATTCCAATGCCGAGCCAGCTTTCTCGTATGTATCTTCAAAGTTATCCTGAATGTTTTTCAGTACGGAACGGCGTCTGTCCGAAATGAAAGTTTCAACAAAGTAAAGATCGGCAGCCAGTTGCTCCTTCGTCATTTCCTGAAGGCGTGTGACAACAGATTTGGTACGGGATACGATCTCCGGCAATGGCATATCCTCGCGTCCGTGATCTGTAATCGCTTTATCAAGATCATTCAGCAGTTGCCCCTGCGGACAGACAAAATAGCATATTTTAAGAAGCGTACTGGATAATATATTCCAGGCATAACCATACTTTCGTTCTGTCTCAAAGTATTTTACAGCGTCCATACATTCCTTGCAGGTCTGCTGAAGAGCTTCGTATACCTTATCTACCGTTTCATCATCGTATGGAGTAATTTTGGGTTCATAAATACGCTCGGCCTTGAACTTAGTCACAAATTCATCATCATATTTATCTCCTATCCGGCAAATTTCCTCAAGCACATAGTATATCTTGTAAGGATTACATAAAGCCACCGGACAATGAAAGTCAAAGAACAACTTATCATTCTGCAAAGAGATACATGCTAATGTCAGTTCTGTCAGATTCAAAGCTGCCACCTGCCGCAGCAAAGGTATCCTTCCCTTTTCCGGCAGCAACAAAAACGGAGCTGTAATATTCAGTTGGTCACCCTCCAGCTTCAGATAGACCATAATGGAACCATGAGGCACAGCAAACTCCGTTCCTTCCGCATTACCAAATTTGCTGCGTAACTCCGGATCAATATAATCCAGCAACAGATAAAAAGACTGTAAGTGCTCTCCCTTTTCAAAAGCATCTGTACTCTTCTCAAAAGCTTCTACATCCACCTTGCTCTGTGTAGAAGCAATGATCGGACTATGAAAACTCAGTGTTTGTTTCATAATTCTAATGTTTGGTTTAACAAATTATTTCATTCTCATTCTTAATCATTTAAAAGTCCCGAAGCACAGCCTCCAATGTCGTTTCCTGCGCTATCCCCATCTTTTCGGTACGAATTCTTTTCAGTCTTTTCTTCACCGAATCTTTCTCCAGATGCATGATCTTAGCAATATCAGTCTGCGAAAACTGCATTTTCACCATACAGCAATACCGCAAATCCTCCTCATTCAGTGCAGGATACTGATTCTTCAGACGTTCTGTAAAATTCAGGAAGATACTGTTGGCATTCTTGAATATTACTTTCCAGTCCTCATTCTTGAGCATTATATTCTGCTGGGTCTTCGGATTTTCAATCACAGGAATACAAGTTTCATTCAGGCGCTTAAAGAACTCAACCTTTAGTAAAGCCTCTTTCTCCCGAATCTGCGCTTCCCTTTCCTTAGCTTCCGACAAGTCTTTTTCTGCCTGTAGTTTTTCTATTTCACGGTACTTCAACAACTCCTGCTGATGAGCAATCTGTCCTTTCTGACGCAATACTTCCTGTTGTTTCCTTTTATATAAAAAGAAGTAGATGCACCCCCCTAACAAAATCGCCAGGCAACAAACAATAGTCACAACATACAGTTGCAGCTTCCTTTCTACCGCCTGTTGCCAGAGACGGGTATTAGCTTTTTTCAATTCATCATTGTGATAATTCCGGTGCAAAGTCAGTAAGCCTTCCTTATCTCTCTCCTCTATGAGCCTATCCCGCAAGTCAGCATGTCGGTTCATATAATAATATGCCGAATCCATCTGCCCGGTAGCAGCATAAATTTCAGCCTTAGCCAAAGACTTTCGAGTTGTATATTGTATATCTGTTGTATCTTCCACCGCTTTATTAATGTAGTAGAAAGCAGAATCATACTGATGCAGTTCAGTCAGTGTGTTTGCCTTATTTATATAATGATCATAGATATATTCATTTTCCTCTCCGAAAAGTTCAAATAGAATAGCCAAATCTTTATCGCGATACATCAACGCCTGTTTATAGTCCTTCATCGCCATGCAAAGATGGGCATGCTGTGAATAAATATGTGATAATGCCCGGACCAAGTTCTCTTTCTCAGCCAGTTGTATCGCTTGCACAGAATATTTATAGGCGCTATCCAGTTGATTTGTCTGCATAAATCCGTGAGTGATATACGGCAACAGTGCACAGATATACAAAGGGTTGCCTGTCCGTTCGGCATAAGGTAACGCTGCCTTCCCCAACCGTAGTTCCTCATCAGGAATCAGTCGCAAGTTGAAAAGACGACTCATTTTATACCTGACCATGAACTGAAGTTCATCGTTATCACTCTCTCCCAACCAATCGATTGTCTTTAGGAAATTATGCAGGGAAGCTTCCGAATCTTCATTATCCATTGCTACCAGACCGGCATTATAATAAGCCAGTGCCGCATGAACAGAGTCCGTGGTTCCTTTATAATAATCAATTGCAACAGATATAAGTGAATCACTTTTATGCTCCTCATCAGATGACTGATTGATCACCTGAGTCATTAGCAATGCATACAAAGCCCTATTTGAATCCGACAGCTTCTCCGGATACTGAATTTGGCGAAGTAAAGAAAGAGCGCTGTCCGGTTTCAGCTTGATCAATTGTTCGATAGATAACAATCGGTCGGCTGTATGATGACAAGCAGTCAATAAGAATCCTAACAATATAAAAAGTACAGTTTGTCGTAAATGCTTCATGAACAAAAGGTTTATGTTTCCCAACTAAAGAGACGAATCTCTGAATGCAAATGTAGGAATAATAATGGGAGTTGCTTTATAAAATAGGGGGTATAAATATATTCTTAATTAAATCAAATATTTGCCTGTTTATCAAATCAATATAGTATACAGCAAAGGGGGACATAGGGGGACATTTACTGTTTTATAGGGGATAATCGCAATATGAAACCACTCAGAATTCAATAAAATTGATGTACCCCAAACAAAAGAAAAACGTTGACTATTATTAAATAATCAACGTTTACATCAGTGATTCCGAAGCGATTCGATTTTTGAAATATCATAATTAATCATACAACTTAAAACTACTGAATATCAATATGCTTATTTAAACACACGTTGTATATCATTTTATTTTGTTGTGCAATATTGCAGAGATGTTGTGCAATATTAGTATATTTGCACAACCAATAATTATGATATGACTACCGTAAAAGCATTCATCCGAACAGGAAAAAAAGACAAAGAAGTCAATGTTAGATTTCGTCTGTCTGATGGAAGAGATGTACAATTATTCCATAAGTCCGAATTTATGGTGCTTCCTACACTTTGGGATGCCAAGAACGAGCAATATAAAGCCAAAAGCTTGATAAAACTGGAGGAAAGAACATTATTCAATGCGTCTATAAGTGAAAGGAAGAAGTTAATTTTATCTCTATATGGTGGAGATAAGTCTTTGACAAGCGATAAGCTTGAAAAGTTAATAGATGAACATCTCCATCCTGAAAAGTATGATGTCACAGATCAAAAAGAATCATTATGTGAAATGTTCCAACGTTACGTAGACGGTTGGTTAGATACTGGCGTTATAGGTGCAGGCAGAAAGAAACACTATGATGTAGTAATACGGGAACTAAACCGTTTTTTCATTATTAATGATATTGATGGAGAACCGGTAGAAGTATTTAATAAAGATATGATCCTCAAATTTCGTGAGTTCCTGCGTATTGAACATACTTTGGCTGATAAATATCCCGGTCTGTATGTTGATATGAACAATAGAAACAGACCTTCAAAGGAAAGAAGCCAAAATACAATAGCCGAAAAGCTTTTATTAATTCAGGCTTTTATGGTTGAATTAGAACGAAATGATATTATCCCGGTTTCACCCTTCCGGAAAATAGGAAAGGAAAAAGAGGCTATTATGAAGCAGCAATATGATGAGCCGGTATTTCTTACAAAAGCGGAATTTAATGCCATTTTAGTAAAGGATTGTCCGGATTCATTGCAGCGAGTAAAAGATATATTTATTGTACAATGTTGCTTTGGTTGTCGTGTCGGAGATTTTAGACGTTTTACTTTTGATAATGTCGGAATTGAACAAGGAATACCCTACATTCATTATTTACCTCAAAAAACGCATAGGGATGGGCTTATACGAACCGAAATAAGAACACCTATAATTCGGATAGCTTATGATATCATAATGAAGTACAAAGGGGAACTTTCAAAAAATGCATTATTGCCGTTTTATCCGGATGGAAATGGAGAGACAGGGTATAATTATCAAATAAAGAAATTACTGGAATATTATGGGATAGACCGCAAAATAGCAATATTCAATCCATCATCGAGTACAAATGAGTATAAGCCAATTTATGAAATAGCAAGTAGCAAATTAGCTCGGAAAACTCATGTGGATTTGATGAATAAAGTGCAAATTGACAAATATGCTGCCGGACTCCATGCGAAAAATAGTAGTGCGGTAAACCGATACACTAATATGGGGATAAAAGAGCGTTTTATTCTAATGTGTGCGGCCTTTGGGTGTGAGGCCTATACGGTGTGAATAGATATAAAACTTAGATATTAAAATAATGTACAATTAGAGAATGAAAGAACTGAATATTTTTTTCGATAGAGTAGATGAAATTATAGAAGAGAGTTTTAGACTAAGCAAATCACCTACGTACTCATATTTCGGGAAGTTCTCAAAGATGTTTTATAATGATGCTATAATTGTTATAAAATGGATAGTAAAATTTAGTCTTGAAATGAAAACTGCGGATAGCTTTGAAACATATTTAAGCAAACAAAGAAGCCTTAATGCGTTATTATATAGATATAAATATCCTATCGGGGATAGATGCAAGATTATTCTATCCAGATTTATATTTGATAGTAGTTGCAGCCTGGAAACTAAAATATGTAAAGAGGCAATGAAAGAATTAAAAGTTATTGCATCTTCTCTATTTTATAATGCAAGTGTTGAGATGCCAGAATACATACAAAAAACTCTTTTGAATATCCCTTCAGTTGATAGAATTGTATATGCTAGATTACTAGCTCGGGATATAGATGCACGTCTTTATCTATGCTATGCAAATATAAGAGAATTAAAAAATGCTGGTTGGGATAGCACTTACATAGAAAGGGATATACTTTGCCTGATTTCTGGGGTATTTAGAGAGTTTGCTTTATTCGATATTGATTTAACTCCCATTATTAAAATAGACAGTGATTATGAAAAGTGTTTTGGAAACTATGAATATTTTAAGGATGATCGGTTTAAAAATCAATCGAATGTTGATCAAAAAGAAGTTTCCCAACTAGATAAAACAAATAACGATCAGGCTAATATCTCGATAAATAAAAGCCAGCCATCAAATAAGAATATATGGATATTAGGAGATAATAAGAGAAAGGAAAATACCCTCAAGATACTTCATGATCTAATTCGAGATGGGAAGGCGGCACATGCCTCTAAAATATTAAAAGCTGCTATCAAAGCAGGTGCTATAATTAAACCTACATACACCCAAATAATAAAGGAATTTCCTAGTATTGGAGCTGAATCAGGATACAATAATCAAATGTCTAAAAAAGATAGAGATGAAGAGATAAATCCCTTAATGGCTTTCTTTTGGAATATATAAAAGCACGATATTTAATCATTTTTAGTGGTGTTTAGTGGTGTTTAATGGTGCACCACTAAACACCACTCTCTTTTTTTTGCATCATCTTCTTCCACTCATAACTTTGTTCACGTCAAACAACCGATAGCAGTAGCTACCTATCGGGGAAAGGCAAATTAAAAAGTAATTAGTTATGAGTATTCAAGAAATTATTCAAAGCGGAGCCAATGTATCTATAACGGTTGGTGCAAATGATTTGATACAATTTGCGAATCATCTGATTCGTTCTACTAAAGAAGAGTTAGAATCTTCTATCGAAGCAAAGCAAAATGAATCCTATTTGACACCTGACGAGGTTGCAGGTATATTTCATGTAGATAGGTCTACTTTATGGAGATGGGCGAAAATTGGGTATTTAATACCGGCAGAAGTTGGCGGAAGGAGATTCTATAAAAAGTCTGAAATAGATGCAATTCTCAATAAATAAGAAAGGGGCTGGCTATGGAAGAAAAAAAAAAGGCAGCCTCCACGACCGCCAATCTCCTCCACGACAGGAGCAAAGATAGTAAATCATCTCGAATAATTCAACAGGTACGATCTATTTTCTTATCTGGCCGGAAAGTAACGGCAAAAGAAATCAACGCTGAAACAAATTCGAATGATGCCAGACGTGTAATCTCTACCCTCCGTAATGATGAAGGCTGGAACATTAAAGACGTTCGTCTGGACGATAATAGGAAATTATACTGGTTAGAGCCGGATAAACGGCAAATGTCTATTAATTGGGAGGTTAATGGCAATGAGTGAAGCAATAAAACAGATTGTTAGCGAATTTGAAAAGCCTGTGATTGAGATTCCACCCGATATAATGGATGCTATTCAATGTAGCCGCCTGGACTTATCACAAAATATACCCGATCCGCAAATGCTCGTATCAAAAGGAAACCTACCTGTATGTACCCGGGGAAATTTTTCTTTCGTTATTGGTTTACCCGGTGCAAGAAAGAGTTTTCTATGTTCTGGTATTGCCGGAGCGTTCCTGAATGAAAACGGCTGTATGGGATTAGACAACCCGAACGGATCTGGAAAGCTACTTTGGATTGACACGGAGCAAGCACCGGGACACGTGGCGAAGATTGGCCGGAGACTACACCGCATTGCAGGGCTTCCAACTAACATCAATTCAGATAATATCATTATTCACATGTTGAGAGAGTATCAGCCGCCAATAAGACATAAAATCTTTTATGCGTGCATGAATCTATATCATCCTGATTTTGTCGTTCTTGATGGAGTTAGTGATCTAATAGCCGATCCCAACAGTTCGGAGCAATCAACATCTGTAATTAATGATTTGATGGCATTTACAAAGGAATATGATTGCCACGTTCTAACAGTCATTCACGCCAATGTAGGAAGTGAAAAAGCCCGGGGACATCTTGGATCGGAAGCTTTGCGGAAGTGCGAAACAGCGATTTTTGCAGAGGCTAAAGGGGATGTAACGTTATGCAAATGGGCTAAAACTAGAGATATGCGGCCGATGGACTTTGCATTTATGGTTTTGGAAGGGCTTCCCGTTGAGGCTGAATACACACCCATTGAAGCAAAAACGGATAAGCTACAACAGATTTTATCAAGTATCATGCCTCAATATCCGGCAACTATAACCTATTCGGAATTAAGGCAGAAACTAATGTTACATCTTGGAGTGAAAGAAAGCGCTTCCGAAAAGAATATAAAGAAAGCTGTAGAGAATGGATATATTATCAAAAATCAGGTGGGCTGTTATTACCTGCCAAAGATTGAAAAAGTTAATGATACGCTACCATTTTAATAACCGTTACCGTACCGTACTTTTCTACCGTACTCATCACCCCTTCTATAGAAGGGGGTGAATACGGTTAATACGGTATACGGTGATTTTACGGTAAAAATACGGTAAGCAATACGGTAGAAGAAAACTATATGAATTTTGATATATGAATGAAGCAAAATATCACCTGCAAAAATACGCCGGCATGAGTACCCGGCACACCTGCCCACAGTGTGGACACAAGAAAGAATTTACTCTCTATGTTGATGAAAGAAATATTCCCATTGATGAATCATGTGGCCGTTGCAACCGGGAGCGTTGCGGCTATCATCTGACACCTTCGGAATATTTCAAGGCACACCCGGCCGACAAACGAAATGAGTTTACCACATGGAAGCAGCCGGAACCACCCAAAGCAATTCCCGTATCTTATCTGCCTTCTTCGTTGTTGGCAACAGACACACACCGAGACAGAAACAATCTATTCCGGTTTATGTCTAAAGAGTTCGGAGATGTTGAGGCAAACCGGGTATTTGATCTCTATCATGTCAAGACGTCTCGCCACTGGAGAAACAATAATGGATTATCTACCACCTTTCCACAGATTAACGAAAAAGGCAAATTATGCCAACTAAAAGTTATGGCCTATAATCCCAATACGGGAAAACGGATGAAGAAACAAGACCGGGCGGAGATGTGGAGCGATAAGGCGCAAAAGTATATTCCTGATACTCGACCGATGGATAAGATTTGGTTTGCCGGGAAAACACTTCTCAAAAACTATGAGGCTAATCTTCAGCAAACATTCTTCGGTTGCCATTTAATAAAAGCCTCATCCCGGATAGGAATTGTTGAAAGTGAGAAATCAGCCCTTATATGCTTTATTTTGATGCCCGAAATTACATGGATAGCAACAGGCGGCTGTAACGGATGCAAATGGACGGAATCAGCCGTTTTCAAGCCGTTATCCGATAAAAGAGTAGTTTTATATCCGGATAGTGGAATGTTGGAAAAATGGGAAGAAAAAGCCGAAATATTACGCAATTCCGGAATAGATGTAACAGTTAGCCGGATATGTGAAGGACTACTGGATAACTGGGACGTGGCGGACGTTCTTCTTCGGGAACGACATACGCAGAAAGGTATGAATATTGGTGAAATAATGGCTTATGCCAAAGAAATAGGAGCTTCCCGGCAAATAACATATAACGTTTGAGTATGGAAATAGAAACAATATATGGGCAAGTGATAGCGAAAGCGAATAACTATCAAGCCGTACCGGGCAAAGACGGCCAGAAACGGATTATCAAAAACGACCGGATCAGGGAGTATGAGAAATCTTTCTGCCTACAATGCAAGAAATATCGAGGAAAGCGCATTTCCGGTCGTTTCAAGCTATTTATTCGTGTTTGGCATGAAAATATTCGCTTCGACTTGGATAATGCCTTAAAAACGATCCTTGATTGCTTGCAAATGGTTGAGGCGATTACAAACGACAGCCTATGTTTTGAGATTCATGCGGAGAAACGGATAGACCACCGGAATCCGAGAGTAGAGTTTAGTCTGGAAGAGATAAACGAGCAAAAAAATATATTCAGCCCAAATAAAGCGATTTAAGCCATTTTCTTTTGTGGGATAATAAGATATTCATCTTTGCGGAGAAAATCGAAAATATTACAAACGTGAAAAGAATATGAAAGGATTAGAAATGGTCAAGCCTTCATCATTGAAGGCAGAGTTTAAAAAGTTCGGTGATTCTTTCGAATTAGTATTCAAAAACAGAAAAAACCGAATGTACTGTTATCGAAGAACCACACCGGAGGGAATAGTATATTTTGAAGTATTCCGATCCAATTTTGGGAAAACAAAAAGCGGGTACTCCTATGAATATTATCCCAGAGATTCACAGTTTGGCGTATCTGCATGGTGCATCAGAGACGGCAAAGGAGCTATGAAGAAAGTATTTAAGTACATGAAAAGGATATTTTCTAATTAAATAAATTACTAATAATCAAAATTTTAAATCATGAAACAGAGTGTATTTTTTGGAGCAAGAAAAGAATGTGAAAAATGTCTTTACGTGAGAAGGGGCGATAACAACGAAGTTCTTATCACAAAAACAGTAAACGGTCAAATCATAGAAGAGGAAGATACTGTACATCTTGACTATGAAGAAGCTCGAAAACTTGGCATTCAATTACTTAAATTAGCGAATAAGGAACTCCCTAAGTCGGGAGTTGATCTTAAAGCAGAATCCTTCGTAGATAAAATCACGATACATCAAGGGATAAACCCGGACGAAACACCGGCCAATCTCGCAGTTATCACCATTGATGAAAGCGATGAGGCCAGACAAGTAAGGGAAGATAGCGGAGAGGAACCCGGCTTTTCCATTGAAGGGGAAGAACTGGAAAAACTCATTTCCGTACTGACAAAGATTGTATAAACTAATACCGGGTAGGTCTGCCTCGGATGATCTACCCGCATAAACAGAATTTATTTATGACAAAAGATGAATTATACATAAATAGCGTAAAAGCTGACCTAGGTAAAACAGATATTACCTTAAGCTATAAAAGCAATCTTCTTATGGACATAAGCAAGATAGTAAGTAATAGTAGTTATACAATCAAGTTACCGAAAACAGCAAAGAATCTTGCTTTAATTGAATGCTCACACATTCCCAGTTCAACAAGCCGATATCCATATTTAAAACATAAAGGATCGGTATTAAGGAATGGCATTGAAATTATAAAAGATGCGAATGTAGTATTACTTAAGACAGGCGAATCAATAGAGATAGCTCTTAGCTGGGGAAATGTTACCAACTTTGCCAGCATAGTAAATGACGATAAAAAACTAACTGATATTCCTCATGGAACAGTAGAGGGTATAGACTGGGTAGTGTGGAACAATAAAGGAAGCAATTCCGCACAATTCCCTCTTATTGACTATGGGTTTAATTCCGGTGATCCAAATGTTTGGTATCATCCGGTAATTACAGTTAGGTGGATATTAGATAAGATTCAAGAAGAAAGTGGAGTTACATTTTCTTTCCCGGCCGATAAGCTTTCCTTCATAGACAAAATGATCGTTCCTCTCCTTACGAGAAATGATTCTCAGGAATTATATGACAAGTATCCTATAAAGTTCACCGGGGATGTTATCAATTACGACAATAGCTATAACGGTGAAAGAGGACTGAACCTTGTATTGAATATAGATTCAACATTAAGTAAATATGGAGAGTCTGCAAATATAACAGGCACAAATATTACGGGAATAGGGTATAAAGTCAGCTACGACATGGAAGTGACTTTAAAAGGAACTGTAATTATATCTACAGATACTCCGGGGAATGACAGAGAGAAGGCATTACTTTGCGTCCGCCTCGAAGATGAAGAGCATAAGATTATTGCAGCATTTCAGCCCAAAAGCATATCTATCGTGAATGGAAAAACAAATTTGACATACGAAGTTAATCTTGATAAATTTGAGATAAATGAAGGGCAAATACTATGTTTAAGCTTTCTTCCTTCTTCCAAGCCTGAAATATTAGTCGCAGGAGATTATGCAAATATCAATTTATCACTAACCATTTCAAATAGAGGTGAAGTATTATTCGGGGAAAAATATCCAGTTGTTCCCAACCTTCCGGACATCAAACAAATAGACTTTATCAAAGCTATTGCTTCAATGGTCGGCCTGTTTGCTTTACCAGATGGTGCAAACGGAATCAAGTTTATACCTTTTGATAACCTGAGAAATAATATGCCAAAGGCAGTAGACTGGACGGATCGTGTGATTATGGCCTACAAGAGCGTAACTCCACGCAGCCTAGAATATACTCTTAACAATATTGCTCAAAATAACAGATTCCGATACAAAGAAGACGATTCCGTCAATGGAAACTACGATGGAAATATACAGGTCAATGACGCCACGATAGATTATGAACGTGATGCCATTACCCTACCCTTCTCCGCTTGTGACACAAAAGGAGGAGTTGCTTATATTCCCCTATATTCATACAATGATGATGGAGAGTTAGAATATAATAAGGCTAATTCCCGAATACTGTTACTTGACGGTACGAAAGGAATATTCAAAGGATTGGAATGGACTACCTTAATTGCAAATAACTATCAGACGTACAAAGGACTAATCAATGATGCAAAGGTAGTGACCGAGTATATCCGTCTCAACAGTATCGAGTTGCGAGACCTAGAGATGGATATACCGGTTTATTTAGCTCAATATGGCTGTTATTTAGCTATTATTGAGATTAAAACAAAAGAGAATGACATATGTGAATGTAAACTATTAAAAGTATGGTGATATGGCAGAGAATGCAGTAGAAAAGGTTCGGAACATTACCGAACAAATCAATCAAACTAGAAAAATGCTTTTAGAAGAATATTTGGGACATTCCATTTCTATGGAGGAAGCTATAAATATGGAAATGCCAGACGAAGTTCTGGAGCATCTGGGAGATTTGTAATTTAATGATTTAATATAAAATGATTATGACAGAAAAAGATTTGTTAAACAACAAAGAAGCCATGAAATTAGCTTTGGCTTTTGACAAGATGGCCAAAGAGTATAAAACGACTATTCAGAAAGTGGTAGCAGAAGGCAAACGGGTTACAGAATTAATTCAGAATAACCGGATGGAGACTATATCAACATTATCAATGATCGAGAATTTAATAAACGAACATGAGCCGGATTCCGAAATACGTAAAAAAATGCTTTTACTCCTAGACAATCTGAATATCAAAGGAGATAGCGAAACTTTCCCAGCCCTTGTTATGGCTTTATTTTTTGCAAGTAACGGAGTATTAACCGAAAAAGAACAAAGATTATGAATAATGAGAATGAACAGATACTAAAGATTACAGTAAGAAATGATGATGCAATACGAAATATTGCTCAATATCGTATAGCTATAGAGAATTTAAGGCGAGAAGAGGCTGAATATAAAAAAGCCTTAAAAGACAAGCAGATATCACAAGAAGAATACAATGCTAGAATTGTAGAAACACAAAAAAAGATGATGGAAGCCAAGGAGGTAGTTCAAGCGCTGACCAAAGAGGTTCGTAACAATATAAAAATTGAGAAGGAACAGGAAGGCAGTTTGATTTCTCTTCGTGCCCAGTTATCCAATCTGACAGCCGAATACGATAGCCTTTCAGAAGCAGAAAGAAATGCGGCTAAGGGGCAGAACTTAAAGAACAGGATAAATGAGATTACCGATTCATTGAAAGGCGCAGAAGAGGAAACTCAGCGTTTCTATCGTAATGTAGGAAATTACACTGAAGCAATTACTAAAGCGGCAGAAGCAAATATTCCCTTCATACAAGAAATTCACAATTCAGTAACTGCCCTCTCTGGCTTGAAGGGATATTTATCTGATGTAAAGAATGAATTTGTGAAGATTAAAGATGGATATTTAGAAGGAGCATCTGCTGCCAAAACACTTTCTGGAACCCAAAAGGCTGCTGCTGTCTCTACCAATCTTCTATCTACAGCAATGAAGATTTTAAAGGTAGCACTCATATCTACTGGTATTGGCGCCATTGTTGTAGCACTTGGATCATTGGTTGCATATCTCACTAAGACACAAAAAGGAGTAGAAATTGTCTCTAAAGCAATGGCCGCTTTAGGAGCAGCAGTAAATGTCATCATTGATCGCCTGGCTAAATTGGGTGGAGCAATTGTTAAATTGTTCACCGGTGATTTTACTGGGGCATTATCTGACACGAAAGAAGCATTCTCTGGTATAGGGGATGAAATAGCGAGAGAAACAAAATTGGCATGGGAATTACAAGATGTTTTAAGCCAAATTGAGAAACAGGAAATTATGCTTTCTATGAAAAGAGCAGCCAATCGTGCAGAAATAGAAAAACTTAAAAAGGTTTCTGATGATACGACTTTATCTACAGTCGAGAGAATGAAAGCTGCACAAAAAGCATATGAGTTGGAACAGGAAGATTTAAAACTGCAGACAGAGATTGCAGAGAAAAGATTGGCGAACACTCTTGGGTACAAGGAAATGAATGAAGAAGTTCGTAAATTAATGGAACAAATTAAACAAGGGAGCATCACTGCAGATGAATTAATAGGAAAATTGGGTTTATCAGAAAGTACAATTGACGATCTTAAAGAATTTAGGGAGCAGTTCAATTCATTACAAGAACTATCAGAAAGTTCATACACCCGTCAAACTGAACAGCAAAATAAATTAAATGCTATTCGTAAAGAAGGTGCCAATGCCGCTAAAGAAGCACGAAAAAAGGAGGTAGAAGCTTATAGAAAAGCCCAAGACACCCTCATTGCACTCATACAAAATAATGCCGAAAGACAGAGAGAACAATTGAAGGTTAGCTATGATAGAGAAATAGAAGATTTGAAGAAAAAACTAACTGATGAAAAGAATCTTACTTCGAAAGCAAAAGATAGCATTCGAGAAACAATAAAGTTAAAAGAGCAACAACAGCAAAAGGAATTAGCCAAATTATCTAATGAACAGTATAAAGCTGAAATTGAAAGACGACAAAAGTTAATTGAGACTCAGCTTGATGCCGTAAAAGCCGGAAGCGAACAGGAATATCAATTAAAGATGCAGCAACTAATTGCACAAAGGGATTTAGACCTGTCAAACACCGAGCTTACCGAACAG
Source organism: Bacteroides sp. MSK.20.82 (assembly GCF_019052485.1). Taxonomy (NCBI): domain Bacteria; kingdom Pseudomonadati; phylum Bacteroidota; class Bacteroidia; order Bacteroidales; family Bacteroidaceae; genus Bacteroides; species Bacteroides sp. MSK.20.82. The sequence continues at coordinate 206,809 of NZ_JAHQUN010000004.1, forward strand.
ATGAAGCTTGCTATACGTGCGAAGTATAATAAACAAATGGATGATTTGGTAAAACAACATGATGCAGATTTACTGAAAAAGCAACAGGATGCAATGAAACTTCGCTATGAAACCGAGATTGCAAAAGTGTACAATAATGAAGCGGAAGTTTATCGTATTAGGTTAAAGCAGAGAAAGGAGGAATTAGACAAGATTCAGCAAATGGAAGGGGAAAGTATAGAAGCTTTCAATCTTCGTAAGCTGGAGCTTAAAAATGCTTATCTTGATGCAGAAAAGGAACTAGCAAATAAAGAGATAGAAATCGAAACACAGAAAGCGGAAGCGATTGGTGGTCTTATCGGTGGTATATCTTCTTTATTGGAATTAGCAGGAGAAACTAATGAAGAAATGGCACGTGCCGCAAAACTATTAGCGATTGCTGAAGTTGCCATAGCGCAAGGGGTAGCCATAGCAAAAGCGGTTGAGACAGCTACTAGATCCAGTGCAACATGGGTGGATATGCTTGCAGCTATCGGAACGGTTGTCGCTGCTGTTACTGCTGTCATGAGCACCGCTATGAAGTCGATCAAGTCCGCCAAATTTGCAACCGGTGGTCTAGTCACTGGTCCGGGAACCGGAACGAGTGATAGCATCCCGGCGCAATTAAGTAACGGAGAATCGGTAATGACAGCAAGAGCTACAGAATTGTTTGCTCCTATCCTATCCTCATTTAACCAGATGGGTGGTGGAGTGCCGATAAACATCACTGCATCAAGCAATCAAACTATGGGAGAAGATATGCTTGCTAGGGCGGTGGCTAAAGGCGTTCAAATGATGCCTAATCCGGTGGTTTCCGTTACCGAGATAAATACGGTTGGAAAACGGGTTGAAGTGCTTGAAAACTTAGGCAGCTTATAAAATTCGGATTTTTCGAATCTATAAAAAAGAAAAATGAAAGTATATGAGGTTTTAGCATCAAGCCGCTTTCTACTTGCTACAATGAATAGAAACGGAGTGAGCGCAGATGATATAATGTATCTTGATATGTTCTATGAGTATAGAGATATGCTTGCAGAAGGACGAAAAGAAGCCGAAATCAGGACTTTTCTTTCAAATAAGTATAAATTATCCGCCTCAACAATAAAAAAGGCTATAAAGCACTTGAATGAAGAATACATTATTTGATATGCTTTCGAAGATTTTTCCGTAGTCATTACGCACGTGTAAAAAAGCTGGAGGGATATTCTCCGGCTTTCGCTTTTAATTGCTACAAAGATTTTTTTGGGGTCATTACACGTGTATGAGAAAATAAGATCCACTATACTTGTCACTATTTTCTGCCGGCATTACGAGAAAACAACGATAACTATAACGGTACTTATTTTCTCTCTATCAAAGCAGGAATCAAAAAATAGATAACCCCTACGAAGTGTATTGCTAAGTAGGGGCTTTATGGGGAGATGAGGCTATTTCTTTGGCTTGATAAACCCGATTGGATTACGTGGCTTATTCTCCATCTTCTGTGCCTGAAGCTCGGCTAACGTCTGATTGATTAACTCTAGCTGGTTCATGACTATTCTATTTTGAGCTTCTTTTAATTGGTTATTCAGGTTCGTATCCCTCATAATAGTAAGATTGCGTAATACCCTTGAATATAACTTCCCTATCGTCTACTTGATCCGTCAAACCTTGATGTAACAATGTCCGTAGTTCCAAATCATTAATAGGGCTTCTTTCCATTGCTTGTAAATAGAGAACTTTATCCACGTTCTGCCAATCAATCACCATGCCAAGACGTTTCTTTAGAATCATATCAAGCCAAATACGCATAGTACGACCGTTTCCTTCCATGAATGGATGAGCAATGTTCATCTCAACATATTTGGCTATGATCTCATCGAATGTTGTTTCCGGCATCTTTTCTATTACCGGGAGCATCACATCAAGATACATGCAGTTAGCAAAACGAAAATTCCCCTTTGCTATATTCAATGTGCGCACCTGTCCGGCAAACTTATACAACCCGTCGAACAGATAACGATGTATATCGCATAGGCCTTTTATTGTTCCCACCTCGATACGGTCTATATCTCCAGTCTCAAACAAAGCATGAGCTTTTACAAGGCTCAACTTATCTATTTCATTTGTATTCATACTCATTCAACTTTTAATGTTATTGACTCTGATTGAAGCAAAGAATAATATTTTGCCTTCGCTTTCGCCTTCGCTTCATCACGTTGTTTTTTACGCTTTGTTTCTATTTCCTTTGTGGATATAGCTTGAACTAAAGCGTCTACATCCTTTAATTTGGTACTTACATAAGTCCTTCTATGTAAATCAATTTCTGTTATCATATTACGATCTTGAATTATATTTAAGAGTTTATTATATTGGTGTTTGGTGGTATATTTATCATAGACTTTCTTCAATGCTCTATTTTTTAGTAACAGTTCAAGTTCCTCTTTATTCCTAGCACCAAACATTCTGCATTTAATCATATCTGATGTTGTCTGTGCAAAGTCCTTATCTCCAATTATTGATGAAATCCCCATGTACATAGCCCATACAGCACGCTCATCTGAGTTCATATTCTCTCTTGCATTATAGATATTGCTCATTACAGTTGCATTCAATAAAACAAAAGGGCATCCCTCAAAGTTGTAGACCTTCCGACATCTATTCACTGTATCAAGAGTATATTTAACAGTATCTGTTTTTAGATTCAGCATGGCAAAAGTTTGGCGCACTCTATACCATTCTAAAACCAGATCATAAAATGATGGATTCTCTTTACTATAATCATTCAGATATTCAATCTCTAATTCAGGAAGAAACTCCTCATTGCCGAAACCATTATAATCCTCATCATATGGAAATTCATCCATTCTATTATATTCTTGGAGTATGGAATCCGGGAGTTCTTCTATCGTTCTATAAATACAATAAACTAAATCTTTGAAAGCGTTGTATTCAGAAATCTCAATTTTTCTTGAAGTATAGAATATTCCGATGTAATACATCCTGTTGATAGTATTCTTTTCTATAATCAAGTCCCTCAATATAGGTAAAGGGATTAGGATAAACGGATTTTTATTCATATTTTTGTATCAGTATTAACAAGAGGATTCTCCGTCGTGATGATGTGGGGTCCTCTTTCTGTTTTATAATCGCAAAGATAAAGAACAGCTTTATCTATTCAAAAATGCAATAATAAATAAAAGTTAAAAATCATCCACTTAAATAAGTTCATCCTATCTATCTTCCAATGAACCGTCCAATATATCATCCACATAAATAACTATATTATTATAACTATAAATATTAATAACTATGTTGAAATAGGTACACATCATCAATTAAAAATTGACGATGTACGCTCTCTTTCCAAAGATTTATCTTCATTCTGCTTTAATATTACAAAACAATTTCTCCGCTTTCTATTCTATCCAGTAACCTAGATAAGTCTGCCACACTATTGATATTGTAATTAGTATCTCTAATGCGGATTACTCCAATGATACCACCGGAAGATGAGGCAAATAGTTCCGCTATATCAATCTCTAACACATCGGCAATTTTTTCAAGCAATGGTAATGATGTATTTCCATTTGATGCACGGCTTAATGTTACCTCTGAAACACCCAATTTTTCTGCAAGTTCCTTTTGTGTGGTATTGCGCATTTGGCAAACCTCTTTAATTCTTAGCTTCATATACATTTAATGTTAATTGTTATCATAGTGCAAATATAGAATAAAATATCATTTCAAGATAATATTGTATGCTAAATTTGCGTTTAATGATAATTTTATTCTCTTTTTATTTGGTTGCAATTATCATTTACCGTATATTTGCATCATAAAATTAAAGTTAAACGATAATTATTAAAATATGAGACGTTACGATTTAAGCAAGATAATGAGAAGAGCACACCAGTTATTTACTAACGCTCGTGCAAAGTACCCGACATTCTCTAATGCACTCCGCAAATCTTGGAGCATGGCAAAGTTCGAGGTTAGAGTAGCCGAAGAACGCCAGGCAATCGAAGCGGAGACTAAAGCACGTGAAGCAAAGGTACGTGAAGAAAACGAGCAAGCCGCTATTAGTTCGGTTCTCCTTCGTGCACAAATCGAAGCCGACCGGATCAGAAGAGAAGCGGAAGCCAAAGCGGAACGTATGAAAGGCGAAATAGCAGCACGCAAAGAAGGTATCTCTTACAATGAGTATCAAAATCGCATTAGTCGTTCAATGGGCTACGGGTGTGGTTCGTATTGCGGTGACTAATTTTCTACTGCATATATCATTTGAGGCACTGGTTTGTGAAAATAGGTGCTTCTCTTTCACTGAATTATTAACCGGATGGGATCGTAAAACGCTACCCCATCATAAAATATACACTATGACAGAAACAAAGGTTTACAAGTTTCATAACAATATTCATGTTGAGGCTTTTACAACGTCTTTAGGGACAGAAGGGATAAGGCATAATGTATTCGAATACGAAGAGTACACAGCAATAGAAGTAACTGGCACACCATTAGAGATAATAAGAGCCTCAACGATATACCAACAGGTTACAACCATTAAATTATAACGAGATGGAGATGTTGATCGTATTTGGATGCCTATACACTGGCTATAGGATATTCAGGAAAAAGGGAGAACAGTTCTTTGATGTTTAATCAATTATGAACGCTACACTAATTATTTGTATCATCCTTCTTGCTTTTTGCATTTGGGATGAAGTGTTTAACGATAACAACAGAAATCAATCAATATAAAATATAACTATGGAAATGGTAATAGAGCCCGCTAGCAAAGAACGGATAGAAGAAGGAGAGCAGTTTATCGAAAGACTACTAAAGATTCTACAAAACAACGATAAAGTAACGGTTAACGTAATGTATTGCCAGACTTGCGTTATTGACAGGCTGGTAACTGTAGAATCTGGTACCAGTTTTAATGCGGGTCTAAGTAAGGACAATTGTACAGTACTAAATGAAATGGTTTACAACTCACATCAATAAATGATACATGAAAGTTGACGCCATCAACAAAGCCACCCCGGTAACAATACGGTTGCCGGGAGATTAAAATAAACAAGTATTAAAAATGACTTCACCATCCTAGACAAAATAGAAGTTTTTAATTGTTTCTGCATATACATAATTGTTATAATTTAAGTTATTTGCAAAGTCTAGATTGCAAATTAGGCCTTTTAAGACCCAATAGGTATTTTAAAAGGTAAAATCTATATGAAAAATAATCATTATGATATAAATAATTTATTCTACTAAAAAAGAATCTATATCTTTGCCAATACTAACTTCAAAACTTAATAAATATGCTTTTAGCTTATATCACACATAATATTGATTTTAGTGCTATTAAAACTTTGCTAAGGCTTGCGATATCACAAGGAGATAAGTATAGAGACACTTATATAAAAATTATCGTATCAGATGCTAAAAAGCTAAGAGAAGATTCTAATAATATACGAACCATAAATAGAGATATGTTTGATTACTCTGTTTATTTACAAAAAAACGGTGAAAATATATTAGATCAGATAGATTCAGAACATTTAGACACAGCCTCCTTGAAAAAAATTTTAACAGTTTTTGAACAATAATGAATATTCAACTTCTCAATCTTAGCCGTTCACAAATGTCATTGGCTTGGGCAAAAGCCAGGCACAACCAATACTCTGATACAAGAAAACAAATATTTCATCAAAATCTGGAAGATTTATTCAAAGCAATATCAGAGTTTGATTTTACCTCAATGACAGATGATGAAAAATACGAGGCTAGGAATATTATGGAATGGTTTATTTCAAGTGTAAATTTGCTCAACAATAACACTGTTAATATTATTCCATATGAAATGATAGAATGTTTGAATATTGCCTCCAAAGAGTGGCTGTCAGACTATGATAAATATATAATTGTTACAACTGACGGTCCGTATGCAATATTAATCTCTGGTGATAGTCTTAATATAATATATGATACAATTAAAAACAAGTTTGGAATTGACTTTCAATATAGATTATTAGAAATCAGAATGCCTCGATATCTAAATAGGGATTATTTAACAAACGTATGTTTGTATCATGAGTTGGGACATTTCGTTGATAAAAGAAATAAAATATCAGAAACAATCGTAAGCAGATTATATGATCAATGGCATACACAAATAACTACCCGACCGGAAATAAAACAATCATTTCCTTTTATCACAGATTTTAATTCGAAGAATAACAAAGAGATAGAACAAATATATTTCCATATAAGAGAATACTTTGCAGATATATTTGCCGCTCAATATGTCGGACAACATATTGAAAACTATTTAATCTACCTTGCAGAAGACAGAAAAAACATACATGATTACGAACATCCCTCCTTAGAATTAAGAGAAATAATGATTAATAATTTTTTGTCTAACAATTACAATACAGTTCTAAATTCTATTATCGAAGAATCGAAAAATATATATATGGGTAAACTGCAAATACAAAAAAGATATATAGATTTGCAGAAAGAAGATTTTTATAATTTAGTTCCAACTCAAATTCAAAAAGAATCAGAAATACATTCTCTATTTAAATTGGGATGGGACATATGGATGAATAATACAGAACAAATCAAAATTTGCAATAAAATGCAAGAAGAACTTCTTCCTGATAAGACTTATGAAATCATTAATAATTTAATTGAGAAATCAATAAACAATTATTTAATAATAAGAGATTGGGAGAATTTTAAAAAAATATAGTCTAATGTACTTATCAAAAAATAAAATATTAGAATACCTAAAAATTGGTAGATTAGTTATACGACCACTACTAGAACTATCACAAATTAATAGTACGTCTATTGATTTTAGATTAGGATGCGATTTTTTGGTATCAATCCAAGGAAGAGAACCTTATATTGATGCTTCATTCCAAAATGGTCATATCGGAAACCTTAATAATTTCTTTCAAGAAACTCGGAGACAACTTGGAGATACATTCATCCTGCATCCTAATCAAACGGTATTAGCTTCCAGTCTAGAATATATCCGTTTGCCTGAAAATATGATGGCAATAATCGGTATGAGAAGTTCATATGCACGATTAGGCATAAATATCTCTTCATCTTTAGAACCTGGCTACTGTGGATGCATATCACTAGAGTTAACCAATACAAGTAAAAACGCTATTCGCCTAACTGTTGGTGCTTGTATGTTTCAAGCAAGATTGGCTTTTATTACACAACCAGAAAAATACAACGATAGAAAACGAAAATACTTGTGTCAAGTAAGGCCACAAATATCTAATTTATACACCGATAAGGATTTAGAAATTCTTAAAAAAATCTCTGACAAAAATAACAATATTACTACATAATAAGGTTATCTCATGATATTAAACAAGAAAGATGCCTGCCAAGCATTGATTGATGGCAAAATTATTATTGCGTATTTCGGTAATAACGGTGATTATAAACACACTCATTTAGCAACACCCGTTGAAGTTAGACTATTTGGTAATCAATTTTGTACTTATACATCACATGGCACTCATAAAAGAAAACTCACAGAAAGTGATATTATGGAGGCGCTTGATAAAAAAATCGATTCTCTTAGAATTTGCCCGGTATGCATTTTAGATGAAAGGCCTATTAATGAACCTATGAAATCTAAATAGTAGTAGACTGTGATTATTTGATAGTATTATTTATCTTATACAAATTTTTACTCTCTTTGAATATACCAACCTTTATTTTATTTCTTTGCAAAATTTATCATATTTCAATTAGACAATGTAAAAGAAAAATAATTGCTAAATATTGATTCATAACCTAAAAAATAATATTATGATTGGAATAGAAAGAAAATTTTCAGACAACACCCGATTGATCGATTTAACAGTAGAAGACTTAAAAATATTGATTGTCAGTCTTATATTAGAAGTTAAACAAGTAGAAAGCCCCCAATATGTATATGGCTATAAAGGGCTAGCGGATCTACTCCAATGTTCATTAAGTAAAGCTCAATCAATTAAAATGAGTGGTAAGATTGACAAAGCTATTATTCAAACAGGGAGAAAAATAATAGTTGATGCCAATTTAGTTCTTACACTTCTGAAAAAAGCAGAGAATAGTTGACATTCAAAATGAATATAATCATTTATCAGCAAAGATTGAACAAAGAAAGTAACAAGACAACGGGTACTTTATCGGGGGCTTACCAGCAAAGTATCCAAAGGGTAAATTTAAGAAAAAATGGCAAGATTACGGCAAGGGGAATATATGTTTTGATAATCCTCATGATCTATAACTCCAAATAACCGTTATTTGGAACTACAACACACTACAAAGATTTTTCCGTAGTCATTACGCACATATGAAATAAATTCTCAAAATTCCGATTTTTCCGATGCTATAAAAAAGGGAAATAAAATAAGCATGAAGATTTTTTCACGGTCATTACACACGTATAATAACAGATGTATAGGGATGATAAATATTTGAGTTGTGCAAATGTTGTGCAAACGATATAAAATAAAAACCGCAAATAGTTGATTATAAAACTTTTGCGGTTTTGCTTTGTGATTCCGAAGCGATTCGAACGCTTGACCCACGCCTTAGAAGGGCGTTGCTCTATCCAGCTGAGCTACGGAACCATCCTTATTTGCGGATGCAAAGGTAGTGCTTTTTGCGAGAACTCAAAAACTTTTCGACACTTTTTTATTCATATTTTTCTTTATAGCTAGAAATCAGCAATTTATAAAAGTACTATTCAGAACCCTGTTCTAGGGTTGAATTATTTTTTCTTATCCCGATATCCCATATATCATATATCTTATTTATCTTTGTGCCTGTCAAATATAAAATCAAAAACTATGTTGAGTCGTATTATCGTATTGGTCATAGCCGGAGTTGCTGTCGTTTATATCGTCCGCTTTATAGATAACTTCTTGTCCCAGCACAGAAGAAAATATTAAATAAGATATATATCCAATCAGGAGAAGTTCATTTAAAACTTCTCCTTCCGTTCAAATTCACCTTCTTCGGTGTAATACTTCCATGTGCCTTTAGGCTGATTATTTGAATATTTCCCACGAAGCTTGAGCTTTCCATTTTCGTGATATTCACGGTAACGTCCGTGACGTTTTCCCCCTTTCACTTCCGCTTCGCTTTTCAATGCTCCTTCCGGATAGAACTCACGCAGAACATTTCCTTCAAACTTCTCAATATAGAAACGCTTTAACTCACTCATCTGCTCCTTTTCGGTCACAGCTTCTTCATCCATATCCTGATCTTCCTCATCGCTGACAACGGCCACCACCTCTTCCGGCTCGTACGGACGGTAATCCATCACATACTGCAGAGAAGCTTGGTTGTTATCTCCGATTACCTGCATCGTCCAGTAAGGAAATGAATACAAGATATCTTTATTCGATTGTATTTCATTCCATGTAGCGGGATTCATCATAGGTTTCAATTGTGAGTAGAACTTGTGCATATCTGTATACAAGAAGATTGTGGAACTTGATTTCATATACGAATAAGCATCCTTAAATCCTGCATTATTCTTCAGTAAATTCTTCTGTTCGTAATCTTCTACAAAGGAAAGCAAGGAAGCCGGTTTATTGCTGAAAACGACATAATCATCCACATAAGTATAATATGGCTTCTCAAATTTATCAAACAGCTTTCCGAAGAACAGACGGAAGAAACCTTTCATTTCAACATAATTGATTTCAAAGTCCTTATAATTAACAGACTTTATCTTAACCGGAGACCGGCGTTTGATCTTCTTTTCAATAAACTCCATATTCTTACGGGCGTCTTTGATGCTTTTTGCCCGAATAGCCAGAATCACTTCAGGATCATGTCCTAATAAGCCCGGTTCGGATTGCGTTATGGCAAACTCTCCGGACATCCAGCTCAGGAAGTTCTCTTCCAGAGAAATACCAAACAGGCTTTCTATCTTTTTCCGCGAACTCTGATAAGAGTCATACAACAGTTTATCATGAACAGACAGAGCGTTCTCTAGTTCCTTCACGAAAGTTACCGGACTATCGAAGCCGATATTTGTATAAAGAGCCGTTCGCCCGGACAAAATCTCGTGAGCTTTCATTTTATGCTTTCCCGAATTCAGCAAGGCAGTGATATAAGGATCCACCGAATCTTTCTTCAACGTATAACCTTTCACTTCCATCCGGTCCTTATCCATATTCAGGTAAAGGCCCGCAAAATTCATAGAATTACTGAACAGATCGACATATTCATTTCTCGCTCCCAGATAAATGGACATAAACTGAGGAATACGGGCATAGTTGATAAATACCCTGACAAGCCCTTTACCGGAAACTAATTTTTCCGTTTCAATAAAAGACTGGTCAAGTCCGATCTTAGGCTTATTACGGGAGTTGATGGCAGATTCAACAAGGCCGGAAGTATAAGAGCCTACCAGGTGATTATCCACAAAAGCAGTATAAAAGACATCACGGGTATCCGGATCACGCATTTCAAGAATGTTAATTCCATTATGCATTCGATTAGTGACGGTAAAGCCGGACATTGCCAGCACTGTTTCGACCTGATCCTTCAATAAATCCATTTTAGAAGCTTTCTGCATATCTACTATAAGCAGAAAATCCCAATCGGTAGCGCGGGTCTTATGAAGTGAGATAAGCAGATCCCGCTGACCGACCAGTGATAACAGTACTTTATTGCTTTTGACAACCGAGTCAAGCTTTTCCACGCTCTTCGCAACTTCTTCAAATGATTTCGCTTTTCTCAGACATTGCCAGGTTTCGCTTCCACTAAACTTTTCCCAGTCTTCTATCGGAGCAGATGACTGAATGATAAACGCTGCATCCTCTGGCACCAGATAGATCTGCTGAATATTACGGTCGGGCGAAATAAACAGATAAACGATGGAGTATACCATGTATACAGCCAAAGCTAGTCCTGCCGTAATCAAAGTTCTTTTTACAATTTTTCGTGTATTATTTTTCTTCTCATTTTTCCCGGGTTCGACATATTGCCCTTGTTCCCCATTGTTTAATTCATCCATTATTTATTTGTTATTGAGTTGATTGGGCAAAATTACTAAAAAAAAGATGGAAGATGAAATTCATAGGTCGGTTTATACTTTAAATCTTCTCATCCACCTATATCCGCCACAGATCACAACTACTCCATCTTCTTAGGGAATGAAAGGATAAGATAAAATCGTGCGCAGATGAATTGGAATAAAGTTTTTTAAACAAAGACATCTGCTTAAAACAAAAAAGGGACAAGAAAAAAAAGTAGAAAACTAAAATAACCAACTTGCATACTATTAGTGTATATTCATCACCTTTTAATACATATAAGTACATTATTATATCACATATTTATATTTTTATTTTAAAACACAAATTCATCATTCTATCTTACATCTATAAATTCCAAAATTTCATTTACAATATACTTTGTGTTAACCTAAGGCAATTATACAACTTTCAGTTAATTAATAAACAAAATAAATAATTTTACAACAATCTACCAAATAAAGCAAACAAAATGATTGTTTTCATGTTATTACAAGTTACATTTACTTCGTAAATACAATTTCCTGCTTTATCAGAAGGGAACAAATGTATTTTATTTGATATTAATTCATGATTGAGCACAAACAAACAGCTATTGAGACATCATGGTCCGATAGCATACATAATATAAGATCGCCTCCTCCCCTGATTATTCACCTGAGGCTAGTTTATTATGCCTAATACAAATAAATGAAAATAATTATTGTTACTTGGGGGACTTTGCTTTTTTATTGATAGTTCAAGACATTTAGAAATTGAATTTTCAATAAACATAACTCATGATCAATATTGACCTCCCAAAAAACAAACAAATTTGAGATCATATTATTTGAGTTTATAGATGTGCACAATTATGAAATCATAGTTGGCATATAATCTACTATGTCTTTTGAATTAGAAAGAAAAAGCAAACTCTTTAGGAGTGACGTCATTTAAAATATAACAACATGATGTATTTAAAGACAATATCTATTGCTGCATCTTTCTTAATAGTAACAATATTTGAGAATCAATCATACTTAGTTTTATTGTTGATTGTAATAAGTTTCTATCTCTACTGGCATTTATTTCATTATCTTTCCATACAAAAAGAAAGAAATTTCCTCAAAGAAGAGAACCAGTATTTTATAGATTCTTTCCAAAGTATTCGAAATCCAATTACCTTAGTCCATGTTCCTTTACGAACGATCTGTAGTGACACCTGTCCCGAGAATATGAAGAATGATTTATTACTAGCTATTCGGAATATAGAATGCTTAAATGAGAATCTGGACAGATTGTCCGGATTGAAATATTTGCATAATCATCCCGAAGCCATGGACATTACCGAACATGAATTAGGAAGCTATGTAAGAAGCAGAATTCAATCCCTACAAGGCTATGCAACGAATAAACACATAAAACTAATCATCAATACAAACTTCACCTATGCCAGTGTATGGTTTGACAAAAGCAAAGTCTCACCAATTATCGATAAATTCATAACTAATGCAATCGACTGTTCCAAACCAAAAACAAACATTACATTACTGATTTCTATCAGTCAGGAACATTGGGAAATAAGTGTACCCGATTCAGGAGATGGTAAACTGACAAAGCTTTATAATCAAAATAAACATCGGTTGATGAGACAGACAACAGAATTTGAATGCGATTTTGCAAAAAGCATATTATATAAGAAACTAACGAATTTGTGTAATGGAAAAATCATAGTAAACAGTACATATCATACTGTCACATTAAAGTTTCCAGTAAAATGCTCTTGTAAAAACCAATTAAATCATTCGGCATTGAGTATCACCAATCATACTGAGATTGAAAAGATAGATCGTTTGCTTTCAAAGGCTCCCTGTAAAAGAAGTTCTCACAAGCCGACAGTCGTACTTGCCGACAGTAATGATGATTTCCGATCCTATCTGACAAGTTGTTTAACGGAAGAGTTTACTATTAAAAGTTTTAGAGATGGCATCGAAGCGATGGCTTACATAAAAAATGAATATCCTGATTTAGTGATTTGTGATACAGAACTTCAAAACATGGATGGTGTCGAACTCTCATCAAGATTGAAAACATCTTGCGAAACATCAATCATACCTATCATACTTTATAGTTCGCATATAGATATTAACCAGCACAATAGAAGAAAGACTTCTTTAGCCGATACATTCTTGCAACAGCCCTTTAGTGTAACAGATTTAAAGCTTGAAATGTCAATCCTTATCAAAAACACTCGTTTTCTTCGAAAATCATTCTTACAACGATTATTTGGAGAAGAGTTTTTGGAGACAAAAGCGTCAGAAATATTGCAGGATGGTAAACACCCTTTGATAAGTAAAGTTACTAAAATCATTCTGGAAAATCTGAATAATGAAAAACTAACCATAGACTCCATTGCCAAAGAGCTTGGAATTAGCCGGACAAGTCTTTACAACAAGTGGACGCAATTAACAGGCGAAGCACTTAACAAATTCATTCTCAAAATCCGAATGGAAAAAGCGCATGAAATGTTAAAGAGTGGAAAATATCGCGTAAACGAAGTCCCAGAGAAAATCGGAATGAAAGATATGGATAACTTCCGCGAAAAATATAAGAAGTATTTCGGAAAGACACCAGTTGATACTATTAAAAACGTTTGAAGTATTTATATTGAAAAGCAGTTTTAAATAAAACAACCTGAGACCGATAGAAGAATTGTTGACGCAATCAACCAAACTTCTTTTTATCGGGCTCAGGTACCTTTCCGACACGCTATTCCTGAACGAATTTGCCTATATAGAAATTCTCATCTTCATTGACCGGTGTGTAATAAGGAACCCAAAAATTAAGGAAACCATAACGAACCTCTTCATTAGGGAAAGCCAAACGATAAAGTTGAAATTCTTTGTCATAGTCCTTGATAATCAGCTAACCTCTCTGATAAATCAATGGAAGCGGATTGTTGGCATCCACCCGATATTCTATAAATAAAATTACCCAAAGCCTGCAACAGAGGTTTATCGTATTCATCCACCAATACCACTACTCCGCAACCAGACTGCTCATTGGCACAACGAATAATATAGCTGAATCGTTCCTCCGGACTACGATCTTTTTTCTCATCTCCATATATAACTTTCGATTTTAATATAGTTCATCAATCAATGCTTATTGCATATCTCTTCATCCACCTATATCCGCCGCATTAACCATAGAAAAGGAAATCGAAGTGGAAATGAGAGCGGAACTCTATGAATTTCTGCTGGAGAATAAATTCAAAAACGGAATCATGTTCAAACGCTCAATAGAGCTTTTTGTGGAACATTATAATATGGAAGGTACAGTGAAGGAAGATAGCCTGATGAGGGCTTTTAAGAGGTGGAGGAAGGCGATGAAAGATAATAGAAAATACTAATACATCTAAAAAAGGGGCTGTCCGATTTTGGACAGCCCCACATAAAAATAAGTCTTATATTTAGGCTGCACTAATAAAGCTACCTAAATCTTTATATATTTCCTCTATTTTAATAAACTACTACCAGAGAACTATCTGTCCGATTCATCATCTCTCCAATGTTCAGGTTTGTTCAACTCATCCGAACACCTGATCTTTCCTTTATCCACATCAAATCCCTTCGGACTGATTGCCTGAACCATCCAATAATCCGAGAACTGTTCCAGTATCGGGTAAGGAGCAGGATAACCCAGCCTGGCTGCATCCGGTATAAAACCATATTCTGGATAATATTCTTTATGCCCCAATACAAACACAAGGCACGAACCTTTTTCCTGTAACCTCTCTATGCCTGCCCGTATCAGCATTCCGCCTATACCCTGCCGTTGATATTCCGGCTTGACAGCTAAAGGTGCAAGAATGTGCATCATCTGTAGTGCTCCCTGACCATCAAAATAGGCTCTGGTGAAGAGAATGTGTCCGACAGCCTCACCTTTGTAGAAAGCGAGCAACGAAACCATTGGTTCTGCGGTTTTGTCAGCCAGCAGGTCGGCTACCAACTGTGCTTCTTTGTCATAGCCAAACGCTTGTTTTTCAACAGTCATTATGCTGTCGAAATCATCTGTATTGGTCTCTCTAATTTGTATATTAATTGAATTTATCATTTCATTGTTTTTTTGAGCATGTATATCTTGCAGATAGTTATTATCCGTCTTATAGACATGCGATTATACTTATTATATAGAATATGAAAATAACTCTGGCAAGAATATGCCAGAGTATGAATTAAGGGATAACCTTGACAGACTGCCAAAGGTTATTTACTTCACGGACTCCTTCTTAGCTTTACACATAGACCGCAAAGGTAATGCTTTCTATTGCATTATGCTATAGTTTGCAGCGAAAACTATCCATCAATTTTACTTTTTTATTGATAGAAACTACTTTTATTTCATTCTCTCCCGGCTGCAACTCCACATTTTTCCATTCCAAAATAGCATACTGATCCGGCATTGCCTTACCATAGCTTTTTCCATTGACAAACAGTTCCGCCCCGGGCTGATTAGTGAATGCAGTAATCGTTTGCAGACGTCGGGAACGTACGGTGTTACGTTTTCCGGCCAGATAAAGCACAGGTTCTTCCTTGTTCCAGTTAGCCTTATAAAAGTAGAACGCGTCTTTACGTACTTTCCGGTCAAAGGTAACCAGCCCCTTATCATTAATTCCCGGACGATCACCTTCCGTACGGTGAGCCGCACCGAAATCAAACATATTCCATACAAAGCTACCCCATATATAAGGACGGGCAGAAATCGCTTTCCAGTTCTCTATATGATAATAGGTCTGCCAGTTCTCCGGATGCCACCAACTGTTTGGCACGGATTTTACCAACGAATCCTGCTGATGATAAATGCTGGCACCGGCACCATACTCACTAATGGCAATACGAATTTCCGGATGATCTCTATGCATACCGTCCAGCCAGCGTCCTAAATCGGCCGGGGTGCCTCCATACCATCCGTCGTACCGATTCCATGCAATGGCATCCGTTATGAAATTCAAGTCACCCATTTGATTACTTGCCGAAGTGGTAGGGCGGGTAGTATCTTCCTGATGCGCCAGCTCATTTAATTCCTTGATATATTCCACCGGATTATCACCGAATTCAAGCAGTTCATTGAACAGCCCCCATACACAGATGGAAGGATGATTAAAATGTTGGCGGATCAGCTCCTTCAGCTGTTCTTTCCCATTGGCACGGAAAGAAGGCAGATTAACAAATCCTTTATCATCATATCCTCCGGGACCGATAAAAGGTATTTCTGCCCAGACAATAATCCCATTCTTATCCATCAGATCATAGAAATAGGTAGCTTGCGGATAATGTGCCAGCCGAACCGCATTCACTCCCATTTCCAGCATCAGGGCTACATCTTCTTCATGATGCTGAGGACGTAAAGCATTACCCACCTCACTCCTGTCCTGATGCCGGCAAACACCGTGAAGAGGCAGATGCTTGCCATTCAAAAAGAATCCCTTATCCGGATCAATCCGATAATAACGAAGTCCTAAAGGCTGCGTCACACAATCTACCAACTGCCCTCCTCTCGACAAGGATACCTCCGCCTGATAAAGGAACGGGTCCTGACGACCATTCCACAGATGAGGATTATTTATCTCAAATGTAAGTTCCTGCTGCAAAGCTGCATTCCCGGCAAGAGTAAGTGTCTGTTTCTGTTGCGCCACCACTTTCTGACCATCCAGCAAACGGACACCCAGTTCTACTTCCTGACCGGCATTATTGCCATTTGCCAAATCAACGACCGCCCTTACTTTCGCATATTGATGACTGACACTATCCTGTATCAGACGAACTCCCGGAGAAGCATAATTCAAAGGAGAAATACAAGCCTCATCAGTGATCAGCAGATGCACATCCCTGTAAATACCGCCATAAAAATTAAAGTCACCTACCAAAGGCATCACGTCCAGTTGTTCTCCATTATTCACCCGCACTAATATAGAGTTCTCTTTTCCATAATTCACCTCTCCGGTTATTTCAAAGACAAAAGCTCCGTATCCTCCACGATGTTCGCCGATATGACGGCGATTGATAAATACATCTGCTATACTGTTCACGCCTTCGAAGCGAAGGAAAAGACGCTTGCCTTGCCATTCGGGACGAATAAACAGCTTCTTTTCATAATTACCGATTCCCCGTTTATAGTCGATCTTTCCGGACAAAGCATCCTGCGCATTCCAGGTATGGGGCAGATCTACTCTTATTTCCGACCCTTTCTGCACCTGATGCGAGAACCGGAACTTCCAGTTGTCGTTTAATAAAATATCCTGCCGCTGAGCAAAGAGCGGCATACTGCAAAACAGGAATAAAACAGCTGCCATCAAGCGGCAGCATGACATAATTGGTGTTCTCATATTATTTCTTTAATGATGATTTCTTCACTTTGATAAAAGAAGAGAGTGATTCAACTTTACTCTTATATTTTTTCTCATTGACTCTATTTTTGTTTTCTTCTTTATCTATCCGATGATCGAACAGCATACTTGCTTTCTTCACGTCCCCTTTCATCCATTCGGCATAACTAAAACGTTGATCAACCGCATTGTCTCCCCCTTCCCACTGAATATAGACTTCATCCTTCGTCTTAGCCTTCAGATTGCTGAAAACTTTTGCAAAGCTCTGTCCATCCAACTGTTCTGCTGGTTGTGGTATCTGACATAACTCGCACAAAGTAGGATACAAATCTACAAACTCAACCATCGACCGGGTCTTTCCTTTTTTCCTTCCGGGCACACGGATAATCAACGGCACATGAGTAGAACGGTCCATCAGATTATGTTTACCCACAAAATCATGTTCGCCCAGATTCCAGCCGTGATCTCCCAACAGTACCACAATCGTATTCTCCGCCAGGCCTAACTCATCCAGAGCGTCCAGCACTTTTCCGATTTGTGCATCCACATAGCTCAGGCAAGCATAATATCCATGCTTCACTTCCCGCTGAAAATCAGCATCACTTGTATCAGACACCCGTGCATAAGCATATATCTCACTCGAATTACGGACTTGTTCCGGCAAGCCTTCCGGTCTGAAACGGTTGGGAGCCAAAGGTATCTCTTCCCGCTTATACAAATCCCAATATTTCTTCGGGGCATTAAACGGCAAATGAGGTTTCCAAAATCCGCAAGCCAGGAAAAACGGCTTGTTCATTTCTTTCATACGCCGCAGGTCGCGAATGGCACGTTCCGCCAGTTTTCCGTCATCGTATGCCGTATCCGGAACATCCGCTGACTCGCAAAACGGTCCGCGCATAGTCTTGGGATTGATCGTCTTGCCTGATTCTGAGTTCATCCAAAGTTCCCATTTATTATATTCCGCCCAATAGACATCGTATCCATCCGGATGATTCCGGTAGGGAGGTTCGCTCCACGATGCAGCATGATCGCTCATGTGGTGAAAAACTTTGCCATCCGAAACCGTATGATAACCATTCTTTGTAAACCATCCGGAAAGAGGTATCGCCTCCGGACAATCCTTGCTGGCATAAGCCGAGAAATTCACAAAACGATCGGGATAGTGAGGATATACGCCTGTCAAGAGGCTGGCACGGGAAGCGCCACTCACCGGAACATTGCAATATGCGTTCTGAAACAAGACTCCGCTCGATGCCAGACGATCCATATTCGGAGTCTTGACCGCCTCCACTCCGTAACAACCCAGTTCGGGACGCATATCGTCAGCCATCAGAAAAAGAACATTCATTCTGGAAACATCGGAGACATTGCGCTGCGCCTGCACAGCAGAGGCCATACAGCAAGCTGTCCCGCAAAGAAGGGTATATTTTACCGAAATAGCGTTCTTCATTTTATAGTTTAAATTTTCAAGACCTGCAATATACAAAATATTACAGGTCTTGCCTCTGTTTTTACTCAAAAAATTATTTAGTCCATACCGGATTCTGTTCCAGATTCGTATTCAATGCCAGTTGCTTCAGAGGCAGCGGATACAGGTAATAATGTTCCTGCCATCCGAGCGGAGCGTCAAAGAAGTAAACATACCCTTCGTCATTACTCGGTCCGCCGGTCACTTTCAGATTTTTAGCCGAAGCTCCCGTCACATATACTCCCAACGGGCGTTTATTGACATAGTCTCCTTTTTTCCATCTGCGGAGGTCATCCAGACGGAATCCTTCCCCCATCAGTTCCACACGTCTCTCCCTGCGTACCTCCCACAGAAGAGCAGGAACGGAAGGATCACGGGCCGTATCAAAATCATCTGTAATGTCTTCGACCGTCATTTTCGCTACATGTCCACGTGCACGAAGTTTATTAATGGATTTATCGGCAGCCGTCTGATCAAACTTACCTAATTCGCACATGGCTTCGGCATAATTCACCATCACCTCTCCTACACGGAACAAAGGCGCATCCGTTGTATTCACTCCGTTGGCATTGGTAGCTACGGTATGCGTATTATAATACTTCCATACCCAGAATCCCATTTGAGAAGCATTCCAGCCCTGTCCCCAATTCTGATTCTTGAAGTGCGGCTGTCCCTGCACCGTAAATCCTTTGAAGTTGGAAGACGGCAAACGATGATAAGTCTCACCGGAGATCGTAGCAAGAAGATCTATAAACTCTCTGTCCTGCGCATCATCCGTATATTTCCAGTCAGCCGTGCTCGGACCATTTTCTTTCTTTACCATATAGGGAGGACATATCGTCAGATACAACCGGTAATCACGGTCGCGGAACTGTCCATAAATCTCCTTATCACCGCCATACCGACTGGTGGTAGTACTTACCGGACGACCATCCGTACACAGATAACTGTCTACCGCATCCTTTGTCGCCTCAATATAAGATTCACCAGTACGCACCATGCGTGTCAGGCCATGCATCAACTGACCGGTTTCATAGGCTTTATACAAGATAATGCCCGTCACCCCATCCAAAGACTCCGAATTGAAAAGCTCATCATACTGTGGATGTACATTCGGATAAACCTTCAAGACTTCTTCCGACGCACGTACACATTCTTTCAAGTAAGTCTCGGCATCAGACAATCCATGATATTTCCGCCAAGTACCCTCGAACAAGGCAAAACGGGAAATAAGTGCCTGCACCACAGATATACCAATGGTGTTTTTGCCATCGTCCGCACCGATATGTGTCTCCGCATATTTCAAATTGGACAGGATATTCGAAGCCACCAGATCGCGGTTATCCCGTTTGCCGTACAGCTCCGGACTGTCTTCTTTCAACGCATTCTCCACCCAGGGGATATCTCCAAAGCGGGAAAGCATCTGAAAGTATTTATATGAACGGAAGAAATAGCCGACACTACGCCAGTGCTCCTTCTCCGTATCATTCATCTGCGAACCGTCGATATTGTCCAGCATCAGATTTACCCGGCGGATATAGTCGTAATCCCATTCCTTGGCTTCATCTGTCGCCTTCGCCTTCTGGTATGCCCACTGCCCTTCATATCCGGACAAACCCTTGATCATATTGTCCGACTCAAAATCTCCCCGGAATATTTCGTCCGTCTGTCCCGTATCATACGTATATCCGAAGAATACATTATATAATCCCCATGCATACGTTTTAAAGTTATCATAGGTAGTAAAGACTGTCGCTTCCGTCTGTTGTCCTTTCGGATAAACTTCCAGAAAAGAGTCATTCAAACAAGACGACATCAGCAAACAGAGACTAATGCCCGTACCCAGTATATATTTCTTCATAATAATTACTCTTTTAAATAGTGAAACAATCAGAATGAAAGGTTGATACCAAACGAATACTGCCGCATATACGGATAGGTAAAACCACGTTGTCCCAAGTCATCCGTTACCGAACGTTCCGGATCGAGTCCTTTCGGCAAATGATCGAATGTATAAAGATTCTCACCGCTAAAGAAGACAGCCAGATTATTGACACCGATCTTAGTCATCCACTTGGACGGGAAATTATAAGATAAGGTGATGTTCCGGATACTCAGGTAGGAACCATCCTGCAGATAACGGGTCTGAATACGTGTATTGGCAGCAGTATTTCCGGCAGCTTTCTCATACAGACGGGGGAAATAGCTGTCTGTGCGCTCCGGCGTCCAGTAATTCAGTTGTGTGTCATATACCGTCGTCCATGCATCATAGTGAGGATAGAACAAGTCATTCATAATCCACAAATCACGTTTGCCTACTCCTTGCAACAGGAAAGATAAAGAGACCCCCTTCCAGTTTGCACCACCGTGGATGCCATACTGATAACGACGGGTACTATTACCGATGATCTTACGGTCGCCCGGATCTTTCGTGGTACTTGTGCCTCCGTTGATAATATCGTTGTCATCCAGGTCTTTATACAGGATATCACCCGGATTCGGATTATAGCCTTCCACTTTTGGAATGCCTGCTTTCAGCTTGCCATCGGCATCGAAATCATCAACAGTATACAGGCGGTCTGTAACATACCCCCAGATTTCACCCAGTTCCATACCTACACGGTAAGTATCTTTATCGTTCTTATCCTTGCCGAAGAGACCTGTCTCGTTATTATACTTGGTAATCTTGGTTTTAGCATCATAAAGGTTGAAGCCCAGATTGTATTTCACTTTTCCGATCTGATCATTCCAGTCTACAGTGATCTCCCATCCTTTGGAACGAAGATCGGCAGTATTCTGCAAAGGAGCACTTGCACCCAGCACAGCCGGTAATTCCGCTCCCGGAGCGAGCATACCTTTCGTATCACGACGATACCAGTCGAATACAAGATTCAGCCTGTTGTTCAATAAACCCAGATCAAAACCGACATCGACAGTCGTCACTTTCTCCCAGGTAAAACTGTTACTGACCAATGCGGCAGGTTTAAGGGTAGTTACCTTGATACCCGAAACGGTCCAGTAAGCCTGCTCGGCATCCATACCCGGAATATAAGCGTATGGAGTGATACTCTGATTGCCGATATTACCCCACGAAGCACGCAATTTTAAGTTAGACAATACGGATGTCAACGGTTTCATAAACGCTTCTTCGCTCACACGCCATCCGGCAGAGACAGAAGGAAAGAAACCGAAGCGACTGTCTTTCGGAAATTTGGAAGAGCCGTCATAGCGTCCGTTCGTTTCAATCAGATATTTGCCGGCAAAGGAGTAGTTGATACGATAGAATAATCCTCTTACTGTATAGCGTTCGAATTTATCTTTAGCGAAATAATCTCCTGTAGCCTGCGATATAGAAGGAAGGTCTTCGTTAATCATGTTCATACGCGACATTTCCGCATAGCGATAGTCACTGCTCTCCTGATTGAAACCTCCCATCACGGTGACTTCATGCTTGCCCCATGTGTTATTGTAGTTTCCGTAGAAGTTCAGGGCATTATAATCGGTAATGCCGTTGGAGTTTTCATACTTAGAGTTTGCCGTCGAAGTCTCTTTCACAAAGTTACCTCCGTGGGCATAATAGAACTTCTTTTCAAACTTGGTCTTTTCATTACTCAGATGGTTGTATGTATATTCACCCACCAGTTTGACGTTCTTCAAAGGAGTAATCGTCACCTTTCCGAAGATACGGATATTGTTTTTCTGGATAGTCGTCGGATAAGCAAGATTAATCAGATTCCGGGGAGTATTAATCGGTAGTTCTTCTCCGTCGATATTCATTGTTCCGGTAGGGAAATAAGACGGGAAGGCAACGGCTGCTCCCCAGATTCCATATCCTCCCGAAGTCTCCGGCAATTCTGATTTCGAGTTCGTGTATTTGATATCCAGTTCCGGAGTAATCCATGAGAATACGTCCGAACGGATATAAGAAGACACATTGTAACGTTTATACGCATCCTTGTCCGAGGCCAGCACTCCATTCTCATCGACCATACCGAAAGAGAAACGATAAGATATATCTTTCGTGCCGCCACCTACAGAAAGATTGTGCGTCTGCTGGAAACCG
Organism: Bacteroides sp. MSK.20.82; assembly: GCF_019052485.1. NCBI lineage: Bacteria > Pseudomonadati > Bacteroidota > Bacteroidia > Bacteroidales > Bacteroidaceae > Bacteroides > Bacteroides sp. MSK.20.82. The sequence continues at coordinate 229,779 of NZ_JAHQUN010000004.1, forward strand.
GTCTCCATCATATCATCAAACAGATTGGTTTCTGCCAGACTATAGCGCAATCCGTCCACCATTGCATACCCATCGGGATAAGCCGAAGGATTGGCATTGTATTCTTTCAATAAATCCAGCCACGTATCCACATTCTGTCCACTCTGATAGTTGATGGTTCCCATGTCTTTATAAGCCTGCACCGTCTGAAGCGGTGTTGCCTTACGAGGCATATTGGCAGGTCTGCTAAATGAGAAATTGTTAGAATAATTAATAGAAAGCCTGGTTGAATCCGATCCTTTCTTTGTCGTAATCAGAATGACGCCAAATGCGGCACGTGCCCCGTAGATAGCCGAAGAAGCAGCATCTTTCAAGACCGTTACTGATTCAATATCATTCGGATCGAGCATATTGATATCCATTTCTACGTTATCCACCAGAACCAACGGTTTGCCATTCTTATCCAGACTGTTGACACCACGGATATTGAAACTCATTTCCTCTCCTGGTCTACCGGAGTTACCCGTAATCTGCAAACCGGGCATCGCGCCTTTCAAGGCATCGCTGACCGACACTACCGGACGGTCTCCCAATACTTCATCCATCTTCACGCTGCTTACCGCACCAGTCAGATTCGCTTTCTTCTGTACACCGTAGCCTACTACCACCACTTCGTCAATCAGACGGCTGTCTTCTTTCAGAGCAATGTGCAAAGGAGTCTGATTTTTGACAACGACTTCCTGCGTAGCATATCCGATATAAGACACGGATAATCGTGCATTCGGAGTCACCGACAGAGAAAAGTTTCCATCCATATCCGTAATCGTACCTTCCGTAGAATTCAGCACTTTCACATTGGCACCAATCACTCCTTCACCCGAAGGATCGGTCACTTTGCCTTTCAGGACAAACGCTTTTCCCTGTTCCTTTTCAGGCACTGCGGCATGGAATATGACCACCCGGTTTCCGTTCACTTCATAACTGATCCCCGTACCGGTCAGCAGTTGGGCCATCACGTCATTAATTGTACCCTTGTCCACGTTCACAGAGACTTTCTTATTCAGGTCAATGTCGTTATTGCGAATCAGAAAAGAATAATTTCCTTGCTTCCTGACTACTTCAATGGCTTCTTTCAAAGTAACGTTATCTGCTTTGACACTGAACTTCTTGTTTTGTTCCTGCGCTGAAAGTTGAAAACCTGTCAGGACATTACTTAGGGACAAAAGCAGAAACATCAATAATGTTTTTCTTATTATCAATCTCATTTTTATCACTATTAAAGGTTAACATATAGTTATTTATCGTAGCTGCGGACTGCCGGTATATCTATCGGCTGTGTCCATTTTCTTTCTCCTTCCTTTTATCTTACCCCCTTTCTTTTATCGGTAATAAAGATGGTGTCACCACTGACTTTCCACGTGTATTGTTTCTCAACGTTGATTTCGTGTAATATATCATAAATATTCTGATTGCTGTCGAAAGAACCGGAGAAGTGTTCGGCCTTCAGACGTTCGCTTTCTATGCTGATCTTCACCTGGAATTTACGTTCCAGACGATGGGCAATATCAGCGAATGAAGCATTCTCGAAGGTCAACCCGCCATCCAGCCAATCGCAGGCTTTACTTGCATTGGTCTTCAGCTTTTCCATTCGTCCGGTGTTCTTGTTATACAGTGCCTGCTCATTCGGGAATAATTTCATCACAGAATTAGCAGACGCTGATAAATTCACCCTGCCTTCCAGCAGAGACACCATCACATAATTATCGTCATCATAAGCACGGACATTGAATACCGTGCCGACTACCTGCACCTGCACATCGTTCGTCTTCACGAAGAAGGGAACCTCTGCATTTTTCGCAACTTTAAAGTATCCTTCGCCATCCAACGTCACATTACGTTCGCGGATACCAAACCCACGGTGATAGCGCAATACAGAACCTGCATTCAGAGAAACCTCCGTCCCGTCAGGAAGAACGATATTCGTTCTTGATCCGGCAGGAACCTTGATTTCGTAAGGAGAATCGGCGTTGGTATATACTTCCGTCAGATTTTCCGTATACGTATACCAGAAATAGTTGCAGCCGATCAGCAGAATAACGGCGGCAGCCACTTTCAGCCAGACAGGTATCAGTTTCCGGACAGGCTTCGAAGAGGCAGGAGCAGTCATTCTCTCCTTTATCCGCACTAAATTGGAGTTTTCTATTTCTGCAAACGACGGTACGGAAGAAAGTGCCCATACGGCAGACATTTCCCGGAAAGTCCGGGCAGCTGCTTCATTGGAAGCCAGAAAGGCAAGCAACGTTTCTTTTTCTTCATCGGTACTATTGCCCGACAAATAATTACTAATCTGTAATTCCAGTTCTTCTTTATCGTAATATTCTATCATAAACCGTTCTTTTTCTATGGTGTATATAACTAGATACGCAATAAAAAAAGAAACGTTTAAAAGAAAACCGATTTTTTTTAAAGAAACATCAAAATAGCTATCATATAGGGAGTACCAAGGGATTCGCGCAATTTAGTCAGCGCAATTTTCATCTGCACCCTGACGGTGGCGACATTAATATTCTGCTCTTCCGCAATTTCGCTGTACGATTTGCCTTCATACAGGCTCGCCTTAAAAACAGCACGGCATTTGGCAGGGAGTTCCTCTACTTTCCGCAGAATGATCTCGTTCATTTCACTGCTTTCCAATGCCTGCAATGGATTGTCGGAAGAAAGAATATGATTTTCTAGAAAAGCCCATATTTCCTCCATCTGTTCGGTCATTATGCGCTCATTAAAAGCGGAAGACCGCAAATAACTGATACTTGCATTCTGTATAGCCCGACGAAGATACGGAAGGGCAGGATAAGTGATATGGTGGCGATTCTGCCAGAAAGAGACGAAGACATCATTGACTATTTCACCGGCGACTCTCTTGTCATGTACATAGTAAACAGCTATCGCACACAGGTATAAATAGTACGTATGATAAATTTTATCAAATGCTTTGGTGCTACCGTGATTCAGTTGTTCGATTAGTTTTTCAGAGACTTCTGGTAAATTCATTCGTTCTTTTTCTTTAAGGGACGGGTGCAAATATAGCGATTAATTCAGAAACTCAAAATTCCGGTTATTAAAACCGGAACTTTGAATCGTGAATTATAACCCCATCGGTATCTTCAACAGATACCATACGATAAACAGCAATGTCCATGCTGCCAGAATGCACAAGGAGTACCTCCATGTATATTTCAGCAACGATCCGTATGTGATCTGTTTGTCATATTGCCGCATATACGTCAACACCAGCGGCATATAGAATAAGAAAGGAGTAATGGCATTCGTCGAACTGTCTCCGATACGAAAAGCACACTGCGTGACGTCCGGCGAAATCCCCATCTGCGCAAACATCGGGATGAAGATGAAAGACATAAACGCCCATTTGGAAGTGGCGGATACCATAATCAGATTGATAAATGCCGTAAACAGGATAAACAAGATGAGTGCGGACAAAGGAGCCGGCTCAAAAGAAGAAAGCAGGTCCGCTCCCATAATCGCAAGACACTTGTCCAGATGAGAATACTCGAAACAGGCAAACATCTGGGCAGCAAAGAAAGCAATAACGAAATACACACCCAGCAGTTTGATCGGCTGGGTAAGTCCTTCAATCACATCATTATCGCTGCGATAACGACCGGAACTGAACCCATAAGCCATCCCCGTAAAGCCTGCGCCCAAAGATAGCAGAAACAGGATACCGGCAATGAAGGGCGAGTGCATCAAACCTCCGTTAACGCCACGCAGGATACCATAGGAAGAGAAAGTAAGCCACAAAATAAGGGCAACGTATATCCCTGCCACTGTGACAGCCACCATCAACGCACGACGTTCTTTCCGTGACAAAGGGCGGTAGGCTTCGACTTTCACACTTCCCTCATATTTTCCTAAGTTCGGGAGAAGCCATTTCTGAGTCACCCAATAAACGATCCCTGTAATCACCACTGTCGAAGCGCTCATAAAGAAGTAGTTGCACAGCGGCTCCGTGTTTCCCTGATATCCCATCAGTGTGAGCGCGGCTTCCTGAGTGGTATGCGCCAAGAGCGGGTCCATCGTACTCAGTACGATATTGGCACTATATCCGCAGGCCACGGAAACGTAAGCCGTCACAATCCCCGCTATCGGATGAAGTCCCACCCACTGAAACAGCATGGCGGCAATGGGAAGCAGAATAATATAACCGCCGTCCCCAATGACGTTCGACAGCAATCCGAGGACAATCACCCACAGGATAACTTTTCTTTTCTCTTTCCGGTTTCCCACTCCCAGACGGATGCACGCATCGATAAATCCGGAATGTTGGGCCACCCCCAGTCCGAACATGGCGATAATCACCATGCCCAGCGGAGCAAAACCGGTAAAGTTCTTGATAGCATTCCGCAACCACCAGCGGATTCCCTCAGGACTCAGCAGGCTTTGCACCCGAATATCCTCCCCTGATTGCGGCAGCGTTACTTTCAGTCCGTAGATATCACATATCCACGAAAGAAAGACCACCGCCATTGTCAGCAGCAGAAACATCGTAGCGGGATGCGGCATACGCCATTTACTCTTCATCAGCTTCCAGATTATCCAGATCGATAATGCGTAATTCCAATGCACGGACAGCCAGACGGGTCGCGTTCACTCCCACCCGTTCTCCATTCGGGAAGAGACGTCCGATCAGGTCATTCTGTCGTTTCTCCAGTGATTTCACGCCGAATGGCATTCCTTTCAGATTGGCAATCATATCTTTGGTGTAGCCTAATGCCAGATGGCGAAGAAAACGCTCGTCATATTCATCAATATCATAGTTGATTACCGCTTCCTGACGCTTGGCATCATTCGCTACCGACTTCTTGAAACGGTCTACGATCTTCTCCAGAATCGGATAGTTGAATACCAGCTTCTTGCCGTCCATCACAGCTTGTACATCTGTCTTGGTCAGTAATTCTCCTGTTTTAAGAATAATGCCGTCCGCTCCTGCATTCAGCACATCCACCCACAGTTTTTCATTCAGTATTTCCCCCGTAAAGATCAATACACGAACCCCCTTGTAACGTTTGAAAATATTCCGGCAGATATCAACGCCAATCGTCGTAGAACCTCCCAGTCCCAAATCCAGCAAAACCAGATCGGGAAGCTGTGCCTCCATCAGCGGCCAGAACTCGCTTTCTGTCATTGCCGTGCCGATCACTTCTGCGTTGGGTATCTCATGACGGAAAATTTCTTCTGTGCCTTTCAATTCCAGTTTTACGTCCTCTACAATAATAACTTTAAACTTCTGTTCTTCCATTTTATTTATCTAATAACTTTTATGTGTCTTCTTTCTTATCTGCGCGGGATGGTGAAGTAAACCGTAAATCCCCCCCCTTCTGCCGGTTCGGCATTGATACGGCATCCTCTGCGCCCCGCAAATTCATCATGGTCACGAATAATCTGCTTGCATATCAGATATTCCGTTCCCCTCAACTCCCCTTTTTCGCCGGAAGTCATACGAGCCAGGTTCGGATAGAACAACTGGTTCAGCTCCGTCACACTCTTCTCGCGTCTGGTATCCGTAAAAAGGAAACGGATATATTCGTTATCCTTACGAGCCTGCAAGCGTATCACTCCTTCTTCACGAACCGCCAATGCTTCATCAATCAGATTCTCAAACAGGAAACGCAACTGATTCACGTCACCGATCACTTTGGCGTCCATCGGTTCTATGATTAGTTCTACCTTTTCCGTCCGATTTTTCGTGACCTTCCTGAAGTATTTTCCAGCAGCATCAAAAAGCTCCTGTACCGGAATCGTATTCCGGCGGAAAGTAACCTCCTCCAGCTGTCGAGCAGCGCATGAACTCAGAATCGTAAAGATCCCTTTATAATATTCTATCAGTTCTGTAATCGTTTCCACAGCTTCCCGTTCATCCTTTTCCGGAAGGTTCTGCGTATTCAACCGACCAATAATCTGTTTAATCTTGTTTGGATAATAAATTGTCTCATGTTTAATCGTCGAAAGGCAGTTATCAAGCACCATGTTCTGCACATGAAGCATACTGTCTTCCCACGAAGCACGGCGTGTTTCCTCGTGTGCCGACTCGATATCCCGGTATTGCGTAGCAAGCTTTACCACTGCATTGAACACCACAATCGATACATAACGTGCTACCAGCTCAAAAAGAAGATGATCCGTTTCCTGTTGCGTTCCTTCCCTCCGTTCCAGATAAAGCACACCTACACATTGATGCTCACCTCCGGCTTCCACCATCAACGGAATCGCCTGCAAATTCTGTTCTGAGAGATATTCCCCTGTTTCAAAACATTGCTGCACCATTTCCGGCATTTCCTGTCCGGGACAGGAAGCATATTCCAGCCGATGCGTGGTTTCGTTATAAACTGCAATGCCCATCAGGCTGATTGTCAGCAACTCATTTACTGAGCCAAAAGCCTCATTCACGATGCGCTGCGGAATCTCTTTAAGTGTATTTTCCTCTCTCTGAAGCGCTTCCTCGTTCTCCTGAGTCTGAGGTCTGACCAAAGAGGCGGCAAAAACTTTCTGATTTATCTCAAGCACCTGTTCCAGGTTCAGACGGTTCTGCAACATCTTCCTCATATACAAGAGATAATAGCCGATCAGAGAAACGATCAGCAAGACGAAACAGAGGATGATACCAACCGTCTTATTCGTGTTGGATCGTTCCAACTGCCTGCAATACCCTTCCAAAGTCTGGTCTTCTCCCTGTACCTTATATAAATCTGTAAAAGCAGAATTATTATAACTGTAGGCATCAATTTGTTTCAAAGCAAGGAATGCTACCGCCGCTTCATTTCTGATATCCAAAATCACATGATAGTCTGAATCAAAAAGTTCATTCCACCAAAACAGTTCGGCAGGGGTTCCTTTTCCCACCAGTTTCATGTATCGATGCGGCTTCGGGGTACGCGTATATTTCTTATAATGCTCATTCAGCGACATCATTGCCGAATCTATATACTGCAATGCTATTTCGTAGTTCTCATCCACATTGGCAAAATAAGCGGCATTGGCATAATCAGAGGCTGCATCAAGCAGATCTTCATAAGTAGAATCTGTAGTAATCGCAATGGAGTCACTATCCTGCAATATCGACGGAAGGGGTTCATGCAGACAAGAAGCCATTCCCAACGGAAGCAACAGGCAGAGCAACACGCCAATCACTTTACGTACTCCTGAAGGCAAGCGGAAATAAAAACGGCTTCCCTTTCCCGGTTCGCTTTCTATATCGAATACGCATACTCGGAACAGTTCATTCGTTTTCTTATATTTCTCTATGATTCCCTTGCAGTTCATCAAGCCAAAACCGCTTCCCTTATTCTCTTTCAGTTCTTCCGGATCTGCCGCGTCTTTCATGCCGATAGCACGCGAATCATATACCTTTTCACCAATGATATGCGCGATATCTTCTGCTGAAAGTCCTCTCCCATTATCTTCTACGGAGATTTCCACATACGCATCGGTAGCATGCGCATATACTTTAACCGTTCCCCCCTCAGGCGTATACTTACGGGCATTTTCAGCCAGTGTATTAATCATAAACAAGGTCAATGCACGATCGGCCTTTACCATCAGGGTGGTCGGTTCGATTTCCAGCTTTTGCTTTTTCATTTCAAAAGCACGCCGTCCTTTTCCCAGCAAATCAAACAATTCATTCAGACTGAATGTCTCGATGTTCAGACTAAGCGTACCTTGCTTCATCTTGATCCAAAGTGCCAGAATATCATTATATTCGTTGATGGTAGTCACCAGTTCATCAATGTACTGGTACTTCTCTTTCTTTATCTTGGTGTCATCAATATATCCTTTTTCCGTCAACTTATGTACTTCGTTCAGAATCCGGTCGATATAAGGATTAATCCCGTTGACGATGGCCATACAAGCCTTCTTTATCAGATTCTGACATTTGTTTCCTGCAATATGCTGCTCGTAGATATACCGCTGTTTCTCCAGCTGATTTCGCTCGTCGCTCAACGTAGCCACCATTTGTTCATTTTCAGCAGCCCATACGATATAAGGTTCCACTACATGCACCAATGCCTTCTCGTCCCGGTTCAGTCGATGGGAAGAAGGTACCAGTGCAGCTTTTCCTTCTTCCGGAATTTCCAGCGTCAGACGTCCTTTCCCGAACAACTGGTCAATGCCTTGCTGAATCAGAGGTACGTTCATCGGTATGGAAGAAGTGATATCCCGACAAAGAGAGAGAATCCGTTGCAGACGCTCCACATCCACCTGATTCCTGATTTTGGAACGTTTGTTGAAGAACCACCAAAGGATAATCACCAGTACCAAGCCGACAATAACCAGAAAAAGAACGACCGTCATCTGTCGCGAACCTGCTTCCAAAGACAAATAACGGCTTTCCAACTCCTTATCCTGACGGGTAAAGTTCAAAATATCCAGATAGATATTCCGGTTATAATCAGAAGCATCCTTCATCCCCAGCCCGGCATATGAAACGCTTAACTGCTCCCTTATCCGTGAGATCCATTCGGGAACGGTCTTCACCTTCTCCTGTCCAATCCATGGAACTCCGGTATAAGTAGTATCTCCCTCGGCAAACGTATATAATTTATCAAGCGTATCCACTTCATTATGATAATAAAGCATGTGATGATGGTTTACGCAGTTCAATGCTTTTGATAATGTATCCAAAGCTTCCTGATAACGTCCATGCGCATTCAGGTATTTGCCGATAGATACATAAGCTCCGGCAATCTGATACAAGTCATTATATTCGCGAAATTTCTCCAGTGCCAGTTGGGCCAAACGCAAAGGGAACAAAGAATCTACCGGAAAATCAAACTGATCCAACGCATGTGTACGCCTTGTCTTGAAAAACTCAAAATTAGACGGGGATGCCATCAGATTGGCAAGTCCCTGCATTCCATTCCCCTCAAAATACGGATGCTTGCTCTTCACGGCTGTCCGCCAAGTGAAATAAAGTTCGTCAAACTCGCGGAGTTTCCGTTCTTCCGGAGTATTCGCTGCGACCAAAGAAGCCGATCCTTTGAGATAATGATAATAAAGAAGCTGATTGGTATCGCTCAACGCTTCGTCTTCCTGAATATTATCGATAGAGGTTATCGCTTCCTGCCGTTGCTGGAGATAGTAATAGTAAATGGAGGAAACGAGAAAAAATTCGGTAAATGCGTAATCCAGCCGAAGCGCTTCGTGACGGTCGGCAAAGAGGTCGCTCTCTTCACGGATACGCTTCATCCGTCGGAGGGCACTGTTCCGGTAATCATAAAATTCTTTGTTGAGCGCTGTCCGCTGGCAGATTTTCATCAGTCCGATGTCTGCAATCAACAGCTCAAGCTCATTTTTAGTCAGTTTGTATACCTCTTTATGATACGCCTCGGCACGGTCGAAATCCATATTCATGAAAGCACAGAACCCCAGATTATTGGAAGCTTCCGCTTTCCCCGACTTATACAGGTTTACTTGCCGATATGCTTTATAGGCGTATTTGTAGGAAGAGTCCAGATTACGGTAACGATAAGCATACGCTTTTCCATTCAGCGAGTCGATAAGCCTCACTTCTTTTGTGGGCACCATGTCGGTACACGAAAAAAGGGAGGAAAGCAACAATACTCCTATTATATATAATGGAGAATGGAAAATGGAAAATGGAGAATAAAAAGACAGGCGATAACTATCTTTCATTCTTCGCTCTTCATTTTCTGTTTTTCGTCCATAATTCTTCATTCTTCATTCTCAGTTCTTCGTTCTTACTTGCAAATCTACAAATATTTCCGATAAGTTGGAGAGAAAATTATTTTTTCTACAATAAGTCTTTCTAAATAATAAGAGAAATTCCTACCTTTGCAGGCAAATTAACAAATAGGTAACATCTATTACAAAATGAGCGAAAAAGCACCCTTTATGGTATTCTCGGGAACTAACTCGAGATATCTTGCAGAGAAAATCTGCGCAAGTCTCAATTGTCCTCTGGGAAACATGAACATCACCCACTTTGCAGATGGTGAGTTTGCCGTTTCTTACGAAGAATCAATTCGTGGCGCACATGTATTCCTTGTGCAGTCTACTTTCCCTAACTCAGACAACTTAATGGAACTTCTCCTGATGATCGACGCCGCCAAACGTGCATCTGCAAAGAGCGTCGTAGCTGTTATCCCCTATTTCGGATGGGCACGTCAGGACAGAAAAGACAAACCTCGTGTATCTATCGGAGCTAAATTGGTAGCCGACCTGCTTTCAGTAGCAGGTATCGACCGACTGATTACCATGGATTTGCATGCAGACCAGATTCAGGGATTCTTCAATATCCCCGTAGATCACCTGTATGCATCAGCCGTATTCCTCCCCTATATCCAGTCATTGAAACTGGAAGACCTGGTGATTGCTACACCGGACGTAGGTGGTTCAAAACGCGCCAGCACTTTCTCCAAATACCTTGGTGTACCTTTGGTACTCTGCAACAAGTCACGTGAAAAAGCCAATGAAGTAGCTTCCATGCAAATCATCGGTGATGTGAAAGACAAAAACGTAGTATTGATCGATGACATCGTAGATACAGCAGGCACCATCACCAAAGCTGCCAATATCATGATGGAAGCCGGAGCCAAATCCGTACGCGCTATTGCCAGCCACTGTGTAATGTCTGACCCTGCTTCTTTCCGTGTGCAGGAATCCGGATTGACTGAAATGGTATTTACAGACAGTATCCCTTACGCTAAGAAATGCGCGAAAGTGAAACAACTGAGCATCGCTGATATGTTTGCAGAAACAATCAAGCGGGTAATGAATAACGAGTCCATCAGTTCACAATATATCATCTAAATGAAGAATGATGAGTAAAGGATAAGATAAAGAAAGCCGGCTAAACTTGAATTTAGCCGGCTTTCTTATTTATCTATAATTCTTTCTTTTAAAGAAGTCTTCCCATTTTATAGGTTCCTTTTTTGATCACCTTTCCGTCTTTATCTGTTTCCACAAAAGGGCCATCTTTCTTTCCTTGTTTGAAGAAGCCTTCGAAGCGGTTACCGTCTTTGTCGATCTGAACGCCTTGTCCGTCTTCCAGTCCGTCTACGAAACCACCTTTATATTGCATACCGGCAACGGTTTTCAGAGAGCCCTGACCGTGAGGACGATTATTCTTCCAGTCTCCTTCGTAAACATCCCCGTTACTCCATTTATAGATACCTTTGCCTTCGCGTTTATTGTTTTTCCAGTCACCTTCATACACAGCACCGTTTGCCCACGTGAAGGTACCTTTTCCATCCTGCATACCGTCTTTGAAGTTTCCTACATATTTATCTCCATTGGCATGATAGTAAACGCCTTCTCCGGTACGTTCTCCCAAAAGATAAGAACCTTCGTAGCGATCTCCCGTATGGAAAAAATAAGTACCTTTTCCGTGCTGGATGTCATCTGCCCAGTCACCATCGTACTTATCTCCGTTAGTATATTCGAATACGCCTTTTCCATGACGTACATCATCTTTCCAGTCACCGTCGTACTTGCAGCCGTCGTCCCAGTTCATGGTGCCTTTGCCGTTCTTCTTGTCATTCTTCCAGTGACCGCTGTATTTAGCACCATTCGCCCACGTATAAGTACCTTCGCCTTCACGCTTGTCGTTCGCCCAGTTGCCCACGTATAAGTCGCCATTATGATAATACATCGTTCCGGCACCATGCTGATAATCCTGGAACCACATTCCGTCATAACGGTTATTATTCATAAAATAATAGATTCCTTTTCCGTGTTGCTGATCCTGGAACCACTGACCTTCGTACTTCTCTCCATCCGGAAAAGAATAGATTCCGTAGCCTTCACGTTTTCCTTTGATATATTCCCCTTCGTAGACATCCCCATTTTTAAAGACCGTTTTCCCTTTTCCGTTCGGTTTGCGTCCTTTCATCTCTCCTGTATAGACGCTACCATCTTTGAAAGTATAATTTCCGATTTTTATTTCTGTAGAGAATGTGTCTTTCAACTTTCCGAAGAACCCACCTTTGCTGGTATTGTTATCTTGTGCCATCACTCCTCCCTGTGCAAGAAGAGTCAAAAAAAGTGTAGTATATAGATATTTCCTCATTAGTTTTACTCGTTACTCATTAAAATTACAGTTTGGACAAAGATACAACTTCTCTCCCAAAAAGTGCCATACCGGAAAGCAAATTATGACAACTTTTTACCAGCAATGACCTCTTTTAATGTCTCTTTGCACAAATAGCGCTGTGCCAATTCCTGTATTTCCTGAGGTGTCACCTCATTTACAGCCTGCAAAGAACGGGAGAAATACTGGTCATCCAGCCCCGAAGTAGCAATAAAAATCCACGCATCCGCCAGCGAAAAAGGCGATTCGTAGCTCCGGCACATTTCGCCCAGCATATAGTTGCGCACCATCGTCAGTTCTTCCATAGGAACAGGCTCCCGGTGTAGTTTGTCTATCTCATTATATACTTCCTGTATCAGCGGTTCCACGTATTCATTATCCGTTTCGGTCGAGATTCCCTGCAAACCGCTATCCGGATAGAACATAATTCCGGCAGAAATCCCATAAGTATATCCTTTCTCTTCACGGATATTAGACATCAGACGGCTGCCAAAGTATCCTCCGAACAGCGTCATCAGTACGCGTAATTTCAGATAGTCAGGATTCTGACGGGTAATGGTGGTACATCCCATCTTCACCGCACTTTGCAAAGCGTCTTCACGCTCTATGAATATTCGTTTTTCGGGAACGGCAACGAATGAAAATATCGGTTTTGATGCTTTCAGCTGATATTGTCCGAAAGGAGTCCCGAAAGCACCGGTCACCCGGCGGATGATATCTTCCGTCACCTTACCCGACAGGAAAATGGAACAGTTGCCCGAATGATAATGCCGTCCGTAGAAGTCACGGAGTACTTCCGGTGTAATGGCATGATAATCCTCCTCCACTACAATTTGCCCGCATGGATGCTGTGTCCCGTAAAGCGCCTGTAACAGGCCACGGTGTGCAAGGAAGTCTACTTTAGAAGTATTGACCAGATATTGCTGGATATTCGTATCCAGGATGGTATGCAGTTCTTTCTCCGGAAACACAGGTTCCTTAATCATGGATTCCACGACTTCCAGCGTTTTTGCCAGATACTTGTTCAACGAGTAGACAGTGATATAAGCATACTCCGACGAACTGGACAGTTCGAGCCATGAACCATAATAATCCAGTTTCTCTGCAATGGTTGCCGCCGTATACTTCTGCGTGCCTTCGCGTAGCATCCGGTTTGTAAACAGCGCCTGCAACTTCTGCGACTGTTGCCAGCGCCCTCCGGCAAAAAGAATATCCATACGGACCACCTCCTGTTCACCGGCATTGACAACCGTCAACGGGACACCGTTCGGCAAAGTAGTCCGGACGGGAGAAAGGATATGGAAATTTTTCAGGGCTTGTATTTCAGGTTGTATCGTACGATCCATAAATCAGCTTCTGTTCTTCAAAAATTCTTCTGCATGTTTCAGATCCTGCGGTGTGTCGATACCGATCGTTTCCACGTCACTGATGCCTACCTTTATTTTATATCCATTCTCCAGCCAGCGCAACTGTTCGAGTGATTCTGCCAACTCCAGAGAGGATTGCGGTAGAGCGGTGATCTCCTTCAATACTTCCGTGCGATAAGCGTACAGACCGATATGTTTGTAATAGGTATGTCCCTTCAGCCAGTCTTCCTTATCGGCATTGCGCTGAAAAGGTATGATGGAACGGCTGAAATAAAGTGCGTTCCAATTCTTGTTGAGCACCACTTTCGGGGAGTTGACATTCTCCAGTACGGCAAACGGTTCATCGGCTGTGAAAGGCTTCACCAACGTAGCAATCTGCGTGGTAGGGTCTTCGAAACAAGCCTTTACAGCATTCAGCTGGGAAGGCTGGATGAAAGGTTCGTCCCCCTGTATATTGACTACCACATCAAAGTCGCCCCCGATCTTTGTGCACGCCTCATAGCAGCGGTCGGTACCACTTTTATGATCAATGGAAGTCATGACTACTTTTCCTCCGAATGCTTTTACGGCAGCTTCAATACGTTCGTCATCGGTAGCCACATAAGCATCATCCAAGATGCCCGCTACTTGTTCGTATACACGCTGTATCACCGTCTTCCCCCCCAGCATAGCCAATGGTTTCGCAGGGAAACGGGTGGATGCGTAGCGGGCAGGTATTATTCCCAGAAATTTCATATCTGATTGTATTTTAATTCTTCTAATCCTTTCACAACATACTCTCTTTTCAGGTCTTCCGGCTTCAACACCCGGTCATCGAAAGAGAGCAAATCAATATCCAGACTGACTTTTTCTTCCTTCTTATCCTCCGGACGACGCCCGGCGGACTGCTCGATAGCTTTCAGCTCCTTGCGCACTCTTTCCTCCTCCGCTTCCGAGAAGAACATCGCCACCTGATTGGAGAACAATGCCGGACTTCTGAAAAACAAAGGGCGTGTCTCCTGTTCAGACGTAAAGCGGATGGTAGGAAACAAATCCACCAGTCTCCTGCGAGCCAGAAGAAGATTCTCTTTCCGGTTGTAGTTACTTCCGATACAAATGATACATTTATGCACGATGAGAGGTTTAATTAAACAAATCGTCCAGTCCCGTTTCTTCGAAGACTTCTCCGTCCGGTGTTTCCGAACCGGCACAAGGGTCAAAACCTTCGGGCAGTTTAAACGTTTCCGTCTGGCTGTATCCCAAAGTCGGGTCATCGTAGACTTTCTTCATATAAGTTGCCCAGATAGGCAATGCGGCGGCAGCCCCTTGTCCATAAGTCATTGTACCAAAGTGGATGTCACGTTCATCACCTCCTACCCAGCAACCGGACACCAATGATGGAGTAAAGCCCATAAACCAGCTATCCGAGTTATCATTGGTCGTACCTGTTTTACCGCCCATATCGGCCGTAATTCCGTAACGGCGAACACGTCCGCCTGTTCCTTCATTGATAACGGAACGAAGCATTACCAACATCTTGTATGCGCTCGAAACACTGATAACTTCTTCCATCTGCGGTGCAAACGTAGAAAGCACATTGCCGTCACTATCTTCAATGCGGGTGACGAATAACGGAGCTACCCGAATCCCCTTATTGGCAAAAGCTGTATATGCGCTTACCATTTCACCGACAGAAATTTCGCAGGGACCCAGACAAAGTGAAACAACAGGGTCGATCGCCTTGTTTCGTACACCAAAACTATGAATCAGCCTTACAAGGTTATAAGGATTCAGTTTACCCATCAGGTAAGCCGAAATCCAGTTATCCGAATTGGCCAGTCCCCATTTCAGAGTCACCATTTCACCATAACGTTTATTATTGGCGTTTCGGGGAGTCCATGCCTCTCCTGTTTCGGTAATCAGCGTTTGTTCTACATGACGCACCTGATCACAAGGTGAAAATCCGTTCTCCATCGCCAGTGTATACAGATACGGCTTGATAGTAGAACCTACCTGACGGCGTCCCACCATTGCCATGTCATATTGGAAATATGTATAATTCGGTCCTCCAACATACGCCTTCACATATCCGGTCATCGGGTCCATCGACATGAATCCTGTACGCAGGAAGTGTTTGTAATAGCGAATAGAGTCCATCGGAGTCATAATCGTATCCTTCTCACCTGCCCAAGTGAAAACAGACATTTCCTGAGGAGTATCGAATGCTTTGCGAATCTCCTGTTCAGAAGCACCCGCCGACTTCATTACATTATAACGTTCGGTTTGTTTCATGGCTCTGGTCAGCAATTCTTCCACCCGCGCCTGCGGCAATGCCCTTGCATACGGAGCGTTCTTACTTCCTTGTTTTTCTTTAAAGAACAGAGGTTGCAAGAAGTCGCCTAAATGTTCTTTGATAGCATCCTCAGCGTATTGCTGCATATGCGAATTGATGGTGGTATAAATCTTCAGGCCATCCGTATAGATATTATAATTCGATCCGTCTTTCTTTTTATTTTTGGCGCACCAGCCGTACAACGGATTTGTTTCCCATGAAAGTGAATCTTCATAATACTTCTGCATCTGCCAGCCGCGGTACTCGCTCTTAACCGGTTTCTTGGCGGTCATCACACCACGAAGATATTCGCGGAAATAGGTTGCCAGACCTTCTTTGTGGTCTACACGGGTATATGCCAGTTTCAGCGGAAGTGCCTGCAGAGAATCACACTCCGCATCCGAGATGTAGCCGGCTTTTTCCATCTGACGCAGTACGACATTACGACGTCCCAGCGCATTCTCACGGATTTTCGGATTTCTGGATACCGGATTATAACGGGACGGATTCTGACACATTCCCACCAGCATCGCTGCCTGCTCTATTTTCAAATCTTTGGGTTCACAGCCGAAATAAGTAGATGCGGCTGTCTTTATACCTACAGCATTATTCAGGAAGTCGAACTTATTAAGATACATTGTCAGAATCTCTTCTTTCGTATAGTAACGTTCCAGTTTTACGGCAATCACCCATTCGATCGGTTTCTGCAACAGACGCTGCATAGTATTGCTTGCCACCTTTTCCGTAAACAACTGTTTTGCCAGCTGTTGTGAGATCGTACTACCTCCACCCGCACTTTTCTGCAACAATAATCCACGCTTGACGATAGCACGAAAAAGTGCCTTCGCATCAATACCGGAATGTTCGGCAAAGCGAACATCCTCCGTCGCAATCAGCGCATGAATGATATTGGGAGAAAGATCGGCATAGCTGCTGTACACACGATTGTTTTTTTCCATCGAGAATGTACCCAGTACTTTCCCGTCTTCCGAGAAAACCTCGGTAGCAAATTTATAATTGGGGTTTTCCAGTTCTTCCACAGGAGGCATATAGCCAATCCAGCCTTTAGAGATAGACACAAAAACTACTACGATAGCTATTAAAGCAACTGCCAACAATACCCAAAGAACGTTTATTATTTTTCGAATCATGTTTCTTCTAGCTTAAAAAAGATGCTTATAATTAAGCCGCAAAGGTAGATAAAATATAGCATACAGCAAACGAGTTTTTGATTTATTTGATATTTTAAAACCAACCGAAAAACGAATAAAAAGAGAAAAAAAGTTTGTATTTTACATTTTCTTCGTACCTTTACACTCCGGTAAAACAAGTTCTATCCACATAAAAGATAACAAAATGGAAAACAGAAGTTTAGTAACCATTGCCGAACATTCTAAAGAAAAAATCCTCTACATGCTCGAAATGGCGAAGCAGTTTGAAATGAACCCCAACCGCCGGTTATTGCAAGGTAAGGTAGTAGCAACCCTGTTCTTTGAACCTTCCACCCGTACCCGTCTGAGTTTCGAAACAGCAGCCAATCGCCTCGGCGCACGCGTCATCGGATTTACTGATCCGAAAGCAACCAGCTCCTCAAAAGGAGAAACACTCAAAGACACGATCATGATGGTTAGCAGCTATGCGGATATCATCGTCATGCGACACTATCTCGAAGGAGCTGCCCGATATGCCAGCGAAGTAGCCCCTGTGCCCATCGTCAATGCAGGAGACGGAGCCAACCAGCACCCGTCACAAACGATGCTCGACCTCTACTCCATCTACAAAACTCAGGGAACACTGGAAAATCTGAACATCTTTCTGGTGGGAGACTTGAAATACGGCCGCACCGTCCACTCACTACTGATGGCTATGCGCCACTTCAATCCTACATTCCACTTCATCGCCCCCGATGAACTGAAAATGCCGGAAGAATATAAGCTATACTGCAAAGAGCATCAGATCAAATACATTGAACATACCGAATTTACCGAAGAAATTATCGCTGATGCCGACATCCTGTATATGACCCGTGTGCAACGTGAACGCTTCACCGACCTGATGGAATACGAACGAGTGAAAAATGTATATATCCTGCGCAACAAGATGCTGGAAAACACCCGTCCGAATCTCCGCATCCTGCACCCGCTGCCCCGTGTCAACGAGATTGCTTACGACGTGGACAACAACCCGAAAGCATATTATTTCCAACAGGCGCAAAACGGTCTGTATGCCCGTGAAGCCATCCTTTGCGACGTGTTAGGTATCACATTAGAGGACGTTAAAAACGATATTTTATTATGAGCGAAAATAAACAAGCATTGCAAGTAGCTGCCCTGAAAAACGGGACAGTGATTGACCATATCCCATCAGAAAAACTCTTTACTGTCGTACAACTTCTGGGCGTGGAGCAAATGAAGTGTAACATCACCATCGGCTTCAACCTCGACAGCAAAAAGCTAGGGAAAAAAGGCATTATCAAAATCGCCGACAAGTTTTTCTGCGACGAAGAAATCAACCGCATATCGGTAGTAGCACCTTACGTAAAACTGAACATTATCCGCGACTATGAAGTCGTTGAAAAGAAAGAAGTCAGAATGCCGGACGAGCTGCACGGCATCGTAAAATGCGCCAATCCGAAATGTATCACGAACAATGAACCTATGCCTACGTTATTTCATGTGATTGACAAGGATAATTGCATCGTGAAGTGCCATTATTGCGAGAAAGAACAGAAACGCGAGGAAATCACCATCCTCTAGTTTCTCCATTCCTCATTCTTAATTTTTTATTAAATTGAAACAAGACTGGAAACCGGGAACGATGATCTATCCGCTGCCTGCCATATTGGTGAGTTGCGGAAAAGATGAAAGTGAATATAATATTATAACAGTAGCATGGACGGGTACGATTTGTACAAACCCGCCCATGTGCTATATATCCGTACGACCGGAACGACACTCCTACGACATCATCAAGAAGAATATGGAGTTCGTCATCAATCTGACAACTAAAGACATGGCGTTCCCTACCGACTGGTGCGGAGTACGTTCGGGACGGAATTATCGTAAATTCGAAGAGATGAAACTCACTCCGGGACGCTGCACCGTAGTCAGCGCACCGCTGATCGAAGAGTCTCCCCTCTGCATCGAATGTCGCGTGAAGGAAATTGTTTCGCTCGGTTCGCATGATATGTTTATCGCCGATGTGGTAAACGTCCGTGCAGACGACCGGAACCTGAATCCCGAAACCGGCAAGTTCGAACTGGCGGAAGCGAACCCGCTGGTATATGTGCACGGAGGATATTACGACCTGGGAGAAAAAATAGGGAAATTCGGCTGGAGTGTAGAAAAGAAGAAATAAAGAAAAAAGTACTGCCATGAATATACTGCGCAACATAATTCTTTTCGGTTGGATGGCGATAGCTTGCACAGCTTTCGCCCAAGATCGTAACGCAGATAAAGTGGAACGTCCCAACACAAAGAAAATCAACTTTGGTATCAAAGCCGGATTTAATTCTTCCATGTTTATGGTATCCGAATTGAAAATCAAAGACGTAACGATCGACGAAGTACAAAATAATTATAAGATCGGCTATTTTGGCGCGATCTTCATGCGCTTTAATATAAAGAAGCATTTCATTCAGCCGGAAGCATCCTATAATGTCAGCAAAGGCGAGATCACCTTTGACAAACTCGGTTCGCAACACCCTGCCATCGAACCCGATTATGCTTCGGTACAGTCCGTACTTCACAGTATCGACTTCCCTATTCTCTACGGATATAACGTAGTGAAAAAAGGACCATACGGAATGTCTATCTTTGCCGGTCCAAAACTCCGGTATCTATGGGGAAAGCAGAACGAAATCACTTTCACAAACTTCGACCAGAAAGGGATTCATGAAAAGCTGTATCCGCTCAATGTCAGCGTCGTGATCGGTGTCGGCGTCAATATCTCCCGCATCTTTTTCGACTTCCGCTACGAACAGGGGATAGGAAATATCTCCAAATCCATCGTTTATGACAATATCAATTCAGACGGCAGCACGGGAGTCAGCCCTATCATTTTCCGCCGCCGCGACAGCGCATTAAGTTTCTCGTTCGGATTCATTCTTTAAAGAACATCCGACAGCCGGCTGATGAACTTTTGATAGTCGGCAACCGGCAAAAACAGACACCTCCTATTCATTCCGTACGATAAATTATCCATTATCTATTAATTTCCTCCATTTACTAACATTTTTCTTATAGTTCCTTCGTTCTTTATTTATTTTCACTAACTTTGTGCGCTTAAAATAGGTATCTCGAATTAAAAATTTAATATTACTTATAAAAAGAATGAAAAGAGACGACTTAATTTTCGACATCATCGAAAAAGAGCACCAACGTCAGCTGAAAGGTATCGAGCTGATTGCATCTGAAAACTTTGTAAGTGACCAGGTAATGCAGGCAATGGGTTCTTGCCTGACTAACAAGTACGCAGAAGGTTATCCGGGCAAACGTTACTACGGAGGTTGTGAAGTAGTTGACCAAAGCGAACAAATCGCTATCGACCGCCTGAAAGAAATCTTCGGTGCCGAATGGGCAAACGTACAACCGCATTCAGGAGCACAAGCCAATGCAGCCGTATTTCTGGCTGTTTTGAATCCAGGCGACAAGTTTATGGGATTAAACCTCGCACACGGCGGACACCTTTCTCACGGTTCATTAGTAAACACTTCCGGCATTATCTACACTCCTTGCGAATACAATCTGAATCAGGAAACCGGCCGTGTAGACTACGACCAGATGGAAGAAGTTGCTTTGCGCGAAAAGCCGAAAATGATTATCGGCGGCGGCTCTGCTTATTCCCGCGAATGGGACTACAAACGTATGCGTGAAATCGCAGATAAAGTAGGCGCTATCCTGATGATCGACATGGCTCACCCTGCGGGTCTGATCGCTGCCGGACTGTTGGAGAACCCGGTTAAATATGCACACATCGTCACTTCGACTACACATAAAACACTTCGCGGACCTCGTGGTGGGGTCATCATGATGGGAAAAGATTTCCCTAATCCTTGGGGAAAGAAAACTCCGAAGGGTGAAATCAAAATGATGTCTCAATTACTGGATTCAGCTGTATTCCCAGGTGTACAGGGCGGACCGTTGGAACACGTAATCGCTGCCAAAGCCGTAGCTTTCGGCGAAATCCTGCAACCGGAATACAAGGAATATGCAAAACAGGTTCAGAAGAATGCTGCCGTACTGGCACAGGCCTTGATAGACCGTGGTTTTACAATCGTTTCCGGTGGTACGGACAATCACTCCATGCTGGTTGACCTGCGTAGCAAATACCCTGATCTGACAGGTAAGGTAGCAGAAAAAGCATTAGTTTCTGCTGACATTACCGTGAATAAGAACATGGTTCCGTTTGACAGCCGTTCTGCTTTCCAAACTTCCGGTATCCGTCTGGGTACTCCTGCCATCACAACCCGTGGTGCAAAAGAAGACCTGATGATCGAAATTGCCGAAATGATCGAAACAGTTCTGTCTAACGTGGAAAATGAAGAGGTGATCGCACAAGTACGTGCACGTGTCAATGAGACAATGAAGAAATATCCTCTTTTTGCTGATTAAGATTTCTTTCTTTGAGTAACCAAATGCCGGTAATGTGAATTAGCAGCATTTGTGTTCAACATTTCATAAAGAATTTCTTTTGAATTTTATAAGCCTGCTTTCTGTGAAGAAAACAGGCTTTTCTTTTTTATTTATTAACAGAATCAGACAAACTATCTGCTCGAAAAGATGTTTTCTTACTACAAAAAGAGAAATTGAAATACGCACTATACTCTTCCGGAAAGCAGCGACTTCAATCGTACAGTGTATCAGACAAGGTCAACATACCGGTACACTGGACTCTATATACAATCATCCCCGTCTTCCCAAACTATCAGAAGTGGAAAGACGGGGATTTATATTGGATGATTGACAGTACAGAAATATACTAAATGAAATAGTAAAAATCAGCTCAGTCCTTCAATTTCACCATCTACAATGTCGATATGCAACGCTTGCGGTTCTTTGGGCAATCCCGGCATACGAAGGATTTCTCCTGCAATCGCTACAATCATTTCGGCACCGTTATTAATCACTATATCCTTGATATGGAACTCGAAATTATTCACGGCGCCATAAATCTTCGGATCGGCAGAAAAAGAGTATTGTGTCTTGGCAATACAAACCGGATAATGAGTGATTCCCATTTTCTCAATCAGCTTGATGCGGTTGCGGGCGATGCTGCTGTACGTAATGACGCTGGCTCCATAAAGGTTGGTAGCCACTTTCTCAATCTTCTGCTGTATGCTGTCTTCTTCTTTATACGTATAACGCAAAGGTTCGGACGGATTATTTTCTATCGTATCAACTACGAGGCGGGCCATATCTACCGCTCCATCACCACCTTCGCTGAACGCATTATTGATGGCGTAACCTACCCCCAACTGTTCGCAGTGCTCGCGCAGCATTTCCATTTCCTCGTCCGTGTCGGTGGCAAACTTATTGAAAGCAACCACTACCGTCTGTCCGAAGGAGCGAAGATTACGAATATGTTTATCCAGATTGCGCAATCCTTCTTTCAGTCCTTCCATGTTCGGTTCCTTGATGCGGTCGAGACTGACACCACCGTGCATCTTCAGTCCTTGCGCCGTAGCGACAATCACAGTCAGTTTGGGCTGGAGTCCGCTTTTGCGGCATTTGATGTTATAGAACTTTTCAGCACCGAGGTCTGCGCCGAATCCGGCTTCCGTGATCACATAGTCACCGAATGACATTGCCAGTTTGGTGGCAAGAATAGAGTTACAGCCATGAGCGATATTGGCAAACGGTCCGCCGTGTACGAAAGCGGCGGTACCTTCGGTCGTCTGCACCAGATTCGGATGGATGGCGTCTTTCAGCAATACCGTGATAGCTCCCGCCACTCCGAGATCTTTCACCGTAAAAGGCTGGTCATCGTATGTAAAACCAAGCAGAATGTTTTCAATGCGGCGGCGCAAGTCTTCCACATCTTTGGAAAGGCAGAGAATGGCCATAATTTCCGAAGCCGGAGTAATATCGAAGCCTGACTCCTGCGTGATGCCGTTCGACTTGGGTCCGAGTCCGACTACGATGCTGCGCAACGAACGGTCGTTCACGTCGAGCACCCGACGCCAGAGAATTTCTTTCAATCCGAAACCTTTCGCCTGATTCTGATAAAGATAATTATCGAGCAAAGCAGAAATCATGTTATGCGCGGAAGTAATTGCATGAAAGTCTCCCGTAAAATGAAGGTTGATCTTCTCCATCGGAAGCACCTGTGCATATCCCCCACCCGCTGCTCCTCCCTTCATACCGAAGCAAGGACCGAGAGACGGCTCGCGCAAAGCGACAATCGCCTTCTTTCCGATTTTGTTCAGTCCCAGGGCGAGACCGATAGATACTGTAGTTTTGCCGATACCCGCCTTTGTCGCTGTGATGGCAGTTACCAGGACAAGGTTACTTTTCTTCACTTTCTCCTCGTCGATCAGTTGTTCGGGAATCTTCGCGATGTAGCGACCATAATTTTCGACTTCTTCACGAGGGATTCCGATGCTTTCGGCAACTTGCTTGATCTTTTTCAACTCGACACTGCGAGCTATTTCTATGTCTGATTTCATACAGAATATGATTAGTTTTATTTGAAGTGACAAAAGTATAACAAAAAAGCGAAACTGAGAAATTTAAGACGCTCTCTCGTTTGCCCGGAACTTCCGCACAATTAATTTATATTTTTAGAAACTATGACGATAACGTACTTAACCCACTAAACTCTTTTTGCACAAGAACTGTTGTTATGAACATAACCTAAACAAGAACAACATATATGGAATGGATTATTAATCAACTCAGGGATCATCCCGAACTTGCCATTTTCCTCACTTTATTCGCCGGCTTCTGGCTGGGCAGATTCAAAATAGGAAAATTTTCGTTGGGAACAGTAACCAGCGTGCTACTGGTCGGAGTACTGGTAGGACAATTAAACATTAGTGTAGACGGCCCGATGAAAGCTGTCTTTTTCCTCCTGTTTTTATTCGCTGTGGGCTATAAGGTAGGTCCGCAATTCTTTCGCGGATTGAAGAAAGACGGATTGCCGCAAGTAGGATTTGCCGTCCTGATGTGCATTGTCAGCCTCATCGCCCCATGGATACTTGCCAAAATCATGGGCTACCATGTAGGCGAGGCTGCCGGATTGCTGGCAGGCTCACAGACCATTTCCGCAGTAATCGGTGTGGCAAGCGACACGATCAATCAATTAAGCATCAGCGATGCGCAGAAAGCGACATTTATCAATGCCATCCCCGTAGCATACGCTGTGACTTATATTTTCGGTACGGCAGGTTCCGCATGGATTCTGGCTTCACTCGGTCCCAAAATGCTGGGCGGACTGGAGAAGGTGAAAGCGGACTGCAAAGAGCTGGAAGCCAAAATGGGAACTTCCGAAGCAGATGAACCCGGATTTTACACCGCCCTCCGCCCCGTCGTATTCCGTGCTTATAAAATAGATAACGAATGGTTCGGCAAAGGAAAAACGGTCAGCGAACTGGAGAACTATCTGGTGGAAAACGATAAACGGCTGTTTGTAGAACGCGTACGGCAAAAGGGCGTCATAGAAGAAGTCACCCCGGATATGCTTCTACAACCGGGCGATGAAGTCGTATTAAGCGGCCGCCGTGAATATGCAATCGGCGAAGAAGACTGGATCGGTCCGGAAGTGATCGACGCCCAACTGCTCGACTTTCCGGCAGAGACGCTTCCGGTAATGGTCACCCACCGCACATTCGCAGGCGAAAAGGTCTCCACGATCCGTGCGCTGAAATTCATGCACGGAGTCAGTATCCGCAGTATCAAGCGAGCAGGCATCAATGTTCCGGTACTTGCTCAGACAGTGATCGACTCCGGTGATATTCTCGAACTGACCGGAACAAAACTCGAAGTAGAAACTGCCGCCAAACAGATGGGCTATATCGATCGCCCCACCAACCAGACAGATATGATCTTCGTGGGACTGGGTATCCTGCTCGGTGGTCTGGTCGGCGCACTTGCCATTCACCTGGGAGGTATCCCGATCAGCCTGTCCACCAGTGGAGGTGCCTTGATCGCAGGACTCGTATTCGGCTGGCTGCGCAGCAAACATCCGACCTTTGGCGGTATCCCCGAACCTTCGTTGTGGGTATTGAATAATGTGGGATTGAATATGTTTATCGCTGTTGTCGGCATCGCTGCCGGACCTAGTTTCGTGACCGGTTTCAAGGAAGTAGGATTCAGCCTGTTTATCGTCGGTGCACTGGCAACCGCCATCCCTCTTCTCAGCGGACTGCTGATGGGAAGATATCTGTTCAAGTTCCACCCTGCCCTCACACTGGGATGTACAGCCGGAGCACGTACCACAACCGCCGCACTGGGAGCTATTCAGGACGCACTAGGAAGCGATACTCCCGCGTTAGGATACACCGTGACGTATGCAGTCGGTAATACACTACTGATTATCTGGGGAGTAGCCATCGTATTGCTCATGTAAATGTCAGTATAGTGAATGTATAGGAAATCAAAATTAAGTATCAAAATAATAAAAACCATTATGGAAAAGAAAACAACTGGCACAGCTATCACCAAGAACTTTGCCAAAAAGATGGAAACGATCAGTCCTTTCGAACTTAAAAACAAGCTCATCGAAATGGCTGACGAGAGTATCAAGAAAATGGCCCATACCATGCTGAACGCAGGACGAGGCAACCCGAACTGGATTGCGACCGAACCGCGTGAAGCATTCTTCCTGTTAGGAAAATTCGGACTTTGCGAATGTCGCCGTGTCCAATCCCTGGAAGAAGGAATTGCAGGCATCCCACAACAGGAAGGAATAGCCGCCCGCTTCGAGGCTTTCCTCAAAGAGAACGAGAAAGAAGCCGGAGCCAGGTTACTGAAAGAAACCTATAATTATATGCTGATGGAGCACGCAGCCGATCCGGACAGACTGGTTCATGAATGGGCGGAATCGGTCATCGGTGACCAGTATCCTGTCCCCGACCGTATCCTGCACTTCACCGAACTGATCGTACAGGATTATCTGGCACAGGAAATGTGCGACCGCCGTCCCCCTAAAGGCACATTCGACCTTTTCGCTACCGAAGGCGGAACGGCTGCCATGTGCTATGTATTCGATTCATTGCAGGAAAACTTCCTGTTGAATCAAGGGGATTCCATCGCCTTGATGATTCCTGTCTTCACGCCCTACATCGAGATTCCGGAATTACGCCGCTATCAGTTCGATGTTACCGAAATATCTGCCGATCAGATGACACCGGACGGGCTGCATACCTGGCAATATAAAGATGAAGATATCGATAAGCTGAAGAATCCGCAGATAAAAGCGTTGTTCATCACCAATCCGAGCAATCCGCCCAGTTATGCGCTGAGTCCGGAGACTGCCGCACGTATTGTCAACATCGTAAAGAATGACAATCCGAATCTGATGATCATTACGGACGATGTGTACGGAACATTCATACCTCACTTCCGTTCGTTGATGGCGGAGTTGCCGCATAATACACTCTGCGTCTATTCCTTCTCCAAGTATTTCGGAGCCACAGGATGGAGAAATGCAGTGATAGCCCTACACGAAGACAACATCTACGACAAAATGATTGCCCGCCTGTCGGAGGAGCAAACAGCAATCTTAAACAAGCGTTATGCAAGCCTCAGTTTACACCCCGAGAAGATGAAGTTTATTGACCGCATGGTAGCCGACAGCCGGCAGATTGCGCTGAACCATACCGCAGGACTCTCGCTGCCTCAGCAAATGCAGATGAGCCTGTTCGCCGCTTTCTCCCTTCTCGACAAGGAAGACCGGTACAAGGCAAAGATGCAGGAAATCATCCACCGTCGACTGCATGCACTCTGGGACAGCACCGGCTTCACGTTGATAGAAGACCCGCTGCGTGCCGGATATTATTCGGAAATCGATATGCTGGTATGGGCGAAGAAATTCTACGGTGACGAATTTGCAGACTATCTGCAAAAGACCTACAATCCGCTGGACGTTGTTTTCCGCCTTGCCAACGAGACTTCGCTCGTCCTGCTGAACGGCGGCGGATTTGCCGGACCGAAATGGAGTGTCCGTGTTTCGCTCGCCAATCTGAACGAAGCCGATTACGTAAAAATAGGACAAAGTATCAAGCGCGTACTGGATGAGTATGCAGAAAATAGGTAATACTTATTATTTAAAGCGGGAAGTATCCACCTCTTCCCGCTTTTTCTCCTTGTATCCTCCGAATTTGTAGTTGAAGGAAATACCGAAGGCACGGGTAGTCTTCATATAGTGATTCTTCACATTCTGTTGTCCGAAACGGACATTAGTCGAAATGGTGGAAGTATTAAATATGTCGTCGCATTTCAAGGTCAGTTGTGCTTTTCCCTTTGCGAAAGTATAGCGCAGGGCCGCATCCAGATTTCCCGAACGGGGAAGGTCGAAAATGCCTTGTATCGCTTTGTTCTGATAAAATCCGCTTAGGGTAAACTTCAAATCAGGTTTGGTGGAGAGAGTGAAGGTATTGTTCATGGTCAATACAAACGTATATAGTTTGCGGTCGAACGGGATATCCCAGAAATCACTGTCTTTCTGACGGTAACGGAAGCCGATTGCCGTGATGCGGGAGTCCAGCCATTTCTTCACTTTAAAGGGAACTACCATTACCAAGCCCGCCTGTTCCGAGAAGTCGAAGTTAAAGCATTTATAGATCTCGACCAGACGTTCCGGAGACTGGTAAAGCGTCTGCATTTCCTTGTTTTTCGTGCGGCTGTAATAGGCGGTCAGCACATATTTACCTTTTAATATATAGCTAATGTTAGCTTCGTAGTTGGTTGCCGGTTTGAGGAAGGGATTTCCCTGAATCTCGGAATAAGCGCCCATGTAGGAAGTGGAGTTCTGCATACTCCAGTATTCCGGATATTCCTTGTCGCTGCTCAATGAAAATTGCAGGATATGTCCCGGAGCAGGCAAATAAGTCAGGTTGGCAACCGGATACAGGCTCCATTCGTTCCACATATCCGTATGATATTGCTCGGCAGCCAGAGAGACATCCGCTGAAAGTTTCTCACCGAAGCTCTTGCTGAGTCCGGCATAAAAGTTCAGCGTCTGCTCGCGACGACGGGATTGCATGTTGTTGTCCGGCAGTAAAGTTTCCGTTTCGGGATCGAAATACATTTGATAACTATTGTCCAATGCGGTCGTATAAGCAATACCATAATTCAATCCCCAGTCTGCGCCCAAAGTATGTTCTTGTCCGGCATAGAAACGCCATTGGTTGATCCGTTGGTTATCTTTGCTCAGGAAGTTCAGTGTTTCTTCTCCCAGTGTGCTGTAAAGCAGCTGACTGCCGGGAGCATGATAATAGGTAAATTCCGCTCCGGCTTTCAGTCCGAAAGGAGTCTGATAGTCGAGTTTGGCATTATGAAGCTGTCCTTCCGAGTGCGAATCGGTGACCGAGTTCTGCGCACCGGTGACTGTGGCGTAAGGTTTGACATCGGTGAAAGCAGTGGTATAAACCAAGCTCAGCAAATGCTTGTCGGTAAAGGCATAGTCCATCCCAAGGCGTATCTGGTGATTGTTGTGGCGGGAAGTAGTGATATCATACATATTCATCGGATGCACCGAACCGTCGGCGAGCGTGTGAAGCGCTTCCTTGTCTGTCTCCCTCCGTTCGCGGCTGTAAGAGTAAGAGTAGAGAAGATCAGCAGAAAATTTGCGTCCGGAGTATAGAAGGCTCGCACGCTCTGCCAGAGATTCGTAGTGTAATTGGCTGTAGGCAGTATATAGTTCTCCCTGAAGAGAAGGTTCTTTTCCCATGCCCGAAGTCAGTATCAGATTGATCATCGGTCCGCGCACTTGATAACGTGCCGGAGCGGAATACATCACTTCCGCCTTTTCAATCCGACTGACGGGCATTGATTTCAGCAGGGTGCTTAATTGCTCTACAGAGAGGGTGGTCACTTTTCCGTTGATAACCACAGTGACCGGTTGCCCTCCCAACGTCAGGGCATCATTCATGGAGACAACTCCCGGCAGGTTCTTTACCGCATCATAGGCATTGTCTACCGGCAGGCTGCTGACCAGTCTCGGAACGTCGTATACCAGTTTCCCCTGTTCGGCTTTTACTACCGGACGTTCGCCGGTGATCATGACTTCGGGAAGTTCCCGATACAGGCTGTCTATATAGGCTACGTTTTTTACGCTGTCGGCAGGTTCCTGCGCTGTCTGTACCTGCTGTGCAGAAGCGTACATCCAATACATGAAAAGTAACAAAAGCAGTAAATAAGTTCGTTTCATATCGCATTTATTTTTGAGTATGCTGCAAAATACGGGAGAAAAAACGAAACTTTACGTTATCGCCGGCTTATCTAGTGTTATTTAGTCTTATCAAAGAGAAGAAAAATAACAGTTTCATACTATCTTTGTCCGTATGAAACTACCGTTGAAACATATCATTATCCTTGTCATCTGCTCGCTGACAGGCATCTTTGTTTACCAGACATATTGGCTGACAGGGCTTTACCGCACGATGAAGCAGGAAATGAACAATAATATCAAAGACGCCATGCGTACGAGCGACTTTAATGAAATCGTGCTTCGCGTCAACGAACTGCAAAAGGATAATGTGGAACATGGTTCGGTCACCGTTTCCGCCGGATATGGTGCAGACGGCAAGTCGCTGGTGACAAGCCAGACTGTCTCTTATACAGACAGTACCTACAAAGAC
The DNA here is from genome assembly GCF_019052485.1 of Bacteroides sp. MSK.20.82. NCBI lineage: Bacteria > Pseudomonadati > Bacteroidota > Bacteroidia > Bacteroidales > Bacteroidaceae > Bacteroides > Bacteroides sp. MSK.20.82. The sequence goes on from NZ_JAHQUN010000004.1 coordinate 259,361, forward strand.
ACCCTGCATACACGCACGGAAACAGCAGTAGATACCCTGGCCGTCAATGACAATGATCCGGATGCCAGCGCCGTTGCCTCCAGCGAAAGCGGACTCGATGTATTATTAAAGAGACAGGACTCGATGAAAGAACTCATACTCAGCGTCCAACAGGGTATGCACTCCGGCGTGGACACCTACATCGACATCAACCTGCAAAAATATGACAGTCTACTGACCGATGTACTGAAAGCACACAACATAGATGTACCTCACCACACCTTATATATATACAGCGGAGCCACTCAGGATTCATCCCAGACATTCATAGATACACTGGGCATCGCAGGAGACAGCACCTATATCCCCAGCCCGAAAGCCATCCGCTACGATTACGAATTCAACAGGCATCACAGTCAACGCTACCAACTGATAATGGAACCCATCACCTCACTGGTATGGAAACAAATGACCGGCATCCTGGTCACTTCATTTGTCATCTTCCTCATCCTCGGATTTTCCTTCTGGTTCCTCATCCGCACACTGCTGAAACAAAAGACGCTGGAAGAAATGAAGAGCAACTTTACGAACAACATCACGCATGAGTTAAAGACCCCGATTGCCGTGGCGTATGCCGCCAACGATGCACTGCTGAATTTCAACCAGGCGGAAGAAAAGAGCAAACGTGACCAATATCTGCGCATCAGCCAAGAACAGCTACAGCGCTTGAGCGGACTCGTCGAACAGATTCTTTCCATGAGCATGGAAAGCCGCAAGACGTTCAGACTGCACCCCGAAGAGATTTGTCTGAAAGAACTGATTACTTCTTTAATAGAGCAGCACCAGCTAAAAGCGGATATCCCCGTACACATAACACTGGAAACAGAACCGGAAGCACTGACGATAGTAGCCGACCGCACTCATTTCAGCAATATCATCAGTAACCTGATAGACAATGCCGTGAAATATTCGAAACAAGAAGCAGAGATTATGATTCAGTGCCGCCAAACGGGGGAAACAGTGACTATCACCGTCTCCGATCATGGAATAGGTATTCCCCTGGATAAGCAGAAACATATATTCGACAAATTCTATCGTGTTCCGACCGGAAATCTTCATAACGTGAAAGGATACGGCTTAGGACTTTTCTATGTCAAAAGCATGGTCGAAAAACATGGAGGCACCATCACCGTCAAAAGTGAATCCGGCAAAGGAAGTACATTTACCATTACTATCTAAAACATCAAAACCATGAGCAAAAACGACATTACAGTATTGTTGGTGGAAGACGAACTGACACTCGCCATGATTATCAAAGATACGCTCGAGGAAAACGGTTTTACCATCCATACCGCCTCCGACGGCGAAGAAGGATTGCATCTTTTCTTTGAACTTCGGCCGGACGTGCTGGTGGCCGATGTGATGATGCCCAAAATGGACGGCTTCGAAATGGTACGCCGCATCCGGCAGACGGACAAGCAGACACCTGTACTGTTTCTGACTGCCCGTTCGGCCATCAACGATGTAGTAGAAGGATTCGAACTCGGAGCAAACGATTATCTGAAAAAGCCTTTCGGCATGCAGGAACTGATCATACGTATCAAGGCGCTGATGGGAAAAGCGTTCAGCTTCACGGAGACAAAGGTATCCAGCCGTTTTGAGATAGGAAGTTATCTGTTCGATCCGGTCGCGCAGACATTGCTGCATGCCGGAGTGAGACAGGAACTCTCCCACCGCGAGTCGGAAATACTGAAACGGCTTTGTGAGAACCGGAATCAGGTGGTCAATACGCAGGACGTTCTGCTGGAACTTTGGGGAGATGACAGTTTCTTCAATTCCCGGAGTCTGCATGTGTTCATCACGAAACTGCGGCATAAGTTGTCGCAGGATGAGCAAATACGTATCGTCAATGTGCGGGGAATCGGCTATAAACTCATTGCAAACTAAGCTCTAAAATAGTGTCACTATCCTACTGGTATAGTGTCACTATCCCCACAGGATACTTACACTATCTTAGTGGGATAGTGACACCATCCCGACGAGACAGTGGCACACTCCTTTTTAAAGGATTTTTCTCTAAGAAAACATAACGGAAGCAGGCAGTCAGACTAAAAATCTCTATCTTTGTCATCAATCAACCTTTACGAAGATGAGAAAACTGATTCTATTTCTTTCGCTGATATTATCGGTCGGTTTTGCATCCGCACAGTCGGAAGTTCCTTCCGATAGTATTCGTCGTGCTCCGTCGAGCAATATAAAGGAATTCGGTGGCTTCCTGCTCGATATGGGATTAATGAATGTGGCCCCTCCCAAACTTCCGAAATTCAGTCTCGATGTACCGGATGTAAGTAAAGACTATAATCAGATATTCCGTCTGAATACAGACGCGACCTATACGCAGGGATTCACCGACGCATTTTCTTCCCCTTTCTCCGGTTTCGGATATGGGTATGGCTGGGGATTGTCGTCTTCACCGCAGTTCATGCAGATGGGTACCTTCAAACTGAAAAACGGATGGAAAATCAATACATACGGAGACTATGACAAAGACGGATGGAAAGTGCCCAACCGTAGTGCCATGCCTTGGGAGAAGAATAATTTCCGGGGAGCATTCGAACTGAAGTCCTCCAATGGTAATTTCGGTATCCGGATAGAGGTTCAGCAGGGGCGGAACGGTCTTTATTAACTACGCTACTCATTATGATCGACTTGTTTCGGCTATTAGCATATTCTGATTAGCTATTAGCATAATCCGATTAGCTAATAGCTAATCAGAATATGCTAATAGGATATTTCAATCATCAATAACAAGATGGTTATTTACTCAACTAACGTTTATTCTGCTTCAAAAGCTCTGTCTGCCGCAGCCATCGCGTCGGCTACACGGTCGCACCATGAATCGAACTCCGGATCAGGAGTCTGTGTTTCGGGGTGCAAAAGCATGTATTGTACTGACTGCTTTAAACCGTCCGCCATCGAAGTTGTACAGATAAAGTCCGGCACAAGGCGTTTTATTTTCGAATTATCAAAGACTACCGTTGCGGCTTTGTCCCCCAACAGTTCGCCCCGAAAGTCATAGTTCCCGCCATGTCTCGCAAGAAAATCGGAAGCCACATGGAGTGCGTTCAAAGGTCTCCCCAGCGCATCGGCAATGGTTTGATAAATCTGATTCCAAGTCATACTCTCATCTGTGGTGATATGGAAGGCATTCCCGATGGCATGAGGGTTCGCCATCAGTCCTACGTATCCTTTGGCAAAATCTTTGGAATGTGTCAGTGTCCACAAGGAACTTCCGTCACCGGGGATAATAACCGGTTTCCCGTCAAGGATACGTTTAAGTATCTGCCAGTTCCCCTTATTTCCATGCAGGCTTACAGGAGGTTTCGTTCCATTATACGTATGGCTGGGACGGACAATCGTAATCGGGAAACCGGTGGTACGGTATGCTGTCATCAACACTTCTTCGGCGGCAATCTTATGCCGTGAATATTGCCAGTAAGGATTCACTAAAGGGGTACTTTCCGTAATACGGTAATCAGCCAACGGTTTTTGGTAGGCGGATGCACTGCTGATAAAAATATATTGTTTCGTCTTATTACGGAACAGACGGATATCACGTTCTACATCTTCTGCCGTGTAAGCGATGAACTGAGCTACGACATCATAACTTTCATCTGCAATAGCTTTCGCCACAGCTTCCTCATCGTGAATGTCGGCAATGATACTGCCCACACCTTCCGGCAGTTTTTTTGAGCCCCGGTTAAGCAGTGTTATCTCCCACCCTCTCTGTTGAGCCAATTCTACTACATCGGTACTGATCGTACCGGTTCCTCCAATGAATAATGCTTTCATAAAACAAGTCTTTTTAAATTCGCAGGAACAAATATATTAATTCTACTATTCACATCCCGTGATTATCCCGTTTTTTTGTTTCCGACACGCTGATATTTAGCTGGAAAAAGTGAGTTTGCATCCCACTGCCCGCCGGCATTGTATACAAATTACTGAATCTTATACCCAAATTACTGTTTTGCAAATCCGGAATGAGAAAGATACATTTAAAAGCTTTATCTTTGTGACAGATCAAAACTGTAAGCCGTATGGAAGAAATAACAAAAATTGAAAGCATTGACCAGTATGACCAACTGTTCGGACTAGAGACCTTGCACCCGCTGGTAAACGTGATCGACTTTTCGAAAGCGACAAAGACGGTAGACTACTATCGTATGAATATCGGATTCTACTCTCTGTTTCTGAAAGACGCAAAATGTGGCGATCTCAGATATGGACGGAAGTATTATGACTATCAGGAAGGAACCGTTGTCTGCATGGCTCCGGGACAGGTTATCGGGATAGATAACCGCAAGCAGACACCAATTCGTACAAAATCTATCGGCCTTTTATTTCATCCCGATTTAATCCGGGGAACTTCTTTAGGGCAGAACATCAAACACTATAATTTCTTCTCTTACGAAGTGAATGAAGCACTGCATCTCTCCGAACAGGAAAGGGAAATCGTGACCGACTGTATCCACAAAATACAAATCGAACTGGAACATGCCATCGACAAACACAGCAAGCAGCTCATTGTCCGCAATATAGAACTATTGCTCGACTATTGCATGCGCTTCTACGAACGGCAATTCATCACCCGTAATCAGGCTAATAAAGATATCATCGTGAAGTTCGAACAGTTATTGGACGAGTATTTTCAGAATCAGACTGCACTTACCGAAGGACTTCCTTCTGTAAAATACTTTGCGGACAAGGTCTGCCTTTCTTCCAATTACTTCGGAGACCTGATCAAGAAAGAAACAGGAAAAACGGCACAGGAATATATCCAGCACCGGATCATAGAACTTGCCAAGGAACGGATATTAGAAGGCAGCCAGACGGTCAGCCAGATTGCGTATGAACTGGGGTTCCAGTATCCGCAGCATTTCAGCCGGTTGTTCAAAAAGAATGTCGGATGTACGCCAAACGAATATAAGCAACAGAACTAAAAACAGCTCCACTAATCAGGATATTAGTTACGTCATGGGAGATAAAGTACTTAAGATAGGAAGTGTGCATCAATGTAATTGCTGCATGGGGAGTAAGACGCTGCACCCTCTGGTCAGTGTCATCGACCTTTCAAAAGCCGATTTATCCTCCCATACGGATTTCAAATTCGGATTTTACACGATTCTGTTGAGCGAATGCAAATGTGAAGCCTACAGATACGGACATCAGTACTACGACTTCTCGGACGGGACACTTCTCTGTCTGACTCCCGGCGAGTCAATCAGTATGAAGGATAGTGACAACACACGTCCTTCCAAAGGATGGATACTGGCGTTTCATCCCGACTTGATCTGCGGCACTGTGCTTGGAGCGAACATTCGTGACTATACTTTCTTCTCTTATCGTCCCGAAGAAGCACTGCATGTTTCATTACGTGAAAAGCAGGTCATACTGGAACTTCTGGATAAAATAAATGAAGAATTGCAACGCTGTATCGACTGCTATAGTCAGAAGATCATTTCCAAATACATCGAACTACTGCTTGATTATTGCGAACGCTTCTACGAACGCCAGTTCATCACACGCAATGAGGCTAACAAAAAGATTATCGAACGGTTTGACCGTCTTTTGGATGATCATTTCAATACTATACAAAGTCAGTCCTCCGATCTTCCCACTATTGAGGAGTGCGTCAGAGTACTTCGTCTTTCTCCCGCATATTTCAATGATTTGCTGGAATATGAAACGGGGAAATCGTACAAAGAATATCTTCAGTTCAAGCGTTTCGAGATAGCTAAAGAGTGGTTGATAAATACAGATAAAACACTCAGCCAGATAGCGCAGGAACTCGGTTTCCGGAATCCGCAATATTTCAGCCGCCTGTTTAAGAAGATCACCGGTTGTTTGCCGAATGATTTCAAGATGCCTAACTGACTTTTCTCTTAATAAAAATAGAATTAAGAATTCAAATTCTTAATCAATGTTATAAAACATACTATTTTTCTTGGATAATTTGCAAAGTTCACAGAAGTCCGTATCTTTGCAATGTGTTTTTCATAGTATTAGATTTAAGGTTAACAAAGGTTGGAGCAAGGCGTTGCTCCTTTTTTTATGTCCATACGTGAGCTATTGGACTTTCGTATATAGTAGAATTACATTATTTTTCAGTAGATTTGCAGTAACACTTGAAAAGGATACATTCAGATTATATTCTGAATATATAAATCAAAAAGTGCTCTTTTTACGTTATATATCAAGAAGTAACTTTAATCCTGACAAAACAATGAAGACAGAGCGGAAATATCACCATTTGATTAAATCAGTTATCATCGTACTATTCCTTTCTTTTGGCATGACTTCGTGCGAAAAGGAAGAGCCAGTTCCGGTACCTACAGAACAAACGGTATTCATGTATCTCCCCTGGTCTGATAATCTCACATCCAATTTCTATCAGAACATCAGCGACCTTGAAAGTGTAGTTGAAAAGAATATCTTGAAGGATGAACGGATAATCATTTTCATGTGTACCACAGCAACGAAAGCCACTCTTTTTGAACTCGCTTATGAGAATGGCAAGAGTGTGCATAAAACTCTAAAGAACTATACAGATCCTGCATATACCACAGCAGAAGGTATCACATCCATCCTAAATGATGTGCAACGCTACTCTCCCACCAAACGCTATTCGATGGTTATCGGCTGTCATGGCATGGGATGGATACCCGTATCAAATTCTAAATCACGTAGCGGTCTTCGTACCAAAATGCACTGGGAATACGAAAATGTACCAATGACACGCTACTTCGGAGGATTAAATGCCCAATATCAGACTGATATAACCACACTTGCCAAAGGAATATCCAATGCCGGACTTAAAATGGAATATATACTCTTTGACGACTGCTATATGTCAAGCATTGAAGTAGCCTACGCTCTCAAAGATGTGACTGATTATCTGATAGGATCTACAAGTGAAGTGATGGCGTATGGTATGCCATACGCCGAGATAGGTCAGTATCTAATTGGGAAAGTAGATTATGCCGGTATCTGTGACGGTTTTTACTCTTTTTATTCCACTTATAGCACACCCTGCGGAACAATCGCTGTCACTGATTGCTCAGAACTTGATAACCTGGCAACTATTATGAAAGAAATTAATCATCGATATACTTTTGATCCTTCACTAACCAGTTCTTTACAGAGACTGGACGGATATTATCCGGTTATCTTCTTTGACTATGGTGACTATGTTTCAAAATTATGCCCTGATGAAACTCTAGTGGCACGATTCAACGAACAGCTCAATCGTACGGTGCCATTCAAAAGAAATACAGAATATTTCTATTCGATGAGCAGAGGAGAAGTGAAAATCAATACCTTCTCCGGTATTACAATCTCCGATCCAAGTACGCACTCGCTGGCCTCAAAAAAAGAAGAAACAGCATGGTATGCAGCTACTCATTAAGAACAAAAGATAAGATCAGGAAATCTCTTAATAAAAATAGAATTGAGAATTCAAATTCTTAATCAATGTTATAAAACATACTATTATTCTTGGATAATTTGCAAAGTTCGCAGAAGTCCGTATCTTTGCAATGTGTTTTTCATAGTATTAGATTTAAGGTTAACAAAGGTTGGAGCAAGGCGTTGCTCCTTTTTTTATGTCCATACCTCATCTCGTCAGCTAATTTTATCCTTTGATCACCGCCATAGGCGCCAATTCCACCAAAGGTTTCACTAAATCCCGCTCATTAGCAATTACCTGCGCAATATCTTTGTAAGCTCCCGGTACTTCATCCAATCCATCCGGCATGCGCATCGGACCTGATAATGATATGCTTAAATTCGCAAAAGAGCAAAAGAAAAAGGGAACTACGAAATCTATTTGCGTAACTAAAATTATTTTCTACTTTTGTGAAAATAAATATAGAAAAGCCATTTCTGAACCGAAACTCACTCATGTGACTGAGAAAAACTCATATGACTGAAACGAACGACTATAAAACAGCCCATGAAGAATATAATAATTATCGGTGCCAATGGATTCACCGGACGCCAAATACTGAATGACCTGTCGAGCAAGGCACAATATAAGGTAACAGGATGTTCCCTGCATCCGGATATCCTTCCGAAGAATGGAGGCAACTATCATTTCATCACCACAGATATACGGGATGAAGCAGTCGTAAAGCAACTTTTTAAAGACGTACAACCCGATGTAGTCATCAACTGTTCCGCCTTATCCGTCCCCGATTATTGCGAAACGCATCACGAAGAAGCCTGGCTAATAAATGTTACGGCAGTAGAACAATTGGCACATCTTTGCGAAAGTTACAAAAGCCGGTTCATTCATTTATCTACAGACTTCGTCTTTGACGGAAAGATAGACGAGAAGTCCGGACAGCTTTATACAGAAAAAAGTCTCCCTGCTCCCGTCAACTATTACGGTTTCACCAAATGGAAAGGAGAAGAGAAAGTGACTGAAATCTGTAGTAACTATGCTATTGCCCGCGTAGAGATTGTCTACGGAAAAGCATTGCCGGGACAACATGGAAACATCGTGCAACTGGTGATGAATCGTTTGAATGCAGGACAAGAAATCCGTGTCGTATCAGATCAATGGCGCACGCCCACCTATGTAGGTGACGTATCAGCCGGAGTACAACACCTGGTAGAAAATGCCGCAAACGGAATTTTTCATATCTGTGGCGAGGAATGCCTGACCATCGCAGAAATTGCTTTTCAGGTAGCAGACTACATGAAGCTGGACCGTTCGCTCGTTCACCCTGCCACAACAGAAGAAATGCAAGAAGCTACTCCCCGTCCCCGTTTCAGTGGGATGAGTATAGCAAAAGCCCGGACTATACTTGGTTACCAGCCACGAAAGCTGAAAGACATCCTCATGGAGTGGAAACATTAACCGACAAATCCTATTAATCAGATTGTTTGCACAAATAAAAGTATGTGCTCTACACAACATAGAAATTTGACTCAGGCATCGAACTGGCAACTAAATAAAAATGATATAAACACATAATATATAAAGGTTAAGGTCTACATAACCAAGTTTTTACTACATTCTATTCCTAGTTTCAGCTACCTTTCCCATTCTAATTATTGCATATTTATTTTGAAAATATGCAATAAGTTCTTATCTTTGCACCCGAATTAAAGAACCAGAAGATGAATCAAACATTACAATTACATAACGCCCTTATATTTCATGCGGAAATTCCCAATTTCTGCACGTCATGTTGCGTGCATGTACATTGGTTCAGCGGATTCATCTAAATTCCCCTTACTCATTCTTACCCCTAACTGCCTGTTGACTTATTTCGTTACTCACAGACAGTATTTCCATCTGATTGTCAATAAGATGTATGTCTTTTTGGGGATTATCTATGCTATTTATGAATTGTTTAACCTAACCAACTAAAATATATTACAATATGTTCTCTATTATATCTACCATGTTTTTGGGAATCGGTATCGGATACGGATTACGTAACTGGAGTATCTTACAAAAGACTGAAAAGACAATTTCTCTTACAATATTCCTGTTACTCTTTATCCTTGGAGTATCCATTGGCTCTAATAGCCTGATTGTGAATAATCTCGGTAAGTTTGGATGGCAGGCGATCATTCTTGCCGTATCCGGCGTATTAGGGAGCTTGTTGGCTGCCCGGCTTGTGTTACAACTATTTTTCAAGAAAGGAGGTAAACAATGAAAGGAAGTCTCATCGTTATCGTATTTTTCTGTGTAGGCTGTATCATGGGAGTTTTTAATAAATTCCAGTTCGACACACATACTGTTTCCATGTATATACTATATGCGTTGATGCTGCAAGTAGGAATCAGCATCGGTTCCAATAAGAACCTGAAAGCGATCATCTCACATTTGCACCCGAAAATGCTGCTGATTCCATTGGGTACCATTACCGGCACATTGTTGTTTTCTGCCTTGGCAAGCATTTTGCTAAGTCAATGGAGTGTATTCGACTGTATGGCAGTAGGAAGCGGATTCGCCTATTATTCGCTGTCTTCCATCCTGATCACTCAGTTCAAGGAACCGACCATCGGAATACAGTTGGCTACAGAGCTGGGTACCATTGCCCTGCTGACTAATATCTTTCGCGAAATGATGGCACTTTTGGGTACACCGCTTATCAAGAAGTATTTCGGGAAACTTGCTCCCATTTCAGCGGCAGGAGTCAACTCAATGGATGTATTATTACCTTCCATCAGCAGATATTCGGGAAAAGAAATGATTCCTATCGCTATTTTGCATGGTATTCTGATCGATATCAGCGTGCCTGTATTCGTTTCTTTCTTCTGTAACTTATAACTCTGTACCCCATCATACCATAATGTCCGAAAAGCATATCTGACCTATCATTCTGTCAGTAGCTTTTCGGACATTATTTTTTTATTAAAATGAGTTTTTTAATGCCCCGCCGTCGCCAATACAAAGCGAATATCAGCGTAAGAAACTTCATCTCCCAATGCAGCTTTAATAGCCACCACTCCCATAAACTCATGGGTTTCCAGATAAGTCCGGACCTTCTTAATCTTGTCCGCTGTCACTACCTGTTCCAATTTTATTTTATCTTCGCGGAGATAATGTTCCAGATGAGCAGCAATCGTTCCTGTCACCAAATCACGGGTTTTGGCTATCTCCTCTATAGTCATCCCTTGGCAGAACATTTCATAACTCACCAGCTTTGAATCTTTCTTCTTCTCTTTCTGCTTCTTCTTATCCTCATGATGCTGCGCGTCCAGCTTTTGTTCACGTACATCCTCTCCGCCCGAAACAGAAGTAAAGATCTCCGGTCGTTCCAGTTTGTTCTCCTTCATATATTTGCGCACAATGCCCAAAATTTCAAGTCCGTACTTCTCCACTCCTTTCGCACCGAAATAAGGTATCGCTTCCAAAGCTACTGGTGTATCCGGCAACAGATTCACAATACCCATCAATGCCTTTTGCTGCATGATCACATAAGCCGGCATATTCACTTCGCGCGTCTTTGCCGTTCTCCATTCCGACAGAGCACGATAAAGTTCCGGATGCAGAATATCCGTCGGAACTTCTATTTTCACCTTTCCTGAATTGCTGCGAGTGCGTTCTTTCCGTTCTTTTTTCTCCTTCGGAGCCTTGGTGGAAGAACCGGAAGAAGCAGTTTCGCCTTCGAGACTCAACATCACTTTCGCTTTCCGTTTCAGATAATCCGTTACCGTAAATTTCTCCGTCCGCATCGCATCCAACAAAGACTCTTTAATCCATAAAGCATCATCCAATGCCTGCAAACGTTCATTCAGTTGTTTCCGCAACTCTTTATTATCAAGAGGCATACTGGTCTTGTCAAACAGCACCCGAACAGGAAGCAATGCTTCACAGAAATAAGCAGCACCGGAATGAATCCTTTGCTGTAGCTCCTCATTTCCGGCATAATTTTCATTCTCGTTAATCAGACGCGTATATTGATTACGAAAGCGATTGGAAACTTCCACCACCTTCTCTTTGAGATGCGGAGCCAGTTCTTTATACTCGGCAAGCAACTTTGGATAAAGTTTATAAAACTCTTCATCCATCATCCGGAGCAACCGCTTATAAGCCTGCTCAAGCGAATAGAAATTAAATAAATCATTCAACAGATCATAGAAATAAGCCTTTTGCATGTCGTTCAACTGCTTGCTCCCCGGTTTATTCTGTTCCACATCTTTTGTGAAATTATCTACAATGCTATCGCTGATTATCGCCTCCCTACGCAAAGGAGTCTCCAACACCATTCCTTCCAGAGTCTTGCAACGGCTCAATGCTACATACGTCTGCCCATGAGCAAAAGAGTTACGAGCATCGATAATCGCCCGCTCAAACGTCAGACCCTGACTCTTATGAATCGTGATAGCCCACGCCAGACGGATGGGATATTGCCGGAACACACCTTCTATTTCTTCCGTGATCTCCTTCGTTTCTTCGTTCAGCACATACTTATAATTCCCCCATTCTTCGGGCAACAACTGAAAGACATCACTACTGTCTTTTCCACGTACGGACATTCCTTTTTCGTCAACACTCATCACTTCGCCTATCATGCCGTTATAGTAACGTTTTTCTGATGAAACGTCATTCTTAAGGAACATGATCTGTGCTCCTTCTTTGACTGTAAGCACTTCATCCGCAGGGTACGAGTACTCAGGAAAATTTCCCTCTATCTCCGCCCGAAAACTATAAGCCCGTCCGGACAGTGATGCCAGTTCACGGTCGTTCACCTGCTGGGCCTGATAGTTATGCGTTGTCAGTCGGATATACCCTTCTTCTTTCCGTGGACGAAAACCGGGCTGATAACGACGATTCAATTCGTTCAACACTTCATCATCTGCTTTATTTTCGCGTATCTTGTTCAGAAGAGAAAGAAAGAAAGTATCACTCTGACGGTAGACTTTCTTTAGTTCAATGGTCATATACACCGTTTCCTTCAGTGCACGGCTGGCAAAAAAATATGGAGTCTCGTAATGATTCTTCAGTAGCTCCCATTCATTGTCTTTTACCACAGGAGCCAACTGTTGCAAGTCGCCGATCATCAGCAACTGCACACCTCCGAAAGGTTTTTCACGGTCACGATAACGACGTAAAGCCGCGTCCACAGCGTCCAGCAAATCTGCACGTACCATACTGATTTCGTCGATAACAAGCAGATCCATGCTGCGGATAATATTCCGTTTCTCTTTGCTGAAACGGTAGTGCATCTTGGCAGAATTGAAAGTCGTTTCCGGCACAAACGGAGCAAAAGACAACTGAAAGAATGAATGAATCGTCACCCCTCCGGCGTTGATAGCTGCGATTCCTGTTGGAGCCAATACGACCATGCGCTTGGGGGTATGTTCTCTCAATCGTTTTAGAAATGTAGTTTTTCCGGTTCCGGCTTTTCCGGTAAGAAACAGATGCGTGCCTGTATTTTCAATGAACTGCCAAGCTAGTTGTAGTTCAGGATTATTTTCCATGTTTCCTCTAATTTTCGGTAAAGGTACTGAATAGATTCCAACCACCGAAATTGAATGTAAGGAAAAGCAATAATCAAGCCGGTATTTTCATCATCATTTCTTTACTCCCGAAATATTTGTATACAAATAAACAAAAAAGGTCCCGGTTTCTTCTCGCTTGAAGTACACCGGGACCGGATCAAATCAGAACACAAAGTCGTGTCACAGTTATATATCGAAATTGTTTTTGTTTCTTAATTCTTGGAAGACTGATATCTCTTGTACCAATCTGTAGATTTTGATCCCCAAGAATCAGCCCAATTCTTGAAATAAGGATATTCCGTATCAATGTTATGCGTCTCCGTCACCGGAATGAAATTCAACATCGGAATATCGATGGCAAACGGATAAGCTCCGTCACGATCAATGTAATAGACATCCTTACTAGAACCTATCAGCGATTTGTCAGCATAAGATGTCGGTGAATATTTAGGCAGATGTACTTCCGTCCGGTTCTGTTGCCCTGCCGCATATTTTACTATAATGTACGGATTATATATCTTCAGATTCTCCTTATTAAAAGTGGCCTTTTCAAAGGTTCTGGTTATCGTACATGTACCCACTTTCCCCTTAACAGCTTGTTTTACACTTGGGAATACAATAATAGAAGACGTTTCGCTCTCCACTTTTATATCCTTATCTGAAGTCACTTTACCAAACTGTCCTCCATCTATCTGATAAGCAAATGCATTATCATACATCGCTCCGTCGTGTGTGGGCGTAAATGTATCCACAATCTTATTTATCATGTTTTCTGTGTTGAAATATATGGCACGATTATATTCTACGACCACGTCGTTCATGTCATAATCTCCCCCGTCAGGCCAAATATCTTCAAAGGCTAAAGTCCCCTTTAAGTTCTCCTGTGCATCCGGCTTTTCTATTGGTTTATCATCACTCGGGATATTGGGTCTGTTCGGATTATCAATAGAACTTTCCGGAGAAGCATCTACATAAAATAGTAGATCACAAAAACTTCTGTTTGCTCCATCTTCCACACCAATAATGGTTTTTCCACTCTTTTCATCTTTTACAGATACGAAACCACCATTAGAATACCCATTAGAAGTTATTAATGGCTTTGTAATGTCAATTTCATTCTCATTTTGATGATACCCATCTGCATATATAAACCATCCTACTGTATATCCTTTCGGAAATTTCTCACTTGGTTTACCATCCTCACCCCAAAAGAGCAGACGTACTTTATCTCCACACTTCAAAATAGATAAAGCTCCATTATATACGGAAAAAGCAACATTTGGAAATACGATATACTTCCTCATATTAGAGTTACTAACTCCATCACTTGTTTTATAATAATAATATCCAAATGAATTATTAAATGAAGCGTCCCTGTCAAGAAAGACCAAATCTAACGTAGTTCCCTCTTGTGTTACATTAATATTAGTGATTTCAGATCCCTTATACAAATAAGCGTTGTCAACAGAACCTCCGGATGGCTTGAAAAAAGAGTTTAAACGTTCTACAAGATTTCCAATCAATTCATTACCCACTTGTTTTTGAGGTGTTACATATCCATTATTAATAGGGTCTGGCTTTCCTGTTTGACTATTATAAATATAGGTGAGATTTCCTCCTTCTCCCCACTTACACAATGAATACAAATTAGCACCGGAATTGATAAGATACGGCACGTTACCTTTCGAAAAGTCATAAGAACGCGTTACCGCTTTAGTATTGGCAGTAGAAGAATCCTTTTTACTCATATCAAAACTAGCCATCCCATCTTTGATATCTAGTTTTACGCATCGGGGCACTCCCCAGCTTGATGTATACAAGTAAACAGTCTCTACAGAAGTCGGAATATTCATTTTCCCTTCATATTTTCCATTTCCATCCGTGAAAATTTTGAATAAAGCTTCAACCCCTTCTTTCTTTACCGGAACATTGTCCACTACTTCCATCGGGTCTTCATCATACACTTCAAGTAGAGCCACAAGTCCGGGGACATCATAGTTTACTGAGAGTTTCACGTCGCCACGTGTTTCAAATCCGAAATACTCGCTAGGGTCCGGAAGAGGTTCTTTTCCATAATTAGGATCGTACAGATCTTTTTCCATACATCCAGCCAACAGCCCACCAATCAATGCTGCCGTAGCAATAGCACCAGAAATGCCGAATAATCGCTTTTGTGTCATAATCTATATATTTGTTTTGTTAGTTATCAAGGCTTGTTTTGTTCCCATCAAAACAATCTCACCTCTCAAATAATTTTCAAATATATAGATTATTTAATTACCAGCCGGACAAAGCTTAAAAACGGAATACCGATTCACAAAATAGTGTTATCGTGCAATCTTTATTTACTGCATAGAACCACCCACGATATCCAATAATTCGTTGGTAATAGCCTGCTGGCGACTCTTATTATATTGCTTCGTCAAATCCTGGATCAATTCGTTCGCATTGTCCGTAGCCACCTGCATCGCCAATGTGCGTGCCGCATGTTCCGAAGCGTTCGAATCCACGGCAGCCGTAAAAAGCTTCTGGCTCAATACCGTTGGGATCAGATTGGTGATCAGTTCCTCTGCAGAAGGTTCGATAATGTAATCATTCGCTATTTCACCTCCTTGTACTTCTTCTTCCTTTTGCTTCTCTTCCTCATCCACGACCCGTGTCAGGTCAATAGGCAGATAAGTTTCGCGAAGCAGAATCTGCACGCCCATTGATTTAAAATGATGATAGATCAGTTCTACCCGGTCTATTTCTCCGGATACGTACATTTCCATCAGGCGATGTGCCAGTTCGGAAGCCTCCTGATACGATGGTTTGTCGGAAAGCGTCGGTGAAGTCTCCTGCGGTTGGAATCCCAGGCGTTTCACTGCTTCATCCACCTTCTTCCCTACCGGGAATATCAGGATATTATCCTGTCCCAGTGTACGAAACTCGCCGACTGTTTGCAGCAGCATCTTAATCACATTTGCATTAAAAGCACCACAGAGCGACGTATTCGAAGAAAAGGCAACG
The DNA here is from genome assembly GCF_019052485.1 of Bacteroides sp. MSK.20.82. NCBI lineage: Bacteria > Pseudomonadati > Bacteroidota > Bacteroidia > Bacteroidales > Bacteroidaceae > Bacteroides > Bacteroides sp. MSK.20.82. The sequence continues at coordinate 275,375 of NZ_JAHQUN010000004.1, forward strand.
ATTGCCACACGCTTCACTTCCCTCGCCTTGATGTAAGGAGATTCAACAGGAAGGTCGGCACTCAGGAAGTTGGTCAGAATCTTGTTGAGCTTCCTTTCATAAGGCAGCATATTTTCAATGGCTCCTTGTGCCTTGTGTAACTTGGCAGAAGCCACCATCTTCATTGCTGAAGTGATTTTTCGGGTACTCTTTACCGAATTTATTCTGGTTTTTACTTCTTTCAGTGAAGCCATAACTATTTAAATTAAGAATTAAGAATGAGTGTGTGTCAAAAGTCAGTCCCAGTTCAGTTACTATTGACTTTTGACACAGCGTCTTCATTTTATAAATATTGTTTGGCAACCATAGCGGCAGTCTCTTCGATAGCCTTGGTCACGTTATCGTCTATCACACCGGTTCTCAGAACGTCCAGCACATCTTCCTGATGATTGAGTTGTAGAGATTCGATGAAACTGCGTTCAAAATCCTGTACGTTTTCCAAGGGAACATCGTGGAGCAGACCGTGCGTGCCGCAATACAGAATAGCAATCTGTTGTTCTACCGGCATCGGACTATACTGAGGCTGAATCAGCAATTGTGCATTCTTACGTCCCTTGTCGATAGTCATCGCCGTAATGGGGTCCATATCACTGCTAAACTTGGAGAAGGCTTCCAGTTCACGATACTGTGCCTGGTCCATCTTCAAGGTTCCGGCCACTTTCTTCATCGCCTTAATCTGAGCGTTACCACCTACACGGGATACAGAAATACCGACATTGATAGCCGGACGGACACCTTGATTAAACAAGTCCGTTTCGAGGAATATCTGTCCGTCGGTAATAGAAATCACGTTCGTCGGGATATATGCCGAAACGTCTCCTGCCTGCGTCTCAATGATAGGCAAAGCCGTGAGTGAACCACCACCTTTCACGATACCTTTCAGGCTCTCCGGAAGGTCGTTCATTTCGCGTGCCACTTCTTCTTCCTTGATGATCTTTGCCGCACGTTCCAACAGACGTGAGTGCAGGTAAAAGATATCACCCGGATACGCCTCACGTCCGGACGGACGACGAAGAATCAATGATACTTCCCGATAAGCAACTGCCTGCTTGGAAAGGTCATCATAAACCACCAGCGCATGACGGCCGGTATCACGGAAATATTCACCGATGGCAGCTCCTGCAAACGGTGCATAATACTGCAACGCTGCCGGATCACCTGCCGTAGCGGCAACGACAATCGTGTAATCCATCGCTCCATACTCACGGAGCGTATTTACGATAGAAGCCACGGTAGAACCTTTCTGACCGATAGCTACATAAATACAGTACACCGGGTCACCTGCCAGAAAGTTATTGCGCTGATTGATAATCGTATCAATCGCAATGGAAGTTTTTCCTGTCTGACGGTCGCCGATAATCAGCTCACGCTGTCCGCGTCCGATAGGAATCATAGCGTCTACAGCTTTCAAGCCCGTCTGTAACGGTTGGTTTACCGGCTGGCGGTAGATAACTCCCGGCGCTTTGCGTTCCAACGGCATTTCATACAGTTCTCCGCCGATCAGCCCTTTTCCGTCGAGCGGTTCGCCCAGCGGGTCGATGACACGTCCCAGCATGCTTTCACCTACACGGATTGAGGCGATACGCTTGGTACGTTTCACTATAAAGCCTTCCTTGATTCTGTCGGTAGGTCCCAGCAGAACGGCACCTACGTTGTCCTCTTCGAGGTTCATCACAATGGCTTTGATGCCGTTGTCAAACTCCAGCAATTCGTTGGCTTCGGCGTTCCGCAATCCGTAGATACGTACCACTCCGTCGCTTACCTGGAGCACCGTACCGATCTCGTCGAGCTGCACGTTGGTATTGATACCTTCGAGCTGCTTGCGCAATATATCGGATACTTCGCTTACTCTTATATTTTCAGACATTATACAATTCTCCTATTCTTATCAATAAACTGTTGTTTCACTCGTTTCAACTGCGTGGCAATGCTTGCATCGAGCCGATAATCATTGATATCGAAGATGAAGCCCCCCTCTATCGAGGGATCAATCACAGTATCCAGTTCCATTTGGGCATGCAGAATATGTGCTGCTGCGGAACGGATCCGGTTTTCTGTCTCCTTGTCCACCGGGACTGCCGTAATCAGTTTGCCTACTCCGATGTGTTTCAGTTTCCGGTAAAGATCGAGATACATCAGGCTGATGAACTGCAAATAGCCTTCGCGCCTGTTTCGCAGAACCAGCGTGATGAAACGGACAAACTCTCTGCTGGATTCACCGTTACCATCGGCAGCCGTACATATCAGCGCCAACTTGTCCTTTACCGACACCACAGGATTATCAAGCACTTCGCGCAGTCCCGGCTGGACACGAAAACTGTGAGACAATGTGAAGAATTCGTTGTAGAGTCTATCCTCCACACCTTTCTCCTGAGCGTATTCGATCATCGCTTTGGCATATCGCATTGAGAGTACTCCGACTTCCATCTTCCTTAGTTCTTATTAGGGGTTAATACTTCATCCAGCATACGGTCGATCATTCCCATCTGGGATTCTTTGTCCTGAAGGTTCTTGCGGAGCACCTTCTCGGCGATATCGACAGAAAGCACAGCTACCTGGCGACGGATGTCGCGGATCGCTTCATCCTTCTCTATCTGGATTTGTTGTTTCACCGCATCCAGTTCTTTCTGTGCGGCTATCTCTGCTTGCTTACGGGCCTCGTGAACAATCTTGTCACGTTCTTCCATTGCCTCCTTCAAGATTCGTCCTTGTTCCTTGTTGGCAGCAGCCACAAGCGCCTCGCCCTCTTCCTTCAAATGAGCTAACTGGGCGTTGGCTTCTCTTGCCACCTCCAAGGACTGGTCGATATAGGTTTTACGGCCTTCCACCATCTTGATGATGATGGGGAAACCGTATTTCGCTAATATCACGAACACAACCCCGAATGCGACAAACATCCAGAACAACAGGCCACTATCAGGTAATAGTAATGACATATCTATTTAATATTACAGGAAGAATACCAGCAGACATACTACTACCGCCAACAGAGCCACACCTTCGATCAAGGCGGCGGCGATAATCATATTCATACGGATGTCACCCGAGGCTTCCGGCTGGCGTGCAATAGCTTCCATAGCCGAACCACCAATCTTACCAATACCCAAACCAGCTCCGATTACTGCAAGACCTGCACCGATAGCTGCACCTAATTTACTTACTCCTACTGCTGCTGCAGTGGCTTGTAACAATACTGATAGTAACATAATTTTCAGTTTTAAAATGGTTTATTTTCTCGTTTATTTATTTGCTCTCTCTTCGCGTTTATTCTGCTTTTACTTTTGCACCTTCCTGCGCCAGTCCGATAAATACGGCCGAAAGCATGGTGAATACATATGCCTGGATGAAAGCTACCAACAGTTCAAGCGCATTCATAAAAATGTTGAACAGTACGGAAGCTACCGTCAGTGTACCGTTGAGCGCAGGTCCCATGCTTGCCGAGATAAAGATCAGGCAAGTCAGTACCAGCATCGCCATGTGTCCCGCCAGCATATTGGCGAAAAGACGGATCATCAAGGCAAACGGTTTCGTAAAGATTCCGAAGAACTCGATGAAAGGCATCATCGGTACAGGCACTTTCAGCCACCAGGGCACATCCGGCCAAAAGATATCTTTCCAGTAATGTTTCGTTCCAAAGATGTTGACTGCAAGGAACGTACAGATTGCAAGCACCATAGTGATGGCAATGTTTCCCGTCACATTCGCACCACCGGGGAAGAACGGAATCAGCCCCATGATGTTATTAATGAAAATGAAGAAAAACGCAGTCAGCAGATACGGTGCAAACTTCCGGTAGTTGGGTCCGACACAACTCTTGATGATATCATCGTTCACCATCATGATAAACATTTCCATGAATCCGATAAAACCACCCGGTGCCAATGCTCCCTGCGGACGCTTCCTGTACCATTGCGCCACACTCAGCACGATAACCAGCAGCAGCACACTGTTGAACAACAAAGCGAATGTCACCTTCGTAATGGAAATATCCCACGGACGAACCTGCTCTCCGGCTGCATTATACTCCACCAGTTTGCCTTCGTACTTACTTCCTTCGGGGGCGACGGAGAGCCCTTCATAAGTGCCTCCATTCTCAGCGAGACGGGAAGAAAGGAACGTATGCCAACCTGTAGTAGAACTATAAACAATGATAGGTAATGGTATAGTAATGTGCGTTTTACCCCACGTCGTAATATGCCATTCGTATGAGTCGCCGATATGCCCGAACACGATCTCCTTCACATCGACCGTATTCTCTTTCTGCTCCTGCGGAGTCACATCTTCCTGTGTCTGCGCGAAGACCGGCAGACCGGCTACCAACATCAGGCAGAGCAGAAATATCGGAGCTACTATGTTACGCAACTGTTTCATTTTTATTCTTATTTTTCTTTTTCCGTTTCAGGTTCACTTCAAAGGAGAAGAAGAACCACGTTTCATATATCAGATACAACAGATAGAACGAGATAAACGTCAGCAAGAAAGCCTTGGCTTCTTCGCGTACTGCCAGACAATAAATCAGCAGCAGAATCAGCGAGAGAATCATTTTTATCATCTTCATTGCCAGATACAGCAGCGACAACTTCTGCGGAGCATGCCGCCGACACGCATCGAACATATAAATACTAAACAAACCGAAGATATAGAAATATACCGGTATAAACGGATATCCTCCGAAATAATGCCCCGGCAAGGCTATGTGTAAAATCACTGCTCCCGCTGCTCCGCTTAGTATAGCAAACAGCGTATTCAGTGCGATAAAATTCCGTTTAGTCTTACTAATGTTCACCATGTCGTTGTGTTTTTCTGCTGTATATTATCCATCTCGTCTTCCTTACGAGACACACACCGAAGCTGTCCCGTCACTCATTTCAACAAAACCACCCTGAATATCCAATGTATGCTCCTCACCGTCCATCGTGGTATAACCCAACGTTCCCGCTTTCAATGACGAGACGATCGGCGCGTGTCCCGGCAGGATAGAAAACGATCCTACCGTTCCCGGCAGTGTGACAATCTTCACTTCTCCGTCGAATACGCTCTTTTCGGGCGATACGATACTTAAATGCAATTCTTTCATCATGGAATGTTGTTTCGATTACTTTTTCGCTTGTTCCAGCAATTTCTTGCCTTTCTCTATCGCTTCTTCAATCGTGCCCACGTTCAGGAAAGCCTGTTCGGGGAGGTTGTCTACCTCACCGTCGAGAATCATTCTGAACCCTTTGATTGTATCCTCGATGCCTACCATCACGCCCGGAACGCCTGTAAACTGTTCGGCAACGGCAAACGGCTGCGAAAGGAAACGCTGCACACGGCGCGCACGGTTCACGACCAGTTTATCTTCTTCCGAAAGTTCCTCCATACCAAGGATGGAGATGATGTCCTGCAATTCCTTGTTGCGCTGCAAAATCTGTTTCACGCGCTGTGCTACGTCATAATGTTCCTGTCCCACGATGTGCGGGTCAAGGATACGGGACGTAGAAGCCAGTGGATCGACAGCCGGATAGATACCCAATTCCGTAATCTTACGGTCGAGCACGGTCGTTGCATCCAGATGGCTGAAGGTTGTTGCCGGAGCAGGGTCCGTCAAGTCATCCGCAGGCACATATACTGCCTGTACGGAGGTGATAGAACCTTTCCGGGTGGAAGTGATACGTTCCTGCATCGCACCCATTTCCGTGGCAAGTGTCGGCTGATAACCAACGGCAGAAGGCATACGTCCCAGCAGAGCCGAGACTTCCGAACCCGCCTGCGTGAAACGGAAAATGTTATCGATAAAAAACAGGATATCGCGTTTCTCACCTTCCTTGCCGGCATCACGGAAAGATTCCGCTACCGTCAGTCCGGACAATGCCACAGAGGCACGTGCGCCCGGAGGCTCGTTCATCTGTCCGAAAATCAAGGATACCTGCGACTTTTCCAGTTCATTATAGTCTACTTTCGAAAGGTCCCAGTCGCCCTTCTCCATACTTTCCTTGAAAGCCTCGCCGTAGCGGATAACGCCCGACTCGATCATTTCACGCAGCAAGTCGTTACCTTCACGGGTACGCTCGCCGACTCCGGCAAATACGGAGAATCCGTTATGTTTCTTGGCAATATTATTGATCAGTTCCTGAATAAGTACGGTCTTTCCTACACCGGCACCGCCAAAGAGTCCGATCTTGCCACCTTTGGCATACGGCTCCAGCAGGTCGATTACTTTGATACCCGTGAAGAGTACCTCCTGCACAGTTGTCAAATCTTCAAACTTTGGGGGATCACGGTGGATGGAATATGCGCCTGTACGGTCGAGACTCTTCATACCGTCGATAGAGTCGCCCACTACGTTCATCAGTCGTCCTTTAATCTGTTCGCCTATCGGCATTGTGATCGGGCCTCCGGTGGGATACACCTTCATGCCTCGCTGAAGTCCGTCAGTGCTGTCCATAGCCACGGTACGAACCGTATTCTCGCCGATGTGTTGCTGAACTTCTACAACCAGTATTTTGCCGTTTGGCCTCTTTATCTCCAGTGCGTCGTGAATGCTTGGCAGCATTAACTCTGCGTCCGTACCTTCAAAGTACACGTCGACCACAGGGCCGATCACCTGTGAGATATGTCCGATAATCTGTGACATAAGCAATCTTTATTTATATTATTCTTTCTTTACCTATCGAATTTTAGTAGCATGACAAGGAACGTTTCGCGTTTTATCTACTTTAATCTACTATAGTAAACAGTTAAATTTAGCTTTTGTTCAATCATGCCCGATTTCTTTTTAACAAAATAGTTAAATAAACAACCGCGCAAATGTAGAAACAAATTAGCATCGTTGTTCTTCCTTTTTCATTATTTGTCGTTCAATAACACTTGTTAGGCCAACAAAGACTACAAACAGACCAATATCGGAACATTCCAATTACGATTGTATAGTAAAATAAGCCTGTTAGTTATAAAATATCATTAAAACTATGACTTAATATCAAGTTTTCCCATTCAACGGTAATATTCAAACACTTAAACGAGTGATAAAATAGTAGCATATGCAACTAGTTTTATATCCGGGCACGTACATCCTATTAAACACTCCCCATTTGCCTGAAGCGGAAAAGTTTTCGGCAAGAAAATTATAAATTCCTTAATTTTGCCACTTTGTTAAATGTCAGCAGAAAAAATAAGAAGCAAAAAACACTCTTCTGATAAAAAAAGAAGAAATTTGCTGCATTATTAATCCTAAAAATTATGGTAAAAAAAACCTTTTGGCTTTTGCCGAAAAAATCGGCAACTTTACGTTAAACGTAACAATGGTAGACAAAGCAGGCAATCCGTTGACAGTAGATGATATATCTCAATGTCACCTACCCGGATTCCCCATCTTATTCACTCAAAATGAATTACTTGAAATCCTTGCAAAAGAGATTTTCAAGCAACAGTTTCTTTGGAAATCCGTACAGGATAAAGACATCAAAGAGTGCAACAAAGAAGAACGGATCATCAAGCAGATACCGCTGATGCCACGCTGTCCGGATGTACTGAAAGGGCTGTTCCATTGCATCGAAATCCGCGACGAACGCTCTCCGAAGCATGCCATAGCCTATAAAAGCTGTCTGGGAAAACTGGAGGAGATGGTGAAAGACCAATGGGACGATTGGAACAGAAATCAGTCCTAATAATCGATTTGGTAAAAAAAGAGAAGTTCCTACCTTCGCAGCCGGAAGCCCGTGATAACTACACCACCCGCTTCCGGCAACTTATATATTATATTTCAAATGAGAAAGCACATGTACCAAGTGTCACTATTTATCAACACTTGGAGTAAAACTCCCACGACTATAACTTTTGAAGATTTTTTCGCAATGGTACGCAACGGACATTGGAAAGTGCCTACGGAAGGCCACCGCAGCTGTCTGGCAAAAGACCGCAAACACGACGCGCAAACCATCAAAGACAGCATGGCATGTGTCATCCCCGCAGGCATATGCAAGAATGGACACGCAAAAAACAACCTTACCTCCCTGTCACTCGCACTCTGCATCGACATCGACCATACGGACGAACAGACAAAGGATATTTTCGTACGTGCCTGCCTGCTCGAATACGTCCTGGGAGCGTTTATCAGCATCTCCGGACGTGGTGTTAAGTTGTTCATTCGTATAGATATCGATGGAGTAAACGATTATCCTGCCATTTATGAAGCGACTGCAAAGCTCGTTTCCACCGTTCTCGGCGTAGAGAACGACGAGAAATGCAAGGATATCACCCATCCCTGCTTCGGATCATACGACCCGGACGCATACTACAACGGTGACGCAAAGGCCGTCAACGACTTTCTGCCGAACGGTGCACTCACTCCGCGCGTCACCTACGCTCCCGTCACTTCCGCTCCCCGCACCACCTGCACTCCCACCTCTTTCTCCAACGGACATCCGCCTGCGATGCCGGGTAACCGGATTTCCGCCGCTCCCTTCGTACAGTCCTACCTCACCCTCTACCCTGCCGCAACGGGCGACCGGAACGGAACCGTTTTCCGGCTCAGCTGCGCTGCCTGCAAACGCGGCATCGACCGTAACGAACTGACCACCGAATTGGTTCGCACCTTGGAAGAAGACAACTTCCGTGAGCCCGAAATCGCACGTACTGTAAAATCAGCTTACCAGAATGTAATGACTGCGGCAGAGACGGAAAGCTTTGAAAATCCTCCTTCAAATTCCAGTAAAGTCCAAAAGTCCGTTATAGGATTTTCAGAAAACGAAAATCCGGCAGAAAAGGAGGATGAAATCATCGGAGAAGAGCTCAGAGAGCAGACTCCGACCTTTCCTGACGAAATTTACGATCTCATTCCCGCCATCTTCAAGGAGTGCGTCTCCATCGCAAGAGACGAGCGTGAAAGGGACGGACTCTTGTTGTCATGTATTACCACGATAAGCAGCATGCTCCCCAGTGTAAGCATCCGCTACAACCGACGGAATTATCAGCCCAATATCTACTGTATCGTCGTAGCTTCCTCCGGTGCCAACAAGAACCTCATCGGCTATGGCATACGCCTGCACAAGCACTATTGTGAGTATTGGGAGAAGCAGAGTCTGAAGATCGAAAAGGAATACAAGAAAGCACTCAGGGACTACACCCTCTCCTTGCAGGCGATACGCAAAAAGAATACTGCCGCCACCAACCTGCCGGACGAACCGGAGGAGCCGAAGCTGGCATTTCCGCTGATCCCTGCCGACATCAGCCGTGCACAGCTCATCACTCACCTCATCAACAACCAAAGTTGTTCTTCCTTGCTCACCAGTACCGAAGCCAGCAGCGTCAGCACAGCCCGCAACCAAGATTACGGACACTTCGACGATATCCTCTGCAAGGCATTCGAGCACGAACTGATCAGTTCGTCCTACAAGATCAACGGACGACATCCGCTGAAAGTGGAATATCCCTCCCTGTCGGCTTTTCTCACCGGTACTCCATCCAGCCTCATTTTATTCATCCCGACCATGGAGACAGGGCTGTACAACCGCTTTCTGATCAATACTTTCAGACTTCCGGCAGCATGGCAGGATGTGTTCGCGGAGGAAAAGGTGCGGGCGGACGATCTCTTCAACGAGTTGTCCATGCGCTTCGCACAGATGGCATTGTTTCTGAAAGATTCTCCTACGGAAGTAAAGCTGACAGATACACAGAAAAAAGAATTCAACCGGGTATTCACGCAACTGCTCAAAGATACGGACCAGTTAGGTAATGATGACCTGCTGGGGGTGGTGAAACGTTATGGAGTGATAACGGCACGCATCTGCTGCATTTTCTCCGCCATCGACAAGGGAACCATGAGAATGGAAACACCCGAAGTATACTGCTCGGACGCGCATTTCAAAGCAGCGCTCGCCATCGTGCTGTGTTGCTTCGAACATAGTAAACTGGTCAGTACTTCGGTAAAAAGCTCTGCCGAAGATACGAAACCATTACAATCGCCCGATAATCTCTCGCGACTTCTGACGAAACTCAAAAAGAGTTTTTCAGCCAAAGAAGCATGTGCTTTGGGAGAGGAATTGAACCTCTCAAGAAGCACCGTTTACTACTTATTGAATAAAGGCATTAAAGCAGGGAGAATCAGCAAGTTAGGTCACGGTTCGTATATTCTGAAAATCTAATATGGACTTTCTGGACTTTACTGGACTTTGAAAGGGGAAATTCGTGACTTTTACTTCATTGTCACAAGAAAAAAAACAATAAGTCTTATTAGCATATCGAAATTAGCTATTAGCAAAAACAAATTAGCTAATAGCTAATCGAAATATGCTAATAGCTAATTTCTTTTTCTTCCTTACAGACGGACGACTCATCGAAAAACAGATTCACGGCTCATCGAGAAACTTCACGATCAGCCTCACCTGTCTGCTGCTATAAGCATGATCGTTTTTTCCTTCTCCACCGCTATACATAGCGTCATAAAGTTCTTTATTATTTCTGATCCATCCCCGTAGTTTCTGCATGGCATAAATCAATGGCAAATGTGGATTGTACTTGTGAGCCAGCTCCGACTTCAAATACGGACGGATGACAAACGGTTCTTCTTCCGCTTCTTCTTTTTCTGTTTTCATATCGTTGTTTTTAAGTTCTTTCGTACTCCAAATATACTAAAACATATTTGCGCACACAAGCAAATAAGTAAAATAAAATCAATCAGAAAGAAAGTAAATACATTCTGAAAGAAAGTACGACGAAGTACGATAAAGTACGTATTCTCATGGCTTAAGAATAGGCTACCTTTGACACATCGAAAGAAAGAAACAGAGCTCATTCTCTCTCCCGACACTGATCGAGTGACAGCAATCAGTAATTATTAATTTATATTTTTCTAAATCTTTAATTTATCATCATGGCAATACCATTTAAAAGAATGGGTCGTAAAGACCCGCGAAAAATTGACGGGGTGCTGAAGTACCACCCCCAACTGGTGACGATGGGCCAAAGTGTAGACCTTGACGGCATCGCCTACATCATGAAAGACAAGAGTTCCCTCTCCCTGGGCGACATCCAAAGCGTACTGACCAACTATGTGGAGGCAATGCGAGCGGCGCTCTTCGACGGAAAATCGGTCAATATCAGAGACTTCGGTGTATTCAGCCTATCCGCCCATACGCTGGGAGCAACCACGAAAGAAGAGTGTACGGTGAAGAATATCAAATCTATACAGATCAACTTCCGCCCTTCCAGCAGCGTCCGCCCCAACCTAACGTCTACCCGTGCCGGTGACAAGATCGAGTTTCTCGACCTCGAAGCCCCGAAAAAGAAGAAAGGCGACGGATCAGGAGAGGACAACACCCCCGGTGGCGGTGGAAACGAAGGCGGCGGAGGCGACGAGGAAGCTCCGGACCCGACAGTGTAAGAAGTGGAGAGTTGAGAGTTGGTAATCAATGTACGAGGGATTGATAGTTAGAATTAGTGGCTTTATGAGGAAGATTCATTTAATTGTGATTCACTGTTCTGCAACGCGGGCAGACAAGGAGTTGACGGCTTTTGATCTGGATACGATGCACCGCCGGCGGGGATTTAACGGGACAGGTTATCATTACTATATCCGCAAAGATGGAACAACGCATCTTACCCGTCCGGTGGAACGGATCGGGGCACATGCGAAAGGTTTTAATGCGGAGAGTATCGGAATTTGCTACGAAGGCGGCCTGGACTGCCGGGGACGCCCGGCGGACACACGGACACCGGAACAGCGGGCAGCGCTCCGGCTGCTGGTGCATCAGTTGCAAGAGAGATTCCCCGGTTGCCGGGTGTGCGGTCATCGCGACTTGTCGCCGGATCGCAACGGTAATGGAGAGATTGAGCCGGAGGAGTGGATCAAGGCGTGCCCGTGCTTTGAGGTAAAGGAGGAAAGTTATGCCTTGTAATCGGTCATTCGGTAATGATTCACTTAGTAATCAATCATATAAAGAGTCGGAAAGGAGGTGTGTAGAGTTATGGCAGTCAAGAGATCCCTTTGGGATACCATTTTGAAAGTAGTCATCGCGGTGGCTTCGGCAGTGCTGGGTATTGTAGGCGGTAATGCGATGAGTCTGTAAGATCAGAGAAATAACAATGTCATAAACGTGAGAGAGAGGATGCAGGTTCAGACTTCTGTCCTCTCTCTTTATTTATAAATCTAAGTACAGTATAAACGTTGATATTCTTCCTAGAAAGAAGGAGTTATCATCAGAAGTAGTAGCGCAGCCCACCCAGCAGGTTAAAGCGGGTGATTCCACAACGTTCGTCTTCTTTCAGCAGCATCCAGTCCTGTTTGGGCATACTTCCACCGATCCCGTTCAGAGTCAAGCCGAGTCCCCAATTAGATGAAAGCATGTACTCAAATCCTAATGTGGCATGAAGGCCGAATCCGGCAGCATTGTAGAAAGGATCATGATAAAGGAAAACGCCGACACCAACGCCTGATTTTAAGATCCATCTGTCAAATTTTGTACGGCTTACCCACTCCGGAGCTATATAGGAGAACATCATATCGCCACCGGAGAATGACTTCTTGAAACCAGCATATTGAAGTCCGATTCCCATCCCACCGTTCCAGACATGTTCGTAAGCGAGCTTCCATTCAACTCCTCCTTTCGAATCTAACGCCCTACCGTTGATATCATAAATCTTGCTGATCACCCATCCATATCCGAAGCTCGCTTCAAACGTGTTGGCAGGCGCTTTTCTGCTTTCTGCATAGTCTTTAGCAATAACCAGGTCGAGATCTATTACGTCTTGTACAGGATTTGTTTTCAGTGTATCCACACTTTTATCCGACAACCGCAGCATCAGTCCGGAAATCTGATGACAGGAACTTCCCCAAAAAGAAGGTTTCTGGTGATTAGTGATGGCGAGTCCATTGCCACCAATCTTTCCTGTAGCCTCTTGTGCAAGATGTAATACCTGATCATAACGGCAATTCGTAGAAGTACCCCGATCCACTACTGATACACGCCCGATAGTCTCGGCTGTATTGGGCACTTTTTCTCCCAAACCGATGACATAGACCGAATCTGCCGGAATAATATCCGGATAGGTTCTTACAATGTTAGTGACCACTTTAGGTGAACAGGAAGTCAGTAATAGCATAGCAGTAGCTGCCAATAGTTTAGTCTTTTTCATGTTTTTCATTATTAGTTATATAAGAGGAGATGATGAGAGAGAATCAAAAGCAATATTCACTATCCTTTTGCTTTTGACTCACTCTCATTCTTTTTTATTTAGTACACCTCTACTTTCTCGGCGATTCGTTTCGCTTTATCACGCAACGCATCCAGATCGGAGTTCAGCGGTGCATAGCAAAGTACGACTCCCATGCGACGGTTGACGCGGGTAAACGGCTTGCCGAAGATGCGCAGATAAGTGTCTTCTTCTTTCGTCACTTCTTCCATGCCACGATATTGAGGACGTTCCTGACTCGCTATCGGAGAAAGGATAACGGCACTTGCACCGATCCGCTCCTGCTTGATGCCGGGGATGGGCAGACCGAGTACGGCACGCAGGTGAAGTTCGAACTCATTCAGATTCTGCGTTCCTGCCAATGTCACCATGCCCGTATCGTGCGGACGGGGAGAAAGCTCGGAGAAGTAGACTCCGTTTTCATGGCTCAGGAAGAATTCCACTCCCCAAAGTCCGGCACCAGTCAAGGCACGGGTTACTTTTTCCGCCATTTCTTCGGCTTCTTTCAAGTGTGCAGGGTCGATGTGTGCAGGCTGGAAACTCTCACGGTAGTCACCGCCTTTCTGTACGTGTCCGATAGGAGGACAGAACAGCGTAGGTCCGTTTTTCTGTGTAACGGTGAGCAGGGTGATTTCACTGTCGAACTTGATGAATTCTTCGATGATCAGTTCGCGGATATCGCCACGGCTGCCACTGCATCCATATTCCCAGGCATGTTCAAGCTCGTCGGCACTCTTGACGAGAGACTGTCCTTTGCCGGAAGAAGACATCAACGGTTTGACGACACAAGGGAAACCGATTTTGGCGGCTGCTTCCTTCAGTTCGTCCAGTGTCTTGGCATAAAAATAGTTGGCTGTTTTCAAGCCGAGTTCTTTGGCGGCAAGGTCACGGATCGCCTTACGGTTCATCGTGAAGTTGACGGCACGGGCACTGGGCACTACCTGAATTCCTTCTTTTTCAAAGTCATAGAGACGCTCTGTGCGGATGGCTTCTATCTCCGGAACGATGATGTCCGGATGATGTTTTTCTACAACGCGTTCCAATGCTTCACCGTCCAGCATGTCGAAGACTTCAAATTCATCGGCAACTTGCATAGCAGGTGCTCCGGCATAAGAATCACAAGCAATGACGTGTTGCCCCTTGCGCTGTGCAGAGATCACAAACTCTTTTCCTAACTCTCCGGAACCGAGTAACAGTATTTTCTTCATTATTTTGAGTGTTTTATGTTAGTGATGCAAAATTAGTATATTTCTTTTTATTAATGACGTACCTTAGGATATTTATTGTGGAAACGGAAACCGAGTCCGAGCATCAGATAGTTGGGCGTCTGGAAGTTCTGCAAATTGTATCCGATATGAAGAAAGGAACTGCGGGTAACGGCTATTTTCAATGCAAGAATCTGGTAGAAGCCTCTCATATCGCCACGGCTGAGCACGTTGGCTCCCATGCCGACACCGATGGTAAAATAAGGCATCACATATTCCGCACGTCCCGAAAGTCCCAAGGCCAGCTGATGCTGAATGCCCGGTTTCAGGAACTCACGTTTAGAACTGCTGCTCCCATATTCCACAATTACATCTTCCCTATATACATTGGCACTGCCATCATAAACACCGTCCAGTGAAGCTCCCACGCGAAACTTATAACCCAGATTATACATCGGGGCAAAATTGAATCCGGCAACGGGATACGCATTGGGAGATGCGATCTGCTTCTCTCCTACCCACACTCCCTTTCGACGCCATGACCCGAACAGCACGACATCATAACTGATATGGCGGGGAAAACGGGTGGTGACAGGCTGATAGAGTGATTTCGAGAGGTCTTCTTCCGTACGATTGAAATTGTAGACGAGTCCGATCTTGGCTCCGGCAGTATTGATTCCGGCATTCGGGAATTTAGTGTTACCATTGGAGAAGTGCGTGAAATCGCCTCCGACAATCAGATCGAAGTAACGGGAAAACGCCCAGTTTATGTAAACTCCGGCATTGATATAAGCATTCATCCGTGAACCGACCGCACCATTATAGGAATTATAATAATTGTCGTATGGCTTCCATCCGGCGGACAAACCGAAATTCCACTCATAATTGAGCGAGGCACGGGGAGAGAAACGGGCAATTCGTGCTCCTTGAAACACATAGAATGAGAAAGGATCGCCCAACTGTTTTTTATCACCAAAGGTGGTAAGGGATACACCGATACCCTGATAAGCTCCACCGTAAATACGGTCGGCACAAGTATTGGGGCGAAACTTGAACGAGTATTTCAAGTGGGCAGCAAACGATGTCTGAATCGGTTTCCAGCGTTCGTTCTCTCCTTGCAGGAAGGGGTTGGTAGGAAATACATATTGCGGACGGGCTTCCATTCCCAAACGATGGATAAAACCAGAAGACTCCTGCCCTGCCAAAGGAGTCTTCGGCAGGCAAAACATGATGGAACAAAGAACGATGGTTTTCCATCTCAGGGTCTTGTTTCTCATAGTGCCGTCATTGTTAGTCTTCAGTTCCTGACGGTTTCATAAATCAAGGGTCTCAATAAACTTGGCAACATGATAACCATCCATCAGTCCGTGATGACAAGTGACGGAAATGGGGAGCATCAGCTTCTCTCCTTCCCGAAAGTATTTTCCGGTGGATATTTTGGGGACGCTATCGCCCGAACGCATGTTCGTAGGGTGTTTCATATCTGTAAAGGCCAGCCATGGGACAGCCGAATAGTGAATGGCGTTGGGATGGAAAGTTCCTCCTTTGTTCAGTCCGGTGGTGGCTTGCAGCCGCTCCATTTCGGTTTTCGCCTTACGGATAAAAGTGAACTCATCGGGATCGTACTCAAAGGCGGCAAAAGAAAAAGTATGATCGGCACGCCCTACTGTCGCTTCGGGAAGAAGACTGTCATAGCAGACTACCTTGTCGCCCTCGATGCGGTAACGGAATTCCTCGACTTTGCTTGCGGCAGTGATGATACGATGTAATAGTAAAAGAGAAAAGGAGACGCCTTTGTCTTTAGCCTCCTGATAAGAACGGGTACAGTCTACATGAACTGTCACTCCGAAAAAGGGATCATCGAATGCGCTGAAATGTTCAAAATGCTCTTTTCTGTTCCATGTTGCAATGTCAATGATCTTTTCTATCTGATTCATCCTAAATACTCTTTTTATTATAAGTAGTGACTAAAAAGTCGGTTGTATCTACACTAGGGCTGACTAAAAGTCGGCAGTATCTTAAATCTCCTCCTTCGGGAAGGAGGAAATTTAAGATAGTACTGACTTTTTAGTCAGCCTCTCAGATTTTGCTTTTACTTAATTAGTAATTATAATGATTGGGAGAGACATTTGTCTGTATCTGCCATTCGGACGACCGCGGAGGAGGAAGAATGACAGACTGGACCCAATCTTGTTTTAAATCCTACTGATGCTGTTCGCGCAACAGGTCGTTCACCGTTTTCACCGGATTGAAAGTGGTAAGAGGAACTTCTACGAATACTGTGTTCCAGTCGCTCATCGCACCATTCCATAAGCCGGGAAGTTCAAGCGCTTTCAGGTCTTTTCCGTTCTTTGATTTATAAGAAATGAAGCCGGTCGCCTTATCTACATATTTCACCAGGTCGAACTTGTGACCTTTATAATCGCGTACGGCACAAACCAAGTCTACCGGATTGAAGTGCGTACCCTTTTCGAACATTTCCTTTTTGGCAGGATCGTTCATGTCGATCTGAGAGCTTTCGAGGATTTGCAGTGAGATAGTTCCGTCACTGTTATAAGCAAGGAACGGACCGCCACCCGGCTCACCTACATTCTTCACCATACCGCATACACGCATCGGACGGTTCAATTTGTTCTTCAGGTAGATCACCAGTTCGGCATCTTCGAGGTTCTTCGTTTCGGGATTCTTGCAGAAAAGTTGTTTTTGCAGGAATTGGAGAATTTCCATGATTTGCTCGTGCGTATACTTTCCGCTGTCGAGCAGTTCGAGGTATTCGAATGCCTTTTTCTGCAAGGACACGAGTACGCCGGCAATCAGTTTTTTATAAGTAACGGTGTCGGCTTTCAGTTTATCGGGTACTACGTTGTCGATATTCTTGATGAAGATAATGTCGGCGTCGAGATCGTTCAGGTTCTCGATCAGTGCACCGTGACCACCCGGACGGAACAGGAGTTTGCCGTTGTCGCGGAACGGTTGGTTGTCCATATCGGCAGCGATGGTATCGGTATTCGGTTTCTGTTCGGAGAAGGTGATGTAATAGTCTACTCCGTAGCGTTTGCCAAATGCTTCGGCTTTCTCTTCCACCAGCTTCTTGAAGAGTTCGCGATGCTCGGTAGAGACGGTGAAGTGTACGTTGACTTTTCCACTCTTTCCGGCTGCATACATAGCGCCTTCGGCAAGATGTTCTTCCAGTGGAGTACGTGAACCTTCGGGATATTTATGGAATTTAAGCAGACCTTTCGGAAGTGCTCCGTAGTTGAGTCCGGCAGTTTCGAGAAGGGCAGCTACTACAGCTTTGTAATTACCTTCTTCCATCAGCCCCGGAATATCTTTTCCGGCTGTACGCTGACAAGCTACATTCAAGTCGTCGAAGAAAGCAAAATCCCTGATTCCGTCGAAGAATGCCTGCTCAAACTTTGTAGTAGGTTTGTCATACTCTGCGGACAGAAACTCGAACAGATTCTTGAACATACGACTGGCAGCGCCCGAAGCAGGAACAAACTTCACGATGATTTTATCCGTATTCTTATAAGCATCCCATGCAGCCAGATATGCGTTCTTTTCTTCTGCGTCAGGAGCCAATATGCCTTTTTCTATGGAAGCGGCAGCATCCAGTTTCAAATAAGGAAAACCCGTCTGGAAGCAAGCCAGCTGTTCTGCTATCTGCGCCTCCGTGATGCCTTTCTTGGCAAGCAACTCTTTGTCCTGTGTCGTTATCATAATATCTATTTTTATTAATTGATGCCCAAAAATACAAAATGTTATTTACTTCTTGCCGAATAACCGGGAAAAAAAGTAATTTTACGTCGAATTAACAAGATTGAATATGGACGACTTTTTTACATCAGAGGAAAAGAAGGAGCTTTTTTCACTCTACAGGCATCTGTTGCAATCTGCCGGAGATACGATTTTCTGGAGGGATTGCCAAAAATTAAAGAAACATCTTATCAAAGCCGCCCAGTGTAACGGGCTGCAACGCAATAACTTCGGGATGAATCCCGTCATCAGAGATTTACAAACGGCGGTCATCGTAGCCGAAGAAATCGGCATGAAAGGTTCGTGCCTGATCGGCATCATGCTTCACGAAATAGTGAAGGCACATATCCTGTCTATCGAAGAAGTGAATGCCGAATATGGCGAAGATGTGGGAAGTATCATCAAAGGCCTGGTGAAAACAAACGAACTGTACTCCAAAAGTCCGGCGATCGAATCGGAGAATTTCCGCAATCTCCTGCTCTCTTTTGCCGAAGATATGCGCGTCATCCTGATTATGATCGCAGACCGTGTGAATATCATGCGCCAGATCAAGGATACAGGCAACGAGGAAGACCGGGTGAAAGTGGCGAACGAAGCTGCTTACCTGTATGCTCCGCTGGCACACAAGCTGGGACTTTACAAACTGAAATCGGAGTTGGAAGACTTGTCGCTGAAATATACGCAGCGGGAAACTTACTATTATATAAAGGAGAAGCTCAACGAGACGAAAGCATCCCGCGACAAGTATATCGCTTCTTTCATCGATCCTATCCAGAAGAAGGTAAAGGAAGCCGGACTGAAGTTCGACATCAAGGGACGTACCAAATCCATCCATTCCATCTGGAACAAGATTCAGAAGCAGAAGACTCCGTTTGAAGGTATCTATGACTTGTTCGCTATCCGTATCATTCTGGATTCCGAACCGGACCCGGCCAAAGAAAAGCAGGAATGCTGGCAGGTCTATTCTATCGTAACGGATATGTATCAGCCGAACCCGAAACGTCTGCGGGACTGGCTCTCGATTCCGAAGAGCAACGGTTATGAATCGTTGCACATCACTGTGATGGGTCCGGAAGGCAGATGGGTGGAAGTACAGATCCGTACCCGCCGGATGGACGAGATCGCCGAACGGGGACTCGCCGCCCACTGGAGATACAAAGGTATCAAAGGGGAAACAGGACTGGACGAATGGCTGACTTCGGTACGTGAAGCGCTTGAAAATGCGGATAACGACTCACTGAAAGTAATGGATCAGTTCAAGATGGACCTTTACGAAGATGAGGTATTCGTATTCACGCCTAAAGGAGACTTATTCAAACTTGCCAAAGGGGCTACTGTGCTCGATTTTGCATTCCATATTCATAGCAAACTGGGATGCAAGTGTATCGGTGCGAAAGTAAACGGCAAGAATGTACAGCTCAAACAGAAACTGAACAGCGGTGATCAGGTAGAAATCATGACGTCGAATACCCAGACTCCCAAACAAGACTGGCTCAACATCGTGACGACTTCCAAAGCCCGCACCAAGATACGGCAGGCACTCAAAGAGATGGTAGCACGCCAGCACGATTTCGCCAAAGAGACACTGGAACGGAAGTTCAAAAACCGGAAGATGGAGTATGACGAAGCCACCATGATGCGTCTGATCAAGCGGCTGGGCTTTAAGAATGTGACAGAGTTTTATCAGAAGATTGCTGACGAGACATTGGATGTCAACGACATTCTGGATAAATACCTTGAACAGCAGAGACGGGACAATGACACGCACGACGAGATTGTGTATCGTAGTGCCGAAGGATATAATTTGCAGGCAACTCAGGAAGAACCTAGCTCAAAAGAAGATGTACTGGTCATTGATCAGAATCTGAAAGGACTGGAATTTAAACTGGCCAAATGCTGTAACCCAATCTATGGGGATGATGTATTCGGATTTGTAACCGTGAGCGGAGGTATCAAGATTCACCGGGCAGACTGTCCGAATGCCAATCAGATGCGCGAACGGTTCGGATACCGGATTGTTAAAGCGCGTTGGGCTGGCAAGTCAGTCGGTACGCAGTATCCTATTACGCTGCGCGTAGTAGGTCATGATGATATCGGCATTGTTACCAATATTACTTCCATCATTTCCAAAGAGAATGGAATCAGTCTGCGGTCCATCGGAATCAATTCCAACGACGGACTATTCTCCGGAACGCTTACGGTCATGGTGGGTGATACCGGACGACTGGAAGCGCTGATCAAAAAGCTGCGGACAGTGAAGGGAGTTAAACAGGTAAGCAGAAACTAAGCACTCTATGCTAACAGCAAATCTGTTGACAGGTCTTTAATAAAAAGACTGGCATTATCTCCGTCAGGATAACGCCAGTCTTTTTATTTATGATAGACAATCATGTCACGGAAATAGTGCGAAACGATTTATCTCACTTTCTTTCTCTTATAATATGGATATGTAACCAGTATAAAGAAAATCAAAGCGATCACAGCTACCACCTGTCCTGTATAGAGCATCTTATCCGCTTCCAAATCGAAGTAACACGCAACAGCTATTCCGGATGCGAATCCGACTTCGCTGGCCAACAGATGAGTGGTATTTGCCGTACCCCGCTGACAATGATGTGACAGTTTCACGAACATGACCAGAAATTCCGGCATCACCAACCCCAGTCCCAAACCCAAGAGTATGGAAGGTACGCCTACCGGAAAGCCGGAGGCCAGTAGAGTGATGGCTACAATCTCCAGTATGATGCCGACGAGCACCAGCCGCAAAGTTTTTTCTTTCAGAATAAACAGACGCGCCAGCAGCAGGGAGGCAAGATATCCGATGCCCGTACCGACAAAGAACGGTATAGGGATTCCACTGCTTCCCCATACGGAATCGTTAAGGAAACGGTGTACAAGCGGAATCAACAACCCCGGAACGAAGGTGATCAGAATCATATTGATGGCAGGCACCCATCCCCGCAACAGCAAAAAGCGATCGAATGAATAAAGCCTGGTCACAATCGGTGCACGGAAAGGCACATACACTCCGGATACCATCAAAACACCTGCTGCTCCGGTAATCACCGATACGGACAATAGATTTTTAAAGGAATAGCTCTGATAAAGCCAGACACCCAGAACAATGCCTATAATCATCCCCAGACGTGCCATCCAGGAGAAACTGACATTTCCGGCACTGCGAAGTGTAGCGTTCGTTATGTCAATGGCAAGTGTGATTCCTGCGGTGGTAGCGATTCCGAAAGCCAGTCCCTGTACGGTGCTCAACAAGATAAGTTCCGTGATGTTCGTCACAAAGGCGTATCCTGCCGTTGCTGCCACCATCGTGGCAAAAGAGAACATACATACGTACTTACGCTTATAAGCATCTACGAGATAAGCATGGAACGGACCGATAAGGAACATTCCTAAAGTGAAAAAAAGAAAGATCACTCCTGTCTGTGCCACCGGTACTCCGAGACGGTCTGCCATCTCAACGGAAAGTACCGGAAACAAGATATACAAGGAGATAAACAACAGCAAATTAGCTACGCATATCCGCATAAAATGAACTGTCCACAATTTAACTGCCATATACTGTTTTAATATTGTTCCTTCTCGTTAGGGAAGTCGCAATTCTTCACGTCGGATACGTAACGGCTGATAGCGTCAGTCATCACCGTATACAGGTCTGCATAACGACGTAAGAAGCGCGGACGGAATCCGTTGTTCATTCCAAGCATATCCTGAATGACCAATACTTGTCCGTCAACATGACCACCGGCACCAATACCTATAATAGGTATCGTCAGTTCGGAAGCCACACGTTCTGCAAGAGTAGCCGGTATCTTTTCGAGTACGATGGCAAAGCAGCCTGCCTCTTCGAGAAGATGAGCATCACGAATCAGCTTTTCAGCTTCGTTGTCATCTTTGGCACGTACCGTGTAAGTACCGTATTTATTAATAGACTGAGGCATCAGTCCCAAGTGTCCCATCACCGGAATACCCGCACTGATGATACGCTTCACCGTATCGATGATTTCTTCTCCGCCTTCCAGTTTCAAAGCATCGGCATGGCTTTCCTTCATAATGCGGATGGCAGAAGCAAGACCTTCCATTTCGTTACCTTGATAGGAACCGAAAGGCATGTCTACTACGACCATAGCGCGTTTTACGCCACGTACCACTGATTTAGCGTGATAAATCATCTGGTCGAGAGTTATAGGCAATGTAGTCACGTTACCTGCCATCACGTTGGAAGCGGAGTCGCCTACCAAAATTACGTCCATTCCCGCACCATCTACGATCTGTGCCATTGTGTAATCATAAGAAGTAAGCATAGATATTCTTTCGCCTCTTTGCTTCATTTCAACCAGGCGATGAGTAGTCACCTTTCTTGTGTCATCTGATATATAACCAGCCATGTTTCTTAAATTTTAAATTAAAACTAGAAATTAAATAAGGCGTCAACGCCATCAAAAATTGCGGCAAAGTTATAACATTTCTTTCATAAGTGAGAAAGAAAAAGAAAAAATCCTTTCAAACACCTCCCCAAGTTAATGAGAAGGCGGCCAAAAGGACAAATCAAGAAGATAACAAGAAAAAACTAACGATGCAAAGCCAATAAGTGTTCAAAGGTCATTTCCGAAAAGTCATCTATTATATAATGTGCCTTTCCGGTGATGGCCTCTCTTGTATTGGTAGTGGCAAGACCGATAACGGTGGCACCGGAAGTCATTCCGGCTTGCAGACCGTGGAAGGAGTCTTCGAACACGTACGAGTTTTCGGGAGTAGCACCGAATATTTCCATACCGAGCAGGAAACAGTCGGGAGCGGGTTTGGAACGGGCAAACATTTCTCCGGTCAGGATGCGGTCTACCATTCCTTTAAATTCGGGATGGGCGTTATAGACGTTTTGCATCTTCTCTTCGTTGGAGCTGGTTACAACGGCTATTTTTGCTCCGTGTTTACGAAGATCGGCAATAAAAGCTTCTACACCGGGGATGTACTCATAGGACATGCTTTTCTCATAAATATTGAGTCCGGCCGTAATCTCTTGTTGAGCTTCGGGGAGGTCCGAGAAATATTTCTCGTAAATCTGGGTCAGCGTCTGTCCCTTGATACGACGGCCGAAGTCTTCTTCATTCAGATATTTACGCCCTTGTTCATCCCAGAAAACAGTGTACTGTGTTTCCGTATCCATGATGACACCATCAAAATCGAACAGTGCCGCAATTGTCTTTGTTGTATCCATACGTAATCTTTCTTTTTACCTAAAACGTTAAACCTTGTGTATTGAATTGTGCAAAGTTCCGAATAATCATCGAATCAGGCAAATAATTCGTACCTTTGCCCCACTTAAAAAAACGTAACATTCGTTTTCATCCAACAATCCATACGAGCGCATGAGCAAAAACGATCCGCACATATTAGGAAAAGAAAGCATCGGTAAACTACTGTTGCAATACTCCATTCCCGCTATCATCGGGATGACAATCACGTCTATCTATAATATCATCGACAGCATCTTCATCGGTCACGGTGTGGGTGCGATGGCTATTGCCGGACTGGCGGTGAGCTTTCCTCTGATGAATCTGGTCGTTGCTTTCTGTACACTCGTTTCGGCGGGTGGTTCTACCATCGCTTCTATTCGCCTGGGACAGAAAGATATGAAAGGGGCTACGGAGATTCTGTCACATACGCTGATGCTCTGTATCACAAATTCTTTCTTTTTCGGTATCCTGTCTTTTATCTTTCTTGATGATATACTGACTTTCTTTGGTGCCAGTCCCGACACACTGCCTTATGCACGGAGTTTTATGCAGGTGATTTTATTGGGAACTCCCATCACATACACGATGATCGGTCTGAATAATGTGATGCGTGCCACCGGATATCCGAAGAAAGCGATGCTTACTTCTATGGTAACGGTAGTAGCAAATATCATCCTCGCTCCTATCTTTATCTTTCACTTTGAATGGGGAATGCGGGGAGCGGCTACAGCAACGGTTATCTCACAGCTGATCGGAATGGTATGGGTGGTGAGCCACTTCTGCAAGAAAGACAGTACGGTGCATTTTGAGGGAAAGGTCTGGAAAATGAAAGGAAGGATTGTAGAGAGTATTTTCGCTATCGGCATGTCTCCTTTCCTGATGAATGTCTGTGCTTGTGCCATCGTTATCGTGATTAATAATAGTTTGCAGGAACATGGAGGCGACATGGCTATCGGTGCTTACGGAATCATCAACCGGTTGCTGACGCTTTATGTCATGATCGTATTGGGACTGACGATGGGCATGCAGCCGATTGTAGGCTACAACTTCGGAGCACAGAAGATAGACCGGGTGAAACAGACGCTAAAGCTGGGAATTATTTCCGGTGTAGTGATTACAAGCAGTGGCTTTCTGATTTGCGAGTTTTTCCCTCATGCAGTATCGGCAGTCTTCACGGATAGTGATGAGTTAATCGGACTTGCGGTGGACGGTCTTCGGTTGACTGTACTTATGTTCCCGTTTGTAGGAGCACAGATTGTAATCGGTAACTTCTTCCAAAGTATAGGCAAAGTAAAAATAAGTATTTTCCTTTCGTTGACGCGGCAGTTGCTTTATTTGCTGCCTTGCCTGTTGTTATTCCCGCATTGGTGGGGACTGAAGGGAATATGGATCAGTCTGCCGGTATCGGACTCTTTAGCATTTATTACGGCAGTTATCAGTCTGATGATTTATATAAAGAAAGTATCGAAAGAACATCCGATAGCGGATAAAGTGGCGGAATAAAGCAAAAAGGACGCTATGCTAAAAGATATATCAGTATGAAAAATATTTAGGCACGAATACACGGATTAAGATTACTTCTGCAATGAATGCATCTCATAAAAGCCGCGTTAATCCGTGCCTAAAAGATAATAATATTCTTATTCGCTCTTTATACTTTTCACCGGATTCTCATTGGCGATGTGCCACGCTTTCAACACAACGCAAACTACGATCAGCAATAAGACAAACAGCGCCGTACCCACAAACAATAACGGGTTCATATAAATCTGTTCGGCAAACTGGTCAAGCCATGCCTTTCCGACAAAATAGGAAACAATGGTACCAATCAATATGGAGGATGCGGAGACATACAGAATCTCGCGTATCAACAGACGCAAAATATGAGAAGCTTCGGCTCCATTCACTTTCCGGATAGCTATTTCTTTGCTTCGACGTTGCGTTTCATCATTCACATATCCGATCAATCCCATTATTACAATCAGCAGAATAAAGCTTGAAGTGATCCAGACTGAATTACGGAAACGATATACACTCTTGTATATATCCTTTATCATACCGTCTACAGAACTGAAATGCAAGGCTACATTCGGAAATGTCTTATCGGCAAACTCGTTCAGACGTTTCAGATTTTCATCATACGGCTCTTTCAAACGGACATCAAATACATGATTGGTATTCTCCGATCCTATCAAGACAATAGGTGCCTGAGTTGAAAAGAAGCTATAGTTGCGGACATCCCGGAAGACACCGACAATCGTACCCTGTATATCATTCAGTTTCTTTCCTACCGCCCCATCTGTCCATTTCATCAGACGTACCAACTCTTCATTCACCAATAAATCGTCCTGTTTCTTAAGAGTGCTGCCTTCGATAATCTTTATTCCCATTACTTCGGGATAGTTATAACTGCAATAATTAAAGTTAAGTGTAGCGATTCTTTTACCGTCATTACTCATCAGTCCGCGTGTCCAGTACTGTCCGATTACTCCGCTTGTAGCAACAGCCACTCCCTCTACCATAGGCTGGCGACGCAGTTCATCGGTGACATGCTCTACCGTTTCTTTCGGCAACCAGGTTCCTGCCTGAACCAGTCCCGGAACGTTTATTCCCATATCGCGGCTCATCAGATGGTTGTATTGCAGGAGCGTTACCAGCAACAGCCCCAAAACAAATGAGACACCTGTGAACTGTATAAACAATAACGAACGTTTCCAACCCGTTTTACCATCAGAGTAACGACGGAACACCTGCGTGACTGGTATACGCGAAAACAGCCGTCCCGGTATGCCACCTGCCAAAAGGAAAAGTATCACAATCGTAAGCAAAGGCACCCATAGTGTCTCCCACGCAAAAAGTGAGGATAGACGGACAGAAAGCAAATCTTCGATTATTTCATGTGCGTTGACTATCAGCAGAAGACTAAGAAGTACGGAAAAGATAACAAGGATTCCTGTTTCTGCCAAAAACATGCCGAAGATATTTCCGGAACTGGCACCACTGCATTTATGTACTCCTACTCCTTTGGCACGACGGCTTAGGGTGGCAATAGATATCAGCATATAATTCATGATGGCCACAAAGAAGATAGCGAATCCCAGAAAGCCATATATGATCAAACGCTTCTGCACATCGGAAGATATCAAATGATACTTCACCAATGGGATGACACTGAAATTCATTTTCCAGTCATCATACTGGGCAGGAGTGTATTTTTCGATTACCCGTTGGATGTTGTCATTCACCTTGTCAATATCCGCAGCATTACGCAGGCGAAGAAACGTGTAAAAGACATCATTTCCCTTCCAGCCATATCCTCCCTGATATCCTCCATCCCGATGGATGGAGACAACAAAGTCGTGAGTGAGCACCGTATTCTCCGGCATATCCTTGTATACACCACGAATAGTAAAATCATTTTGCCTGTCTGCTTTAAGAATTTTACCGATAGGGTCCGCATCTCCAAACGTTTCACGGGCAAAATGCTCTGACACAAACACACTTCCCGGCATGATCATATCTTTCGGGTTCCCTTTTAAGACAGGGATACCAAAAGTCTGGAAGAAACAAGTATCAGCGTATATATAGTTAACGTCCGATAATAATTTGTCTTCGTAATATATACTCATCCCTTGTCCGGTGAGGACACAACTGGCAAACTCTATTTCTTCGGGCATATCCTGCGCCAAAGTAGATGCAACCACATCAAAAAGTGTGTAATCATAATTGTTGCCGTCGTCTCCCATTGTCTCCCCCGTGCTAAGGTTAGTGGTCAGGCAACGTGCAATAGCCAGTCGTTCCGGTTCCGGATAGCAACGTTCATAACTCAATTCAAACGCAATCTGCGAAAAGAGCAAAATACCAATAGTAAGTCCCAGCGAAAGAGAAATTACCCTGATGATATTTGTGCCGCGTTCGCGCAGTAAGGTTCGGATGCTATAATAGATTTGTCTCATTGTCGTTCCGGTTTATGCCGTTACACTTGCCACTACACTACCGTCAAACAGATGTACGGTACGATGTGCGAAACTCGCATCGTGCTGTGAGTGCGTTACCATGATAATGGTGGTTCCCTCCTTGTTCAGTTCTGTCAGCAGGTTCATTACTTCCGCGCCATTCTTGGAGTCCAGATTACCGGTAGGCTCATCGGCAAGGATAAGCTTTGGATTAGTCACTACCGCACGGGCAATTGCCACACGTTGTTGCTGACCGCCGGAAAGTTGTTGCGGGAAGTGTTTGGCACGGTGGCTGATATTCATCCTTTTCAAGATGTCTTCTACCATGCGGCGGCGTTCGGAAGATTTGATACCAAGATAGGTCAGCGGAAGTTCTACATTCTCAAAGACATTCAGTTCGTCTATCAGGTTAAAACTCTGAAATACAAAGCCCAGTTTGCCTTTGCGGACGCCGGTACGTTCCTTTTCTTTCAGTCCGGCAACTTCTTCTCCCAATAATCGGTAAGAACCTTCGGTTGGGTTATCCAATAAACCAAGAATATTCAGTAAGGTGGACTTGCCACAGCCCGAAGGTCCCATAATGGCAACAAACTCTCCTTCCTTTACTTCAAGGTTCACGTGATTTAATGCGACTGTCTCTACTTCGGTAGTACGGAATACTTTACTAATGTTTTCAATCTGTATCATCTTGTTCATTTATTATGTTGTTATACTTTTTATTTCTTCTTTATTCGCTCTTTATACTATTGACCGGGTTTTCATTGGCAATCTTCCATGATTTCCAAAGTACACATGCTACAATGACTGCCAGATTTGCAATTGCTATCAGAAGATAGGCAGCCCAACTGAGCGGAACATGTTCGGCAAACAAATCCATCCACATACCATTGACGTACCATGCTGCTACCACTCCGATTAAAACTGCAACAACGGCTACATAAAGCACATCTTTCACCAGCAGTTCCAAGATTCCGGTTGCTTCAGAACCATTCACCTTGTGTATGGCTATCTCCTTGGAACGACGGCGGACCTCATCCGTAGTGTAGCCTATCAATCCCATCAACATCACAAAAAACATTGTTATTGCCGCCAGCATCGTAGCATTACTGAAAACACGAACAGAGTTATAATTCTCTTTGATCATCTGTTGCATCGACCGAAATTCGATAGTCTTATCAGGAAATGCACTCTCCATCTCCTTATTCAGTTTGAGAAGATTCTCGGCAAAAGGTTCTTTCAACCGGACATGGATACAATCACCAAACCTCTTGGTGTGCATAAGCAGCAACGGTTGTTGCGGGCTGGTAAAACTTCCGATGCGATAATCTTTCATCACGCCCACTACCTTACATACGTATCCCGAATTATAAACTGTACGATTCAGTATATTGTTTCCCCAATGCATCCACTCGGCAAAAGTCTCATTGACGACTGTCTCATCGTCACCACGGGGCATACGTCCCTCCTTCAGAACCATCCCCATCATCTTCGGATAATCATCCGGAACACTGCAGTAACGGGATGAAAATAGTGACTGTCCGCTTTCATCATTAATAATCGTTCCACTATATCCGTAGACAGGATGATAAGTGGCACTGGACACGGATTCCACATAAGGCATATTCCGGAAAACATTCAAGGCATAATTTCCTTTTTCTTCCTCACCGAAGCTGGCATTGGCCACCACTACACGCTTTGGATTATAACCCAAATCTTTATTCAAGATATAATAATATTGCATCATCACCACATACATCAGTCCGCAAATAAATGCTACACCGGCAAACTGGATAAACAGCAACGGTCGTTTCCAGCCCTTTTTACCTTCCGTGTATCGGCGGAATACCTGAGTAACGGGTATCCTTGCAAACAGTCGTCCCGGCAATACCCCACCCACAACGAAAAGTACAGCCACCGTTAATAAAGGTACCCAAATACGATCCAAGCTGAACAAAGCGCTTAACTTGACAGCTGCCGTATCTTCAAAGAAATCCTGAAAATTCAATAAGATCAATCCCATCAGGATCAGGGCAAACAGAATGATAATCGCTGTTTCCCAAAGAAACATACTCAATATGGTCATGTTTCCTGCCCCATTGCATTTATGCACACCGACCGCTTTCGCCCGATAGGAAAGTGATGAAACAGAAATCAACACATAATTCAATGAAGCGATGAAAAGAATAGTAATACCCAGAATAGTCATGATGTTCCGCATCCGCCTTACATCTTTATTGTCACGGTATACATCACGGATGGGCTTTACAAAAGCGGTATATCCAACCACTTTTTGATCTTCCGCAGGACGATACTTCTGTATCATTGCGTCTATCCGGGCATTCACTACCGACTTATCGGCTCCGGGACGAAAACGGATGAACGCCAGCCAGCTGTCGCCGCCTCTCCATGAGTAATTTCCCCATTTACGGCTCCATATCGACGGCAGAGAAATCACCGCTTCAGGCCTTACCGTCGCATTCTCCGGTATATCAGCATAGGTGCCTTTTACCGTAAGTTCTATCTCTTTACTGTATGAGATAACCTTGCCTATCGGATTCTCTGTGTCGAACATCTTTCGTGCCAAACGGTCACTCAGGTAAACTACATCTTTTTGGGCTAAATCTTTCACCGGAGTTCCGCTTAAGACCTCGATTCCCATCGTCTGGAAAAAGAGGGAATCTGCCGCCAGCTTTCTGACTTCAAAACGGACACTACCATGATAGAGAGGATCATTCACCCAAAGGCAGTAACTGGTAGCCGCCTCCACTTCTTTGGGAAAGTTTTCAAGAATTGCACCCGCTACCGGTCCGCAATTTTGATCTTGCGGTTCGAGTTGTTCGCCATTCATCGTAAAGATGGAAAAGACTTGATATAAGTTTTCATAATCCTTAAAGCATTTATCAAAGCTCTGCTCAAAAGCCACGCGAGCAAATAATAAAATACTCATTGTCAGCCCAAGCCCTAAAGAAATGACCTTGACAACATTGGAACTACGCCCCCGCAGCAAAGTTCGAATGACATAATAGATTTGTCTCATGATTATATAATATATTCCTGTTTTTTTATGATGCAGTGCAGATAACGTGCCACAATAGTGAGAATACTCATTCTCAATCATTTATAGTTATCTGTCCTATCATCTACTGTCTAATAATTAGACACATGCGTCTAATTATTAGACAAAGACAATCGTATTTCCTTTCTCAGTGGAAAGTATGCATTAATGCCTATTTATTGTTCCATTTTTCTTATTTCGCCCAAGCAATCGCCCATATCTCAACTGAAAACTCTATCTTCGCATCAAGTTTTCAATTAAATAAATTATTCTATTTATGGTAAACAAGAATTTATACACTCTCCTGGTCTGCCTGCTTCTGGCCGGATGCGATCTGATAGACTACCACCCCTACGATGTACGTATCAGTGGAGAGACAGACGTAAATGCTCATAACATTGAACAAATAGAAGCTAAGTGCAAAGGAAAGACAACCATCCGTTTTATCACGATGGGCGATTCGCAGCGATGGTATGATGAGACAGAAGACTTTGTAAAAGAGGTCAATAAGAGAGATGATATCGATTTCGTCATTCACGGAGGAGATATGAGTGACTTCGGGCTGACCAAAGAGTTTCTTTGGCAGCGGGACATCATGAACGGACTGAAAGTGCCTTATGTCGTCCTTATCGGGAATCATGACTGCCTGGGTACCGGAGCAGAAACTTATCAGGCTGTTTTCGGACCTACCAACTTCTCATTCATTGCGGGCAATGTGAAATTCGTCTGCCTTAATACCAATGCGCTGGAATATGATTATTCGGAGCCTATTCCCAATTTCGGTTTTATGGAACAGGAACTGACGGACAGGGCGGATGAGTTTGAAAAAACCGTAGTCAGCATGCATGCACATCCTTTTGCAGATGTGTTCAATGATAATGTGGCGAAGCCGTTCCAGTACTACATCACCCAATATCCGGAACTACAGTTCTGCACGGCCGCCCATAATCACGGATTCGATGACAGAATCCTTTTTGATGACGATGTGCATTATATTGTCAGCGACTGCATGAAAAGTCGCAGTTATCTGGTATTTACTATAACCCCGGAAAAATACGAATATGAACTGGTTGAATACTAAATATATGATCCGCGCAGGAGTACTGACTATGCTTCTACTCTTCCCCAGCCTGCTTTCGGCTACTTGCAAGCCAGATACAATTATCAGGAACTATAAACCCGACTCGCTGAAACTGGCAATTAAGGCAGATTCTATCATAGCCTTTCATGAGGGTGATTCTGCATTCACAATAGTCAAAGCAGACACAGTACTTCCTTATATTGCCGAACCGGTTCTTCGCACCGGCTACGACAGACGTGTACATCGCTTCCGCAAAAACTGGGAACGCATCATTCCGACCCACTCTAAAATACAATATGCCGGAAATATGGGATTACTCTCCTTCGGTACCGGATGGGATTACGGAAAACGAAATCAGTGGGAAACTGACCTGTTGCTCGGATTTATCCCGAAGTATTCGTCCAAGAAGGCAAAAGTGACCATGACACTGAAACAGAACTATATGCCCTGGAGCATCAACCTGGGGAAAGGATTCTCTACCGAGCCGCTTTCCTGCGGACTATATCTGAATACCGTATTCGGCAATCAGTTCTGGGTCAGCGAACCGGAACGTTATCCGAAAGGATACTATGGTTTTTCAAGCAAGGTGCGTATCCATGTTTTCATGGGACAACGGCTGACCTATGATATTGACCCTAACCGCCGATTTCTGGCAAAGTCCGTGACTTTCTTCTACGAGATAAGTACATGCGATCTTTATCTGATCAGTGGTGTAACAAATAGCTACCTCCGTCCCCGTGATTATCTGAGTTTATCATTCGGATTAAAGTTCCAATGGCTATAAATTCAAATCCGAATTTTGAATTATGAATTACTTTTTCGTAAGTTTGTAGCGTACAAACCAATTCGGACATGAGTAAATCAGGAACCATCATCATTGTAGACGATAATAAAGGGGTGCTGACAGCGGTACAAATCCTTTTAAAAAACTACTTTTCGAAAGTCGTCACACTGTCGTCACCGGTCACACTGACCACTGCGATACGAGAGGAAACACCGGAAGTGGTACTATTAGATATGAATTTCACTTCGGGCATCAATACCGGCAATGAAGGATTGTTCTGGCTGCACGAAATAAAGAAAGTACGACGGGAGCTTCCTGTCGTACTTTTTACTGCTTATGCGGATATTGATCTCGCTATCCGGGGAATCAAAGAAGGTGCTTCGGACTTTATCGTCAAGCCCTGGAATAATCAGAAACTGGTAGAAACACTACAGGCTGCCGCCTCATCCGCACAGCAAGGACGTAAGACAGGAAACAAAAAGGAACCGGTCAACACTCCGGCACTCTATTGGGGAGAAAGCAAGTCTATGCAACAACTCCGAACACTGATCGAAAAGGTAGCCTCCACAGACGCCAATATCCTGATTACCGGTGAAAACGGAACAGGAAAAGAAATGCTTGCCCGTGAAATTCACGCTCTTTCCAACCGCAGGCAACAGGAAATGATTGCTGTGGACATGGGAGCAATCACCGAATCTTTATTTGAAAGCGAACTCTTCGGGCATGTGAAAGGCTCTTTTACCGATGCGCATACCGACCGGACAGGAAAGTTTGAGGCTGCCGATCACAGCACATTGTTTCTGGATGAAATAGGAAACCTCCCCTATCACCTGCAAGCCAAACTATTGACGGCTATCCAACGAAGAAGTATCGTGCGAGTGGGAAGTAACACTCCGATTCCTATTGACATCCGTCTGATATGCGCCACCAACCGGAATTTGCAGGAAATGGTAGACCGGGAAGAGTTTCGGGAAGACTTACTCTACCGTATCAACACCATTCATATAGAAATCCCTCCTTTGAGAGAACGGAAAGAAGATATTGTCCCTCTTGCCGAAAGATTTATCATCCGCTTCTGCAAGCAATATGATAAGGAACCGATGAAATTCAGTCCGGCAGCAAAGGAAAAGCTTACCGCGCATCCCTGGTACGGCAATATCCGCGAATTGGAGCACGCAATCGAAAAGGTGGTCATCATTAACGACGGGTTGCAAATCCCTGCGGAATTGTTCCAGTTATCCTCCCGAAAGACAGAAACTTCCGAGAAGAATATTTCCACCTTGGAAGAGATGGAAGTACAAATGATACGGAAAGCGCTGGATGCCTGTGCAGGAAATCTTTCGGCAGTAGCTGCGCAACTGGGAATTACCCGACAGACTCTCTATAACAAGATGAAAAAATTCGGATTATGAACCGGATTCTACAACAAGTAGCCAACCAATATTGGTTCAGGGTATCACTGACGGTCATTTGCTGTCTGGCGACTATCTGTTTGGGCGTGCATCAGTCTTATGTCTGGTTCAGCGTCAGTGCCTGTCTGCTGATCTTAAGTATCATCTGGCAAGTCCGGCTTTATCGCCTGCACATCAAGCAGGTGCTCTTCATGATCGATGCGTTGGAGAATAATGACAGTGCCTTCCGTTTCCCCGAAGAGTCCGGTACTCCCGAGAGTAAACAGATCAATCGGGCACTCAATCGGGTGGGCCACATTTTATATAATGTAAAAGCGGAGACTGCCCAACAGGAAAAGTACTACGAACTGATTCTTGACTTTGTCAGCACGGGACTGCTGGTGCTCAATGATAACGGAGCGGTCTATCAGAAAAACAAAGAAGCACTCCGGCTTTTGGGACTGAATGTATTCACCCATGTCCGCCAATTGAGTAAAGTAGATGCTACGCTGATGGAGAAGATAGAAAATTGTTGTTCTGGAGATAAGCTGCAAGTGGTGTTTCACAATGAACGGGGAACGGTCAATCTGTCCATTCGCGTGTCAGAAATCAACGTACACAAAGAACATTTGCGCATCCTTGCACTGAATGATATTAATATTGAGCTGGACGAAAAGGAAATAGATTCATGGATTCGCCTGACCCGAGTACTGACTCATGAGATCATGAACTCCGTGACTCCCATCACTTCGCTCAGCGATACGCTTCTCTCGATGGTGGAGGACAAGGATGAAGAGATCAGTCACGGACTGCAAACCATCAGTACCACGGGAAAAGGACTGCTTGCTTTCGTGGAGTCTTACCGCAAATTCACACGGATACCGACTCCGGAACCTTCATTGTTTTACTTGAAAGCATTCATCGAACGAATGGTGGAACTTGCTCGCCATCAGAATCCTTGTGACCACATCACGTTCCATACAAAGATCGATCCTGCCGACCTGATCCTGCATGCAGATGAGAATCTGATTTCGCAAGTAGTCATTAATCTTCTGAAAAATGCGATTCAGGCAATCGGTGATCAGCCGGACGGACAAATCGACATTCTGGTTTATTGCAACGAAACGGAAGAGGTGCTGATTGAGATAAAGAATAACGGTCCCGTCATTCCACCGGAAATAGCGGAGCATATTTTTATCCCTTTCTTCACTACCAAAGAAGGAGGCAGCGGAATCGGCCTAAGTATTTCGCGTCAAATCATGCGGCTTTCGGGTGGAAGCCTCACGCTGTTACCGGACCATAAGGAAACGAAATTCATATTAAAATTCAAATAACAGACCAGCCTATGACACCTGCACTCACCAATAACCCATTATTCCGGGGGATTACTCCGGAGAAGTTATCCGCCAATCTGGAAGAGATCAGTTTCCACACCCGATCTTATAGAAAAGGAGAAATACTGGCACGACAGGGAGATGTGTGCAACCGTCTCGTGATACTGACCAAAGGAAGTGTCCGTGGCGAAATGATTGACTATTCCGGAAGACTCATCAAAGTAGAAGACATTGCCGCACCAAGGGCCCTTGCCCCTCTTTTCCTTTTCGGAGAAGAGAATCGCTTTCCGGTAGAAGTGACCGCCAACGAACCGACGGAAGTAATCGAAATCCCCAAAGCCAGCGTACTGGAGCTTTTTCGTAGGAACGAGCAGTTTTTGGAGAATTATATGAATCTATCCGCCAATTATGCCCGTACCCTATCGGATAAGCTTTTCTTTATGTCCTTCAAGACTATCCGGCAAAAGATAGCATCTTATCTGCTACGGTTATGCAAACAGCAGCAACAGCTACAGATCACCCTCGACCGCTCGCAACAGGAACTGAGCGATTACTTTGGTGTCTCCCGTCCTTCTTTGGCACGTGAACTGTCGCACATGCAGGAAGACGGTATGATCATAGCCGACCGGAAACAGATTACCATTTTACAGAAAGAATGGCTGATCCGGCTGATTCAATGACCAAGAGTTCACTCCGGTTTCATTATAGCTAATCTTGTTTTCATTATAGTTAATCGGAATATGATTATAGCTAATTTTATTTAGCTCATAGCATCCGATTTTTTTTCGCCCAATGTAACATTGGTTACAAACTTACCTCAAACTTTCCCCCTACTTTTGCGTTCATAATCAAATAAGACTAATTAAAACGTAAAAGTTATGAGTATGTTCTGTTATCAATGTCAAGAGACCGCAATGGGTACAGGCTGTACCTTAAAAGGAGTATGCGGAAAAACATCCGAAGTGGCTAACCTGCAAGACCTGCTGCTCTTTGTAGTACGAGGAATCGCCGTGTACAACGAACATCTGCGCCGGGAAGGACATCCTTCTGAAGAAGCAGACAAATTTATCTACGATGCCCTGTTCATCACCATCACTAACGCCAATTTTGACAAAGCGGCCATCATCAGAAAAATAAAAGAAGGATTACAACTGAAAAACGAACTCGCCAGCAAAGTAACCATTGCAAATGCTCCCGACGAATGTCTTTGGGATGGGAATGAAGATGAGTTTGAAGAAAAAGCCAGGACAGTAGGAGTACTTCGCACACCCGACGAAGATATCCGTTCGCTGAAAGAACTGGTACACTACGGACTGAAAGGTATGGCGGCTTACGTTGAGCATGCGCATAACCTTGGATACCAGTCGCCGGAAATCTTCGCCTTTATGCAAAGTGCACTGGCCGAGCTCACCCGCAATGATATTACGATGGAAGAATTGGTTCAGCTTACTCTGGCAACAGGCAAGCACGGAGTTTCCGCCATGGCACAACTGGATGCCGCCAATACAAACAGCTACGGAAATCCGGAAATATCGGAAGTGAATCTAGGTGTCCGCAATAATCCCGGTATCCTTATCAGCGGCCATGATCTGAAAGACCTCGAAGAATTGCTGGAACAGACCGAAGGAACAGGTATAGACATTTACACTCACAGTGAAATGCTCCCCGCACATTATTACCCCCAACTGAAAAAATACAAGCATCTGGCAGGAAACTATGGAAATGCCTGGTGGAAACAGAAAGAAGAGTTTGAAAGTTTCAACGGACCGATCCTATTTACCAGCAACTGCATCGTTCCTCCGCGTGCCAACGCTTCTTACAAAGACCGTATCTACATCACCGGAGCCTGCGGACTGGAGGGAGCACACTACATCCCCGAACGCAAAGACGGAAAACCGAAAGATTTCTCCGCACTGATTGCACATGCCAAGCAATGTCAACCGCCGACGGCCATCGAAAGCGGAACGTTGATCGGAGGTTTTGCCCATGCACAGGTAGTGGCTTTGGCGGATAAGGTAGTAGAAGCCGTGAAAAGCGGAGCGATCCGCAAGTTCTTCGTTATGGCAGGATGTGACGGACGTATGAAAAGTCGTGAATATTATACCGAATTTGCCGAGAAACTTCCGAAAGATACAGTCATACTGACTGCCGGTTGCGCTAAATACAGATACAACAAACTGGCTTTAGGGGACATTAACGGCATTCCCCGCGTATTGGATGCAGGGCAATGTAACGACAGTTACTCACTGGCTGTCATCGCACTGAAACTGAAAGAAGTATTCGAATTGGACGACGTCAACAAACTTCCTATCGTATATAACATCGCATGGTACGAACAGAAAGCGGTGATCGTATTGCTGGCATTGCTGGCACTGGGAGTGAAGAATATTCATCTGGGACCTACTCTTCCGGCCTTCCTTTCACCAAACGTAAAAAACGTATTGATCGAACAATTCGGAATCGGTGGCATCAGTACCGCAGACGAAGATATTATGAAGTTCTTGTCATAAACACAAGACGTATATACATTCTAAGCCTTAACTATTAAATATAAAAAGGAGGGGTGTCAACAGTAACTAAACTGGGGCTGATTAAAAGTCGGTCCTAGTTTAGTTACTATTAACCTTGACACAGTCCTGACCATTTCAAGAACAGAGTCAATCGTCCTTCGGTAATATCAAATTAAGAAGTACTCCGACCAAAGCAGCCAGTCCGATGCCGGATAATGAAAAGTCTCCCCACGTGAGAACAGCTCCGCCAATGCCGACAGTCAATGTCAGAGAGACAATGATGATGTTTCTTGTACGGCTCAGATCAATACAGTTATTCACCAGATTACCTATTCCGGCACAAGCGATGGTTCCGAACAGCAAAAGCATAATTCCCCCCAATACCGCACTCGGAATGGATTTCAACAACGCACTGATTTTACCGACAACGGAGAATAAGATAGCGGATATGGCAGCAATCCGGATGACTTGCGGATTGGTGATTTTCGTTAATGACATCGCACCCGTCACCTCCGAATAAGTCGTCACCGGAGGACCGCCGACCAATCCGGCAAAGCAGCAAGCCAGCCCATCGCCCAACAACGTACGATGCAGACCGGGATCTTTCACGAAGTCTTTTCCTGTAACTGTATTGACTACGTATACATCTCCGATATGCTCTATCACCGGAGCAATAGCTACCGGAATCATAAACAGTATCGGCTCCCATGAGAACTTGGGAAACACGAACTGCGGCAGCCCGATCCATGCCGCATCCCTCACACCGGACAAATCCAGATCATAGAAAAGCCATGCCGCCAGATAACCGACAATGATACCGCAAAAGATAGGAATCAACTTCAAAAGTCCTTTCGCTTTCATCGAGACAACGACTGCCGTAACCAGCGACAACAAGGCCAGCACCCAGTTCTCCTTCGCCATATTTACTCCTGTCCCCGCGAGTGACAAACCGATCAGAATAATAACCGGCCCAATAACCACCGGAGGAAACAGACGTTCAATCACCCTCACCCCTTGCCATTTGACCAACGCGCTCATTACAAAATAAACCAATGCGACGCCCACCATTCCGGACAGAGTGCCCGCTAATCCGTAAAGTTCTGTCGCTTTTATTATCGGAGCAATAAACGCAAAACTACTTCCTAAAAAGATAGGCACTTTCCCCCGGGTAACCGCATGAAAAATGAGTGTACCAATGCCGGCTGTGAACAAGGCGGTGGAAGGGTCAAGCCCCACTAAAAGCGGCACGAGTACCGTAGCTCCGAAAGCTACAAACAAGAATTGTACTCCTACCACTCCTTTCCGTAAAGGAGTAAGATTGTTTGAATCCATAAGTATGATGTAGATTAATTGAGTGCAAAATTAATCTTTTTAGACAATTTAACTACCTTTTTTCACAAAAATACATCCAAAAAGACTCTTTATTTGTTTTAAATAATGTGTAACTTCGCACGGTGAGACCTATTACGACACATTTAATAACTTAATAATATATTGCCTATGATATTTACAGCAGAAAACACCCTACTAATTGGTTCTATCTTACTTTTCGTAAGCATCGTTGTCGGAAAAACAGGATATCGCTTCGGAGTGCCCACCTTATTACTGTTCCTCGTAGTAGGAATGTTGTTCGGAAGTGACGGACTCGGACTCCAGTTTCATGACGCAAAAGATGCGCAATTCATCGGTATGGTTGCTTTAAGCATCATCCTGTTTTCGGGAGGTATGGATACGAAATTCAGAGAAATCAAACCCATTTTAGGTCCAGGTATCGTGCTTTCTACCGTCGGAGTTCTACTAACCGCTCTTTTCACCGGATTATTTATCTGGTGGCTGTCCGGAATGAGCTGGACGAATATCTATCTGCCTATCACCACGTCATTGCTACTGGCATCTACCATGTCCTCTACGGACTCGGCTTCGGTGTTCGCCATCCTACGTTCGCAGAAGATGAATCTGAAACACAACCTCCGCCCCATGCTGGAGCTGGAAAGTGGAAGTAACGACCCGATGGCATACATGCTCACCATTGTCCTGATACAGTTTATCCAATCGGCAGGTATGGGAGTCGGGGCTATCGCCGCTTCTTTCATCATTCAGTTTATAGTCGGCGCGGCTGCCGGATACGTGCTCGGAAAACTGGCTATCCGTATGCTGAACAAGCTCAACATCGACAATCAGGCGTTGTATCCTATCTTGTTGCTGGCGTTTGTTTTCTTCACCTTCTCTATCACTGATTTACTGAAAGGAAATGGTTACCTTGCCGTATATATCGCAGGTATCATGGTAGGAAACAACAAGATCATGCACCGCAAAGACATTTATACGTTCATGGACGGACTTACCTGGTTGTTCCAGATCATCATGTTCCTCTGCCTCGGACTTCTCGTTAATCCTCATGAAATGCTGGAAGTTGCAGCAGTAGCACTATTGATCGGTGTCTTCATGATTGTGATCGGTCGCCCGTTAAGTGTGTTCCTCTGTTTGCTTCCGTTCCGGAAGATTACAATGAAATCGCGGCTGTTCGTCTCCTGGGTAGGATTGCGTGGAGCAGTTCCCATTATCTTCGCCACTTATCCGGTGGTTGCAGGAGTCGAAGGATCGAATATTATCTTTAATGTCGTATTCTTCATCACAATCGTTTCACTGGTAGTGCAGGGAACAACGGTTTCTTTCGTTGCCCGCCTGTTACATCTGTCCAAACCGCTGGAAAAGACGGGGAATGATTTCGGAGTGGAA
The DNA here is from genome assembly GCF_019052485.1 of Bacteroides sp. MSK.20.82. Lineage (NCBI taxonomy): Bacteria > Pseudomonadati > Bacteroidota > Bacteroidia > Bacteroidales > Bacteroidaceae > Bacteroides > Bacteroides sp. MSK.20.82. The sequence continues at coordinate 315,644 of NZ_JAHQUN010000004.1, forward strand.
CTTCCGGAAGAGATTGATACAGACCTCAAAGATATGACTATCACACAGGAAATGCTGGAAGAGGCAGATACGCTGAAAGATATGAATCTCCCCAAAGGCACGCTGGTAATGATTGTGAAACGTGGGGATGAGTTCCTGATACCGAACGGAACGCTGAAACTGCATGTGAACGATAAATTGCTGCTCATCTCCGAAAAGCCCAAAGAGGACGAGGAAGCCAACAGCGAATCCTGATGTTTATAGGGACTGACTAAAAAGTCAATAGTATCTCCAATTCCCCTCCTTTCGGAAAGGAGAGGTGGCTGAAAGCCGGGGTGGTAGGTAAAATAAGGTTTATTCCTATTCTATTGTAAACAACAGAGTTATGTGTTCACCTACCACCTCCCCCTACGGGGACTCCTCCTTCCCGAAGGAGGAGAGTTAAGATACTACCGACTTTTTAGTCAGCCCCATTTAAAGGTACTACTGACTTTTTAGTCAGCTTTCCTCCCCCGTTAATTAACCGTAAAACTTAATTGTAAACTTCGGTTTCCGTTAATGAAATGTTATTTTTGCGCAATTTTAAATCAAATGTGCAAAAATCGAATGGAACAAGAACATCAGTTCATTGATTATATTGAACAGAGCATCATTAAAAACTGGGATAAAGATGCATTGACAGACTACAAAGGAATCACGCTTCAATATAAGGATGTAGCGCGCAAGATAGCCAAGTTTCACATTGTATTGGAAAGTGCCGGTATCCAGCCAGGAGATAAAATAGCAGTCTGCGGCCGGAACAGTGCCCATTGGGGAGTCACCTTCTTAGCCACTATCACTTACGGAGCCGTCATCGTTCCTATTCTGCATGAGTTCAAAGCGGATAATATTCACAATATCGTCAATCACTCCGAAGCCAAATTACTCTTTGTCGGCGATCAGGCATGGGAAAATCTGAATGAAGACGCAATGCCGCTACTGGAAGGTATCGCTTCACTCACCGATTTCACTGCATTGGTATCGCGCAACGAGAAACTGACTTACGCCTTCGAACACCGGAACGCTATTTACGGTCAGCGTTATCCGAAGAATTTCCGCCCCGAACATATCTGTTACCGGAAGGACCGTCCGGAAGAACTGGCTATCATCAATTATACCTCCGGCACTACCGGATATTCCAAAGGAGTCATGCTCCCCTACCGCAGTATTTGGTCGAACGTGGCATACTGTTTCGAGATGCTTCCCGTGAAAGCGGGCGATCACATCGTTTCCATGCTTCCGATGGGTCATGTATTCGGCATGGTATACGATTTCTTATATGGTTTCTCTGCCGGAGCGCACATTTACTTCCTGACACGTATGCCGTCTCCGAAGATTATTGCGCAGTCTTTTGCAGAAATAAAGCCAAGAGTGATCTCCTGTGTACCTTTGATCGTAGAGAAAATTATCAAAAAAGATATTCTTCCGAGAGTGGACAGCAAAATCGGTAAACTATTGCTTAAAGTGCCCATTGTAAACGATAAAATCAAATCGTTGGCGCGGCAGGCTGCTATGGAAATCTTCGGTGGGAACTTCGATGAAATCATTATCGGTGGTGCTCCTTTCAATGCCGAAGTAGAAGCGTTCCTCAAAAAGATAGGCTTTCCCTACACCATCGCTTACGGTATGACCGAATGTGGCCCGATTATTTGCTCCAGCCGTTGGGAAACACTGAAACTGGCTTCCTGCGGCAAGGCAACCACCCGAATGGAAGTCCGCATCGACTCGCCCGACCCTAAAACACATGCCGGAGAAATCGTATGCAGGGGAATGAATATGATGCTGGGATATTATAAAAATCCGGAAGCGACGGCACAAATTATTGATGCCAACGGATGGCTTCACACGGGTGATTTAGGAACAATCGACGACGAAGGATATGTGACAGTTCGCGGTCGTAGCAAGAATCTGCTTCTGACTTCCAGCGGACAGAATATCTATCCGGAAGAGATAGAAAGCAAACTGAATAATATGCCTTATGTTGCCGAGTCACTGATCGTTTTGCAGCACGACAAGTTGGTCGCACTGATTTATCCGGACTTTGACGATGCTTTTGCCCATGGCTTGCAACAGGCCGATATCATAAAAGTTATGGAAGCCAATCGTGTTGAACTGAATCAGCAGCTTCCCAATTATTCTCAGATAAGCAAAGTCAAAATCCATTTCGAGGAATTTGAAAAGACTGCGAAGAAATCAATCAAACGCTTTATGTATCAGGAAGCAAAAGGATAACACATCCTTTCAAAACCATACTCAATAAAAACAAAAACGGTGAACAGGTATCAAAACTCTGTCCACCGTTTTTTCAGTCTAACCTAACCAACTTAATTTTATCTTGTTATCCTCCGACAATCTCTCTACTTTAACAACCTCACTTATTACCCTCACCTATTACTTATTACCTATTACCTATTACTTACTACCTATTACTTTTTATAAACGAAACAGCCTGCCCGCCTCCGGGAGCCATCCGTATACTCAACGTATTTTCAGATGTTACAATCTGTTCCGTAATCTTATAATCGGTAGGATTCGTTTTCCAGTCAGCCTTTTCGCCATCCGCATAGATGACAGCCTTATACTGCTTGCCTGGTTCCAGGAAGTCCAGTTTTACTTCTAAAGTACGGGGGCTTTCATTGGTAGCTGCTCCCAGGAAATAATTGCCTTTTGCTTTACGTACCACTGCAATGAACTCTCCCGGTTCACCTGCCAGTGCTTTCGATTCATCACAATCCGGATCAAAATCACGGAAGAACTGGAATGCCGGATGTCCTTCATAATGCTCGATCATATCCGAAGCCATCTGCAAAGGAGAATACAGGATTACCCAATTAGCCAGTTGTTTAGCCAGCGTCGTATTCACACGGCTATTGCCTTTATCCTGATCGTTCCACTTCTGTCGGCGCGGAGAATCCTTCGTTTTCAAGAACAGAATATCAAAAGTTCCCGGCGTATAATCCATCGGACCGGACAGCAGGCGGGTGAACGGTAACATCACGTGATGAGAAGGAGGATTGCCTTCACTCCACGCATTCCATTCCATGCCTCTTGCCCCCTCGCGTGTCATCATATTCGGCCATGTACGACGGATACCGGTATCTTTGATCGGTTCGTGTGCATCCAGAGTCATTTGATGACGGGCGGCAGTTTCCACTACCCGTTGATAGTGATTGACACCGTATTGGCTATGATGCAGATATCCGTCCGGAAATGCGCCTGCATATCCCGTCTTCAGGAGGTGGATACCATGATCGGTATACCATTGCATGGCATGATCCATCTGACGTTCATAGTTAGGAATATTCCCTCCGGTCTCATGATGTCCCATGATTTCAACACCTTTCTCTTTGGCATAACGTACGATTTCATCAATATTGAAATCCGCGTATGGCTTAGTGAAATCAAAGCTCTGCATACCGCCCCAACTTTCCCAACCTTCGTTCCAACCTTCGAACAGGACAGCTTCGATATGATTGGCTGCGGCAAAATCTATGTATTTCTTTGCATTGGCAGTAGTAGCTCCGTGACGTTCGTCCATCTTCCAGGTTTCTACGCCGAGATGCATCCCCCACCACACTCCTACATATTTCAGCGGGCGAATCCAGTCCGTAGTTTCCAGTACGCAAGGATCATTCAGATTCAGAATCAGCGAAGAGTTGATCAAACCGACAGCTTCCGGTGCGATCTGTACGGTGCGCCATGAGGTCGTGAAGTGATTTCCCTTACGCGCCTTAATGCCGTCAGGCCACGGGGCAAGTTCCGCTTTCAATGTATAATGACCGATTTGCTTCAGAGTCATTTCCGGGAAATCATACAAAGCGGCTTCGTGTATACTTCCGTAAACTCCATCCGCAGTCTTGAATGTAAAAGGTGTATTGGCCGTTTCCACTTCGGAAATCGGTTGTTGTTGATAGAGTAGTTCATATGTTTCGGCACTGGCGGGAATCGACCACGAAGTTCCGTCACGATGGAAACGGAAAGTAGTCAGTTCGTCGGTTATCAATAAAGAATCTACAGTCGGTACCGTATATTCATAGCGGAAACCGATTCCATCATCAAATACACGAAAACGAAGCGTCAGTTGTACATGATCTTCATTTGTCAGATTGACTGCCATTTCGTTATAATGATTCCGGTTCTTTTTATTCTCTCCCCACGGCTGTGTCCAAGTTTCGTCTTCACTGCTGAAAGTCGTGTTCTTCACCTGAAAACCTTCTCCCAGAATGATGCCGTTAGCCGCCGTAAAGCCCATGGCTGAATTTTCTATCAAGAGGGAGTCATCCACCGACACATTATAAAACGGTTTGCCGTTTTCGTCTACCGTCAATGTCATCTTGATATGTCCGTCCGGTGACTGGACCTCTGTTTTCGGGCTACTACAAGCATAGCATCCCAGCACACACAGAAAAGCTCCAACTAAATGTTTTACTTTCATAGTATAATCGTCTGTTTATATATAATACAGTTCAGAAAGGAGAAACACTTAAATGTATGCCGTTTTTCTTTCTTCGGATACAAAGAAAAAGTATCTTTGCATATAAACAATGTAGATTTATGGCCAAGATACTATTAGCAGAAGATGAAGTCAATATCGCCTCCTTTATTGAACGGGGACTGAAAGAGTTCAGACATTCGGTAACAGTCTGTCATGACGGAAATACGGGTTGGAGAATCCTTCAGGAAGAACCTTTCGACCTTGTAATTCTGGATATTATCATGCCGAAAATAAACGGGCTCGAACTTTGCCATCTCTATCGGCAGATGTTCGGTTACCAGACACCGGTCATTATGCTGACGGCTTTAGGCACTACCGAAGACATTGTAAAAGGACTGGATGCAGGAGCAGACGATTATCTCGTCAAGCCTTTCAGTTTTCAGGAACTGGAAGCACGTATCAAGGCGCTGCTGCGACGAAACAAGGAGGCTGTAACCAATCAACTGACTTGCGACAATTTGGTATTGGACTGTAACACCAGACGGGCAAAAAGAGGTGATGCGGATATCGATCTCACCGTAAAAGAATACCGCCTGCTCGAATATTTCATGACTCACCAGGGGGTAGCCTTGTCACGCATTACGCTGCTCAAAGACGTATGGGACAAGAACTTTGATACAAATACCAACATCGTAGACGTATACGTCAATTATCTACGGGTAAAGATAGACCGTGACTTCGACAAGAAACTGATTCATACGGTAGTAGGATTAGGATATATCATGAATGCCTGAACATCCATCAAATAAATCCGTGTATGAAAATAGGTTCTAAAATAGCTCTCTTCTATACGTTGCTCAGTGTACTGACAACTATCATCATTATTGCCGTATTCTATCTTTTCAGCACACAGTTTATCAATAAACTCTATGCCTCCTACCTTCGTGAAAAAGCATATCTGACCGCACAAAAGCACTGGGAGAAAGACGAAGTAGACGAACAGAGTTACCAGATTATCCAGCGCAAATATGACGAACTCCTGCCCGAAGCTCATGAGATTCTTTTAAATATGGACAGTCTCTCCGAAGTCCGTGACACTCTGAACAAATATCTGACCCAGCATCAGCAGGCACTCCTGATAGCCGGTGAAGACAGCATCCCTTTTTCTTTTAAATACAAAGACCAGTTGGGAGCCGCCCTTTATTATCCCGATAATGAAGGGAATTTCATCGTCCTCGTCATGTCCCGGAATGTGTACGGTGCAGAAATCAAAGAACACCTCTTGCTTCTCTCCATCTTTCTGGTTTTATTCAGTTCCATCCTGATTTATTTAGTCGGGAAAATCTATTCCGGCCGTATTCTTATCCCCCTGCAGCATATACTGAAGGAGCTGAAGAGGATACGAGCCAACAGTCTGAACCGCCGGTTAAAGACGACCGGAAACAACGATGAACTGGAAGACATGATCAAAACACTGAATAGCATGCTCGACCGTCTGGACAGTGCTTTCAAAGCTGAAAAGTCCTTTGTCAGCCATGCTTCGCATGAACTGAACAACCCCATAACCGCCATACAGGGAGAATGCGAAATCAGTCTGCTGAAAGAAAGAAGTACCGGAGAATATATCGAAGCCCTGCAACGAATCTCATCCGAAAGCAAGCGAATCTCCAATCTGATCCGCCATCTTCTTTTCCTTTCACGTCAGGATGAAGAGCTCTTAAAAAGCAATATGGAGGCAGTGTCTCTGCCGGATATGCTGGATGACTTAATAAAAACGAACGAACGAATCCGGTTCCATCATGAAGAAACAGGTAAGGCTGCCACTGTAAAGGCCAATCCTTATCTGCTCAAAATAGCTTTAAAGAATATCATCGATAACGCCTGCAAATATTCAGAAAAGGAAGTAGACATTACGCTCAGCCGGAAAGATCAACACCTCGTTCTTGAAATAAAAGATCAGGGCATCGGCATTCCTCCGGAAGAAATAGAACATATATTCCAGTCTTTCTATCGGGGCAGCAACACACATGACTATGCAGGTCAGGGCATCGGCCTCAGCCTGACTCTGAAAATAGTATCTGTCTACAACGCCAGGCTGGAGATATCTTCGGAAATAGAAAAAGGAACAAAAGTACGGGTGATCTTCTGATTCAACCGACTTTTGTCCCTTCCTCACTTCTACCTACTGAAAACGAAATTAAAATTTAATCTATGCCGTTTCTTTCATAGAAAGAATAGAAAATGAATTAGATACGTCTTTGCAATAATTTTCCGTTTTTATCATATAGCATTCGTTCATACACTACTTCCACAATCAGCGGGAAGATGAACAGGGCGAAGAAAGTCGCTCCTATCAATCCGCCGATAATGACAATCGCCAGCGGACGCTGTGATTCCGAACCGATACCATGACTCATAGCCGCAGGCAACAGACCGATAGCTGCCATAGCCGCCGTCATTATCACAGGGCGGATACGTGATCGGACTCCTTCTTTAGTGGCCTCCTGTAAAGGCGAACCCAGTTTCAGATTTGCCTTGATATCGGAAATCATAATAACTCCATTCTGTATGCAGATACCGAACAAGGCGATAAAACCGATACCCGCCGATATAGAGAAATTGAAGCCCGTTATCAGAAGGGCTGCGATACCTCCCACGGCAGCAAACGGTACATTCAGCAATACCAGTCCTGCATCTCTTGCATTGGAGAAGAGAATAAACAGAATAATAAAAATAATGGCAATGCTGATAGGTACTACCTGTGCCAGACGTTTCGAAGCACGCTGCTGATTCTCAAAATCACCCGTCCATTTCAAAGAATATCCAGCCGGTAAATGGACGGAAGCATTTACCTTTTTCTGCGCTTCGGCAACTGCCGTACCCATATCCCGTCCTCTCACCGAGAACTTGACAGCACAGAAACGAGCATGGTTGTCACGGAAGATCAATAATGGTCCTGTAATCGTAGTGATATCTGCCAGTTCCTTAATAGGCACCATCGTTCCGTCCATCGCCGGAACCAGTATCTTACCTATCTCCTCTTCATTCTGACGGAACTCTTCACTATACCTCACCATGATATTAAATTTCCGTTCGTCCTCATACAACAGCGAAGCTGACTTCCCGCCAATAGCCATTTCAATGATAGACTGAACATCTTCCTTAGCCACTCCATAACGTGCCAACTGACGTTCGTTCAGTTCAATACGAAGTTCCGGCTGGCCGATATTGCGAATCACTCCCAAGTCTTCAATTCCCTGCACGGTATTTAAGATCTTATCAATCTGGACGGCCAGTTTTTCCGATTCGTACAAATCCTTACCGAACACTTTCACCGCAATAGAACCTTTTACACCGGAAGCCGCTTCTTCCACATTATCCGTAATCGGCTGCGAAAAGTTAAAGTCAATGCCGGGATAAATGGATAAATCTTCCTGCATCTTGTCGATAAGCTGCAGTTTGGTCAGTTTGCTTTCCCAGTCTTTCTCCGGATAAATATCTACGTGAAACTCAATATTATAAAATCCGGTTGCATCCGTTCCGTCGTTGGGACGTCCGGTTTGAGACAGTACCTGCCTCACTTCGGGGAAAGTCAATAGTTTCTTTCTCATCTTATTTGCCAGCGTTACGGATTCATCCAGCGATATACTTTGCGGCAGCGTAGCACGGATGTAGATCGAACCTTCGTTGAGCTGAGGAAGAAACTCCGTCCCGAGGAAAGAGAAAAGCCATAAACCGACTCCTGCAACTACGGTTGCCAGTCCGATAGTCAGCTTGCGATGAGCATAGAAGGTATCAAAAAGAGCCGTGCACTTTTGATTGATGAAATGGACAAAGCGGTTGTTCTTTTCGCGTACATTCTTTTTCAGCAACATGGACGACATGACGGGAACCAGCGTTAATGTGAAAATAAGCGCACCCAGCAAAGCAAAACCCAATGTATATGCCAAAGGTGAGAACATTTTTCCTTCCACTTTCTGAAAAGAGAAAATAGGAATTAAGGCAGTAATGATGATCAGTTTGGAGAAAAATACCGCTTTTGCCTTATCCTTGGCGGTATGACGGATCAGTCCCATCTTGGACATCACATTGAATGCGGGCATTCCCACCTCTTTCGCCTTCTTGTCCAAAGCGACAAACACACCTTCCACCATCACCACTGCCCCATCGATAATAATACCAAAGTCAATGGCCCCCATAGAAAGCAGATTGGCAGACATCCCCATCACGCGTAAACAAATAAATGCGAATAACAAAGCTAATGGAATAATCACCGCAACAATCACGGTTGTCCGCCAATCTGCCATGAAGATTAACACAATAAACGTAACCAACAATATTCCTTCAATCAGATTATGGGTCACCGTTTTTACCGCCAGGTTCACCAAGTCCTCACGGTCGTAGAACGGTATTATCCGTACATCTTCAGGAAGTACATTCTGATTCAATTCTTCTATCTTATCTTTCAGATTTGCAATGACTTCACCGGGGTTCTCCCCTTTACGCATCACCACAATTCCCTGAACGACATCGTTCTCATCCATTCGTCCCACTTGTCCGAGGCGGGGCAGGCAGGATTCGTGAACATCTGCCAGGTTCTTTACGAGAATCGGCGTTCCGTTGATGTTCTTCACTACAATGTTTCGCAATTCATCCAGATCGTTTATCAAACCGATTCCCCGGACTACGTATGCCTGAGAACTTTTCGTGATGACATCTCCTCCTACATTGATATTACTCTTGGCTATCGCGTCATAAAGTTCGAGAGAGGTAATTCCGTAATTAATCAACTGATGAGGATTCACGCTCACTTCGAATGTCTTCACCTCGCCACCGAAACTGACGATATCAGCTACACCTGATACCGAACGGAGATTTCGTTCGATCACCCAGTCCTGAATCGTTTTCAAATCGCGTACACTACGTCTGTCACTGCGCAGGGTGTAGCGATAGATTTCTCCGGTAGGTCCGTACAAAGGCTGTACTTCGGGAGTCACGCCTTCGGGAAGATCGGCATCATTCAGCAAATTGTAGACTTGCTGACGGGCTGTAAAGTCATCAACACGATCTTCGAACATTACATTGATCACAGAAAGTCCGAAAAGAGTGGTCGAACGAATATCCGTTTTTTTCTGTACGGGATTCATGGCTATCTCAATGGGAATCGTGATAAATTTCTCCACCTCTTCCGCACTACGGCCCGCCCATTGCGTGATGATCGTCACTTTTGTATTCGTTACATCCGGAAAGGCATCTATCGGCGTATGTTTGAATGAGACGGCTCCGGCTATAACGGCAATCACCGTACAGAAGAATATAAAGAACTTATTCTTCAGCGAGAAGGCTACTATATTATCTATGAATTTATGCATACTATTCTCTGATTTTTAATCCGCATTCAAAGCATTATACACTAACAATACATTATTATTCAGTACCCTGTCTCCTTCGGAAAGACCGGAACGGACATAACATTCCTTGCTCAACTGTTTGTAAACGTCTACTTCCTTTATCTTCAGACGCTGGTCAGGCTCTACTGTGACCACATAATTCTTTCCTCCCTCGAACACCAGCGCATGGGAGTCGATACGAGGCATGGAAGTATCTTCCGCTTTACACTTCACGCTCACGTTTGTAAACATACCCGGCTTCAGCAAGTAATCCTCGTTTTTCAGTTTGATGCGTACGTTCATTGTCTTACTTTCACTGTCCAACAGGTGATAGGCCTTGTCGATCGTACCTGTAAATGTCCTTTCCGGATATGCCAAAGTCGAGATACGGACATCAGCTCCCTCGGAAACCTTACTAATATCACTTTCATACACATCCGCCATCACCCATACATCGGACAGACCGGAAATCGTAAACAGCGCATCCCCCTGGTCGGGGCGCAGCTGCATATCCCTGCTAATCTGCTTTTCCACAATAAAGCCTGATACGGGAGATTTGAGCTGATAAAAAGCATTTCCGGAGAAGTGATAAATGGAGAATATTTCTTTGATTCGTCTTTCTTCCGCTTCCGCAGTTGCCAGTTCCTGCTTGGCCTGAAGTACATCTTTATCCGATGCCATGCCGGAAGTGTACATATCCTGTGTGGCATCCATGTTCCGCCGGGCCAGCAAGAGTTGTTGTTCAGCTTCTTTCAATTGTTTCTCATAATCCGCCACTTCCCCGCTACGGATCACTGCCAGCACTTCTCCTTTGTGAACAAAGTCTCCTATTTCGGCACGCAGTTCCGTCACGGTTCCTCCGAACATCGGATACACATTTGCCACCTGATCCTGATTGAAAGTGACCCGTCCATTCAATGTCAGTTCATCTACCACTTCACAGACGTGCACGGTATCGACGGATACGATTCTCAGCAGGCTGTCCGTCAGGCATAGTGTAGTCGGTTCTACTTTGGGTTGTTCTCCTTTTCCGGAGCATGCTCCCAAAAGGCTGCCAAACAATATACAAGGAAGAAATTTATTCCAGTTCATAGTCTTTGATAATTTATGGATTGTGATCTTTAATCGTTTCATATTGGTCGGTTTATTAGTAGTTCAATACATTTTGTCCGACAACTGTATTCAGGTTTTCCATAGCGAGAAATACGTTTTTCTTTATCTCGTATAGTTGGATACAGGTTTCTTTATAGCTGTCATAATAGTCGATAAATTCCAGCAGGCTGATATTCTTTCTGGTGAAATTCTCATTGACTCCTGTGATCAATTTCTCGAAGTTACGTTCCAGGTCCATATTAGTGGATTGATAGAGTTGAGTCGCTTTCTCCAGAGACGTATAAGCGGTGAAGAGTTCCATATCGGCACGATTGGCAGCATATTCCTGCTGCACTCCCGCCTGCTGGATACTGAAGCGGGCTGCTTTGATATTTCCCTGATTACGGTTGAAGATAGGTACGGACAGGCTTACTCCTATCGCGAAATAGTCATTGATAAAGTTTCCTACACGGTCATAATTCCCTTTCACAGAGAACTCGGGAAAGGCCATTGACTTCTGTAGTTTCAGATTTGCACGGGAGGCATTCACTGTGCTTCGGGCAATCTTTTGGTCGGGCCGTTCATTGATGATTGCTTTCAGGTCTGCAAATGATAATTGCGACAGGTCCAGTTGTTGCAGTACTTCTTCGTCTAATGAGAGTTGAACTTGTGTATCTTCCGGAAGGTTCAGTAATAAATTCAGTTCTCCCCTGGTAGTCAGTAAATCATTCTCCCGTTCGTTCTTCTCTTTCCTCAAGGAGAAGAGCATGGATTCCAGACGGGAAATTTCCATTAAAGAGATGTTTCCCTTTTCCTGCTGAATTTTCATTCCGCCCAAAAGTACTTGCAGGGAATTTACTTCCTTTTCATAGATGGCAATGGACTTAGAAAGAAAGTAGACTTCTACAAACTTTTCATTCAATTCCTGACGGAGCGTCCGCATTACTTCTTCAAACTGGTATTCAGCTATTTCCTTATTGATTTTTTCCAGCCGGACTTGCTTGTTCCGCTGACCGGCAAGATGGATCACCTGTTCTATTTCAACAACAGCTTCCCCTTCTTTTCCAAAATCAAAATACTTCCCGTTCAATCGGTTGTAGACATTCTGTTCCAGCGAAATGACCGGATTTTCAAACAATTTGGCTTGTAATACCTGCGCCTGTGCCATGTCGATATTGTACCGCTCGGCTATCAACGATAAATTGCGCTCTAAAAAACGCTGCTCTGCTTCTTTCAGTGTCAATGTGCCTGCAACCTGTTGCGCACACATCTTTCCTGCCAATAGAAGAAATAGTAAAAATAAAAATGCTCTGTTCATCGCAATCTTTTTGTTACCTTAATTTGTTTTGCGACAAAAGTACAACTCTGCAACGGGAGAGACCGGATAAAAGCGATTATAAGGCTCTCATTTCAGATTAGAATTTGATTAGAAAATATCTAGGGAAAGGAAAAATTGTAAACACAACAGGAAGAATGGCTATCCCTCTTTCTCTACCATACCCCTATCTTTGCAAAGTAGAAATAAATAATGAATCATTAAAAACAGGAAATATGAAAATTATAGATTTAACCAAAGAAAGTTTTGTTGAGAAAATTGCTGATTATCAGTCTTATCCGGATAATTGGGAATATAAAGGGGATAAACCTTGTTTAGTCGATTTTCATGCTCCATGGTGTGGTTATTGCAAGGCATTATCACCCATATTGGACCAATTAGCAGAAGAATATAAAGGGAGACTGGACATTTATAAAGTAGACGTCGATCAGGAAGAGGAACTGGAAAGTGCATTCAAGATTCGGACAATTCCCAACCTTTTGCTTTGCCCGGTGAATGGCAAACCGATAATGAAACTCGGTACAATGAATAAGGTTCAATTGAAAGAGTTTATAGAAACGACTCTATTTTCATGATAAAATAGAATATAGAGTACTCACATTACTACTTTTCTTACTGAAAAAGTCCGAATCCCAATTGCTTTTTGCAATTTAAAGGTTCGGACTTTCTATTTTCAGATTTAACAGATAGCACTTATCATTTATGCAGCAACCTATCTGTCCCCGGAACAACTTTTCCCATCGACCAGACACACCGTACATTCAATTCCTTATCAAGTATCACAATATCAGCATCTTTACCTTTAGACAATGCCCCTTTCCGATCGCTCACACCAATCAGACGGGCAGGAGTTTCGGAAGCCATACGCACGGCATCTTCCAAAGGAATACTTGCTTTCTTCACCATCGTACGAACCAACACATCCATAGTCGCCAGACTACCGGCTAATGCAGAATGATCCGCCATCTTACATACTCCGTCCTCAATAATATAACGCGGATCAATCGGCTCGTTCCCTTCATTGGCAGCATAAGCCAACGCATCAGTCACCAGACAAGTATTCTCTACCCCTTTCAGTTTATAAACCAGTTTCAGAATAGTAGCAGGCAAGTGAATACCGTCTGCAATAACTTCTACCGTCATTCCATCTGTCAGATATACACTCTCTACCGTACCTTCATATTTATATTCGCGACGTTTATGAAAACCGGGCATCGCATTATAGAAATGAGCAGCATGCGAGAATCCTACCGCATACGCTGCCTTAATCTCATCATATTCAGCCTCCGTATGAGTAACGGCTGTCATAATTCCCTTGGAACGAGTGTATTTTGCAAAATCATGTGCCCCATGCAATTCGGGACTGATATCCCAGCGCTTGATACAGGAAGTATGTTCCAACAGCGGCACATATTCATTTTCATCGGGAGTTTTCAGAAAACCGTCATACTGGCTTCCTGCCATCTTCGGATTCAGATAAGGCCCTTCGATATGCAGACCGAGAATCGGAGACTCCGGTTCCTTCATCAGCTTCTCACAAACATCGACCGCCTGATATATCCTCTCAAACGAAGTAGATGACAAAGTAGGAAATATGCCGGTAGCTCCATGCTTCAAATGAGCAGTTGCTGCGATACGGAAAGCCTCCTCCGTTGCTTCGGTAAAATCATGGCCGCCGCCACCATGCGCATGCATACTGACAAATCCCGGTACGATTGTCATTCCTCTCGCATCAATCACTGTTGCACCGATAACTGCCAGATCACTGTTGGTTACCTCTAATATTTTTCCATCACAAATCAATACAGAGCCGTCTTTCAGCCAGCCTTGCGGAGTAAGTATTCTACCGTTGATTATTTGAGTTAACATCGTTTTCTTTTTTAGTCGTTAAAACAGCTTGTTTGTACCTTCTACCAATTGTCCCATCGCCCAGACCGCTCTTACATTCAGATCTCTATCCAAAGCAATAATATCCGCGTCCTTGCCACGTTCCAACGTACCTTTGCGGTCGAGCACTCCCATGATACGGGCCGGAGTCTCGGAAGCCATCCTCACAGCATCCGCCAAAGGAATTTCAGCATTCTGCACCATCGTACGGATCAAACGGTCCATCGTCGCCACACTTCCTGCCAATGCAGAGCGGTCTGCCAGTTTGCACACACCGTCTTCGATAATGACACGCGGATCAAAAGCAGTCTTACTGTCACTTGCCGCACAAGCCAGCGCATCAGTGATCAGGCACGTACGCTCCACTCCTTTTATCTTATAGACCAGACGAAGAATGGTAGGAGGCACATGAATGCCATCGGCCACGACTTCCACTGTCATATCATCAATCAAATAAATACTTTCTACCGTACCTTCATACTTATATTCCTTCCGTTTGTGAAATCCGGGCATAGCATTGTAGAAATGGGTAGCATGCGTATATCCTACCTCATACGCAGTCTGGATATCTTCAAATTCAGCCTGTGTATGTCCTACAGATGCCAATACGCCTTTTGCGGTGATATACTTTCCGAACTGCATAGCCCCCGGAAGTTCCGGTGCCGCATCCCAACGTTTGATGCAATGGGTTTCTTCCAGCAAAGGGATATACTCTTCCGGATCAGGATTTTTGATATTCTCCGGAATCTGTCCGCCTGCCATCTCCATATTGAAGTAATGTCCTTCCAGATGCAGGCCGAGTACGGGACTGTCCGGCTCTGCCATCATCTTTTCAGTTGTTTCTGCGGCTGCACGGATCATAGGAATAGTAGAAGAAGAAAGTGTGGGGAAAATACTGGTAGTTCCGTGTTGCATGTGAGCTTTAATCGCTGTCCGGAAGGCGTCTTCCGTCCCCTCCATAAAGTCTCTTCCACCACCGCCATGAACATGAATTTCTACTCCTCCCGGAACGATATACATGCCCTTGGCATCAATCAGTTTTGCTCCGATAACCGCCAGGTCGCAGTTAGTCACTTCCAGAATTTTATGATCACGAATAAGTACGGACCCATCCTTCAACCAGCCCTGAGGGGTGAGGATGCGCGCATTAATGATTTGTGTTAACATATCACAAGTTCTTAAATTAATTATAGGTCTGTGTGAGTCGATGACACTCTTTTTGGGGGAAGTACATCGACTTTCGTAATTACAAAAAGAGGTCGCCAATCTTATCGACTGACAACCTCACTACTTTGAGCGGAAAACGAGACTCGAACTCGCGACCCTAACCTTGGCAAGGTTATGCTCTACCAACTGAGCTATTTCCGCA
>NZ_JAHQUN010000029.1:0-69157 GCF_019052485.1 Bacteroides sp. MSK.20.82
TCAACACATAGCAGCTATTAGAGATAAACAAGTCAACCATTATTAGGGAAGTACAAGATTATTCTCCAAGAAGTAGTTCCAAATTCGGTTTCATGCCTTGAAACAAAAGGTTTCATGCCTTGGAACTAATAGTTTCAACCTTTGAAACCATTGGTTTCAAGCAATGAAACTAAAAGTTTCAAGCGCCTGAAACTATCTGAAACAACTGTCGATTGAAATGACTTGACCGTAACAACTGACTCATTTAACCTGTCCTTTCAAGCCATTTCAAACCATTTATCAGTCTATAATGAAGGAGTTGTCAGCTATTAACAACTGATTTCTCAGTTATTAATAGCTGGGATGCCAATTGTTAACAGTTGACACATCAGACATTAACATCCTGCAAATCAAAGCATAAAGCTAAACAAACGAGATTAAGTCCATGATGCAAGTGAGAGCAACCGTTTGCCCTCATACCTGCCGCCACAGTTGCTACCACACTGGAAACCACGATGAATAAAGGGATACAGACCGTTTGTTAGAGCATGAGAGCAAAACTGCTATCAAATCACTATGGAGAGAAATACCTATTTATGGGTACTCGCATACTCCCAAAATAGTCATTATTTGCGATTGTAGTATTAACGATATAGAACGAAATTTGCACAAAATTTGTTCTATGAGGTTTCTTACACTTAAAATAATGCTCTGCTTGCTTCTTTCTTTGATCATTTCCAGAATTGAAGCCAATACTAACAATTATTCTATTTCCGGTCGTATATCCGACGAAAGGACGGGTTCGCCGTTGCCCGGCGCATCCATTTTAATCAAAGGCACCTATTTGTGGGCTGTATCCGACCAGAAGGGGGAATTTACGATACAAGGAATACAGGAAGGCAAGTATCAATTGGAAGTTTCCTTCCTCGGTTATGTTCCGGCAACGGTTCCGGTGAATGTGAACAACAGCATCAAAGGATTAAAGATACAACTGAAGGAAAATACACTTGCCCTGAACGACGTAATCGTTACCGCACAAGCTCCGAAGACTGAACTGAACACCACGCTCAACATCGGGAGTAACGCACTGGAACATCTGCAGATATCGAATGTAAGCGATATTTCCGCCCTTCTTCCGGGAGGAAAGACGAAAGTCCCGGACTTGACCAGCAACAATATTTTCTCTCTGCGCGACGGAGGTTCATCCGCAGGCAACGCGGCTTTCGGAACGGCGATAGAAGTAGACGGAGTACGCATCGGCAACAACTCTTCTTTCGGCAATATGACCGGAATAGATACCCGCAGCATCTCTGTGGCCGATATCGAATCGGTAGAAGTCATCACCGGAGTACCTTCGGCAGAGTACGGAGACTTGAACAGCGGTATGGTCAAAATCCATACGAAGAAAGGGAAGACTCCGTGGAATGTACTGCTATCCATCAATCCCCGCACAGAACAGGTGTCCTTTTCCAAAGGGCTGGACCTCGGCAACGATAAAGGAATCGTCAACATAAGCGGTGAATGGATCAAGGCTACTCAAAAGCTTAATTCACCCTATACTTCTTATACCCGCAGAGGATTCTCCGCAGGTTACAGCAATACGTTCCGGAAAGTGCTCCGATTCGACATCGGGCTGACCGGTAACATCGGAGGAATGAATACGAAGGATGATCCCGACGCATATACGGGAGAATATACCAAAGTCAGAGACAACGTTTTCCGTGCAAACACGTCATTGGCATGGCTGCTCAACAAGTCATGGATTACCAACCTCAAACTGGATGCATCGGTGTATTACAATGATAACAAGTCGCATGCACATACACCTTATTCTTATGCGTCCGAACAGCCGGCAGTCCACGCTGAACAGGAAGGTTATTTCATTGCAGGCAAACTGCCTTACCATTTCTTTGCCGATCAGATTGTCGATTCCAAAGAACTGGATTATGCCGCTTCGTTGAAGTACGAATGGAACCGTCGTTTCAAGAACGTTACCAGCAATCTGAAAGCAGGCGTGCAATGGAAAGGAACAGGCAATGTGGGCGACGGAGAGTATTATCAGAATCCTTCGCTGGCTCCCAACGGATATCGCCCCCGTTCTTACTCGGCTTATCCGTATATGCACAATGTTTCGTTGTATGCGGAAGAAAGCCTGTCGGTAGCTGTCGGCAGCACCATGCTGAGGCTGATGGCGGGATTGCGTTGGGAGAATCTGTTCATCAGCGGAACGCAATACGACAAGCTGAACACACTGTCGCCACGTTTCAACGCCAGATGGCAGCTGAACGAAAACATAGCGATTCGGGGCGGATGGGGAGTGACCGAGAAGCTGCCTTCGTACTATGTACTCTATCCCCGACAGGAGTATCGGGATATTCAGACTTTCGGAGTCTCATACAATAACAATGAGTCGGCTTACGTCTATTACAGTCAGCCATATACTTTATTACACAACGAGAAACTCCGCTGGCAGAAGAATCAGAATGCCGAAATAGGAGTTGACATCAATGTAGCCCGCACCCGTATTTCGCTGGTAGGCTACTTTAACCGTACGAAGATGCCTTATAAATATACAAGTTCCTATACTCCGTTCGCATACAATGTTCTACAGTTGCCGGAAGGATTCGAGCTGTCCGCCAATCCGCAGATTACCGTAGACAATCAGACGGGCATGGGATATATACGGGACGATGAGGACAGTTACTGGACACCGCTGGACGTAAAGGTGAAAGACCAGACTTTCGTCAGGTCAACCTCTCCCGATAACGGACCGGACATCACCCGCAGAGGAGCGGAAATGATCATCGATTTTCCGGAGATCACTCCTCTCCGTACGCAGTTCCGTGTGGATGCGGCCTATACATATACCAAATACATAGACAATTCCTTGTCTTATTACTACCAAAACGGATGGTCGCACACCAGTCTCGCCAACCGTTCCTACCAATATGTAGGTATATATGCCAACGGCGACAACTCATCCACAACCGCCAACGGCAAGCGCACTCACTCGCTGGATGCCAATATCACAGCGATCACCCGTATCCCGAAAGCAAGGCTGATCATATCCTGCAAACTAGAAGCCTCGCTCATCAAGCGGTCGCAGAACCTCTCCGAATATAACGGTACGTCGTATGCGTTCAACGTCAGCGAAAACAGCAACGAGAAAACAGGAGGCAGCATCTACGACGGAAATTCTTATACGGCTATTTATCCGGTTGCCTACCTCGACCTGAACAACGAGGTACATCCGTTCACCGCCGCCGAAGCCGAAAATCCGGACTTCGCGCATCTGATACGTAAATCGGGCAATGCCTATACTTTCGCAGCCGACGGATATGATCCGTATTTCTCTGCCAATATCAGCATTACCAAGGAGATAGGCGATCATGTTTCGCTGTCGTTCAACGCGATTAATTTCACGAACTCACGGGCGTATGTGAAATCATACGCAACCGGAACCAGTGCAATCTTTACCCCGAACTTTTATTATGGACTAACCTGCCGCATTAAACTTTAGAAATATGAAACAACAGTCAATCTATATCGTACTGCTTTTCGTCACATCCTTACTCGGAGGATGTACGGACCTCGACAAAGGCAATCCTTACGAAGACCAGCTGCACACCTTGCAGGTGACTGCCGTCTATCCGGACGAATACGCGGAATACCTTCGGGAAGGCATCACCGTCCAAATCGAAGACATCGACCGCGGCAATTCCTACAAGACGGTAACCGACCAGAACGGTACAGCGCAATTCGCCCTGACCAACGGCATATACCGTATACAAATCAGTGATAAAGCCGACCAGCATATATTCAACGGACTGGCAGACAAGGTAAAACTCGTAAACGGGGATATCACACTCAACGTTCCGCTCACACACTCCAAAGCCGGTGCCATCATTATCAAGGAAATCTATTGCGGAGGATGTACCAAGCTGCCGCAGGAAGGTACTTATCAGGCTGATAAATACATTATCCTGCACAACAATGATTCCCAGACGCAGTATCTCGACCATTTATGCTTAGGTACACTCGATCCTTACAACTCCCAGTCCACCAACGTATGGGTGACGCAGGACGAAGCAACCGGAGCAACCATTTTCCCCGATTTCGCTCCTATCGTCCAGTGCATCTGGCAATTCGGCGGTAACGGCACTTCCTTCCCGCTGGCACCCGGTGCAGATGCAGTCATCGCCGTCAACGGCGCCATAGATCATGCCGCGCAATACCCGCTGTCGGTCAATCTGAACAAACCGGGATATTTTGCCTGCTACAACAATGTTTATTACTGGAATACGATGTATCATCCTGCTCCAGGCGACCAGATCAGCCGCGACCATTATCTGGATGTGGTCATCAAACTGGGACAGGCGAATGCCTATACATTCTCCATATTTTCTCCCGCCACTGTCATCTTCAAGGCTCAGGACACTACGATACAGGAGTATGTACAGCAAACAGGCAGTGTGATACAAAAGCCCGGCAGCACGGTAGATCAGGTCATCAAGATTCCGCTCGACTGGGTGATTGACGGGGTAGAGGTGTACTATGGCGGTTCGTCGAGCAACAAAAAACGCATTTCGCCTTCCATCGATGCCGGATATGTCAGTCAAAGCGCACTGTATGACGGACGCAGCCTGCACCGTCGGGTAGACGAGGAAGCATCGAAGGAGGCCGGTTATGAAATACTGGAAGATACGAACAACTCTTCCGCCGATTTTTATGAAAGAGAACAACAATCCCTGCATGAGTAATATGAAAGGAATATATATAGGATGTATGCTGTTGTGTATAGCAGCCGTAAGCTCGGCACAGACTTACGATGTTATCGAACGACGAAATTCATGGAATGCCGGAACAAACGTAACGGGAATCATGATGGACAGCGTCACCGTCTCCTACGCCGAACTGTACGGCAAGAACAATCACGGTGACTTCCGCAACTACTACGAAGCCGACAAATTATGGAGTGCCGGTGCAGTAGCCAAGTCCATCACACACTTAAAGAAGTATTCTCTGATCGGCTCGTTCTCATTCGACCACACTTCCGGCAAAGATATGAGCGGCTCCATGTTCATTCATCCCGGATTTTATCCGGTAGACCTGCTGGAGTTTACCCCCGGCCGAAAGGATTTGCAAACTTATGCGTTTATGGGAGGTATAGCAGCAGATGCCGGCACCAACTGGCGCATCGGCGGAAAGATCGATTTCACCTCTGCCAATTACTCCAAACGCAAGGACTTGCGGCATACCAACTACAGACTGGACTTAAAAGTCGCTCCCGGCATCATGTATCATTCGGACCATTATGCGATCGGATTCTCTTATATTTTCAGCAAAAACAGCGAATCCGTTTCAGCAGAAGAGATCGGAACAGCCGCTACACCTTATTACGCATTCCTTGATAAAGGACTGATGTACGGTGCCTACGAAGCATGGTCGGGAAGCGGAGTCCATCTGAGCGAATCGGGTATCAACGGATTCCCCATCAAGGAACTGTCTCACGGAGCAGCAGTTCAGGCTCAATGGGGATCGCTTTACGGAGATGTGGAGTATCTGCATTCTTCCGGTACCGCCGGAGAGAAAGAGGTTATCTGGTTTAAGTTTCCGGCACACCGGATTACATCGCATCTGAGATACCGTTTCGCCAAAGGTAGTACCGAACATTTCCTGCGGATCAACCTCTCATGGTCACGCCAGACAAATGACGAGAATGTATTGGGACAGGAGATATCCAACGGAATCACGACTACCCATGTTTACGGTTCCAACCGGATTTTCGAAAGAAAGGCTTTATCCGTTCAGCCCGAATATGAGTTGATCGCTCCTAAAGGAGAATTGCGTGTCGGAGCCGAGATTTCGTCATTTAAAAGCATGACTACCCAAATGTACCCTTATGTCGCGTCACAGACAATGACTTGTGGACGGGTTTACGCATCCGGCGTACTTCATGCCGGAAGGTTCGATGTGAAAGCTGCCGCAAGTTTATCCATAGGAGACTTCACGGAGAAGAGCAGGACTACTGAAACGACAGCCGAACCGGGCGATCCTCCATACCGCCTGACAGATTATTACCATCTGCAGAATGAGTATGCAACTGCCCCACGGGCGACAGTGAACGTCGGATTACGCTATCACTTTCATCGGGGAATTTATGCCGAAATACAGGGCGGATATACGCACGGTTTCAACCTTGAATATATAGCAGGTTCGAGCCGTTGGAATGAGACGATTAAGTTAGGTTATACATTTTAAAATTATTCATTTACATAATATAAAACTATCAAATGATGAAAAAGGGGATATTATTTGTGCTGACAGCAGCATTTCTGGCATCTTGCCAGCAGGAGGAAAACGAGGGAGTAGCATCTGTGGACCGGGTGACCATCACTCCTATTATCACACGTGCCACAGAGGTTAATTTCGAAGATCAGGATCAGATCGGATTGAGTGTCACTAAAGAAGACGGCACTGTATATGCCACCAACGAGCTTATGACTTTCAATGACGGAGCTTTCGCCGGAAGTCTGAAATGGTATCCCGAAGGAGCAGACAAGTCTTCATTCGTGGCTTACTATCCTTACAGCGCAACCGGTGTACCGACTTCATTCACCGTGCATGCCGACCAGACCACCAACTACGGAATCTCCGACTTTATGGCGGCAAGCAAATCCGACGTACTTCCTTCGGTGAACTCCATCAGCATGATCTTCAAGCACATGCTGACCAAACTGGTTATTAATGTGACAAACGAAACGAATTTGGATATTTCATCTATAGTGCTCAAAGGCTCTGTTCCTACTGCCAATATCAATTTGGCAACCATGAAGACAACCGTAAACGAGAGCGCCGCCGCCACAGACATCACAGCACAACAAGTGACAAAGAATAAGACTTTTCGTGCCATTGTAGTCCCACAGACGGCTGCGTTCACTCTTGCAGTAACAACTTCAGATAACAATACATTGATGCAAAAGCTCGTATCCACAGATTTAGTTCAAGGCGGACAATACAGTGTCAATATACGTGTATTACCCGATAATATCATCGTTACACTCAGTGGTGAGATCGAGAACTGGACAGACGAGGGAGAGATCAAGGGAGATGAGCCGGAAGTTCCTTTTGAAGAGCATGACGGATATTTCATCTACGACGGCATTACCTACAATACGGTAACTCTCTCCAACGGAACAACATGGATGGCGGAACCATTACGCTATGTACCGGATGGATATACTCCGTCAAGTGATCCGGCTGCAGATTCTCACATCTGGTATCCGTACGAATTGGTTACAGTTGACGGTACACTTACTGCAAAAGCATTGCAGGACGCAACTTCTATCAAGCAGTACGGTTATCTCTACGACATCCATGCCGCACTTAGCGGCAAAGCAGTTACTCCGGAAAACTGCTACGACTTTGAAGGAGCACAGGGCATCTGTCCGAAGGGATGGCACATCCCGACTCGCGCCGAATATTTCAGCCTTGTAGGTAATTCGACCAAAGATGCGGACGGCAATAGTTTGGAAAACGGAAAAGACGCTCTTTTCTATGACACAGCATATGACGGTGGTAAAATCCCGACACTCAACGAGGCTAAATTTAATTATCAATTCTCGGGAGTACGTATGTCAACCGGTTATTCAGCCGTCCCCAAATATCAGGCAACGGCAATAACCAGCAGCAACAGTACGGTAACCGAATGGTTTGGAAAACCCAGTATGAGTTATTACATGACTTCAACTGCATATAAGCCTATTTATAGTACAAGCACCGGCGACCTGACCAATATTCAGTTCTTCGGACTAATGAGCACATTCTCAATGGCGAAGTATCCGGAAGGCAGATTGTCTCTGAGTTATATCAGTGTACTTAGTGGTCAAACAGTTCGTTGTGTAAAGAACCAGAACTAAAAGCCATTTGCAAGTTCATAAAAAAGAATATAAACTACATAAAAACAAAAAGTAACAATGAAAACAAAAAAGCTAAGCATCGCAAT
Organism: Bacteroides sp. MSK.20.82; assembly: GCF_019052485.1. Taxonomy (NCBI): domain Bacteria; kingdom Pseudomonadati; phylum Bacteroidota; class Bacteroidia; order Bacteroidales; family Bacteroidaceae; genus Bacteroides; species Bacteroides sp. MSK.20.82. The sequence continues at coordinate 7,985 of NZ_JAHQUN010000029.1, forward strand.
CGCTCTACTGGCGGTTGCCGTTATCGGAACCTCTTGTGGAAACAAACAGCAGAAAAGTTCCTCGGACACAACAACAGAACAGACCACTTCGTCTGCTTTAGAAATTGACTCTCTTCTTGCAAATGCAGAAAACCTTGCAGGAAAAGAAGTAACCATCGAAGGCGTTTGCACACATACCTGCAAGCATGGCGCCAAGAAAATCTTCCTGATGGGCAGTGACGACACACAAGTGATCCGCGTAGAAGCCGGCACACTGGGAGCATTCGACCCGAAATGTGTGAACTCCATCGTCCGCGTCACCGGAACACTGAAAGAACAACGCATTGACGAAGCCTACCTCCAAAACTGGGAAGCACAACTCAAAGCGCAAGCTGCCGAAAAACACGGAACCGGTGAAGCCGGCTGTGACACAGAGAAGAAAGCACGCGGCGAGACAGCCAACACGCCCGAAGCCCGTATCGCCGACTTCCGCGCGAAGATAGCCGACCGAAAAGCAAGCAGCGGCAAAGAGTATCTGTCTTTCTATTTCATGGAAGCTAATTCGTATGAAGTGGAGTAGCAGCATCCGTAAATGGAGTAGGCTGATACACCGTGATTTATCCTTTTTCTTTGCCGGAATGGTCTTGATTTATGCCATTTCCGGCATTGTGATGAATCACCGTGACACCATCAACCCGAACTTCTCCATCGAACGGAAAGAATATAAGATTGCCGAAAAACTGCCGGGCAAAGAGGGAATGAAAAGGGAAAATGTACTGACTCTGCTGCAACCATTGGGAGAGGAAGGTAACTATACCAAGCACTATTTCCCGAAAGCGGACATCATGAAAGTGTTCTTGAAAGGCGGGTCCAACTTGCAGGTAAACGTCCGTACGGGAGAGGCAGTCTACGAATCTGTCACCCGCCGCCCGCTCATCGGAGCAATGGCACGCCTGCACTACAACCCCGGACAATGGTGGACTTACTTTGCGGATATTTTCGCAGTCGGCCTCATCATCATCACCCTTTCCGGAGTCATCATGCTGAAAGGCAACAAAGGTATTATCGGCAGAGGAGGAATAGAAATGATTGTCGGAATCGTGATTCCCATCCTTTTTCTTCTCTTCTTTTGAACAGAATAACTGATAAAATAAAATGGAACAAATCATAGAATGTAACAACCTGACGCACTACTACGGCAAACGGTTGATTTACGAAAATCTTAGTTTCACAGTCCCCAAAGGCCGCATCCTCGGACTACTGGGCAAGAATGGTACGGGCAAGACCACGACCATCAACATCCTGAGCGGATATCTGAAACCACGTTCCGGAGAATGCCGTATCTTCGGACAAGAGATACAGACGATGGCTCCGGCATTGCGCCGCAACATCGGGCTGCTGATAGAAGGGCACGTACAGTATCAATTCATGAGCATCACCCAGATTGAGAAGTTCTACGCAGCCTTTTACCCCAATCAATGGAAAAAAGAGGCTTATTATGAACTGATGAACAAACTGAAAGTAGCTACCGGACAGCGCATCTCCCGTATGTCTTGCGGACAACGTTCACAAGTAGCACTCGGACTGATTCTGGCACAGAATCCCGAGCTTCTTGTATTAGACGACTTCTCCCTCGGTCTCGACCCCGGTTATCGCCGCCTGTTTGTAGACTATCTCCGCGATTATGCACGTTCCGAAGGCAAGACTGTCTTTCTGACTTCGCATATCATTCAGGATATGGAACGACTGGTAGACGACTGTATCATAATGGACTACGGAAAGATACTGATTCAGAAGCCAATTGACGAATTACTGAAAGAAGGACGCCGCTATACCTGTACTGTTCCCGAAGGTTACGAACTGCCCGCATCCGATGATTTCTATCATCCTTCCGTGATGCGGAATACACTGGAAACATTCTCCTTCCTCCCCCCCACAGAGGCGGAAGCAAAACTGAAATCCATGTCAGTACCCTATACGGACCTGCATAGCGAACATGTGAATCTGGAAGATGCCTTCATCGGTCTGACCGGCAAATACTGATTCAATAAAATAATTAAAGATTAAAAAGTAAATTAGAAGTCTCATGTACGCTATATTTTATAAAGAATGGATCAAGACACGGTGGTATTTTCTGCTTGCCGTAGTCACCACACTCGGTTTTACAGGCTACTGTATGCTTCGCATCAACCGGGTGATAGAAATGAAAGGCGCCGCGCATGTATGGGAAGTCATGATGCAGCGGGATGCCATATTCATCGATATGTTACAATACATCCCCCTGATTGCCGGAGTGTTGATGGCCATCGTGCAGTTTGTTCCCGAGATGCAGCGCAAATGTCTGAAACTGACTTTGCACCTGCCCTATCCCGAACTGAAAATGACCGGCAATATGTTGTTCTCCGGTTTGGTACTGTTGCTTGTCTGCTTCGCTTCCAACTTCCTTCTGATGGAGGTCTATCTGAGCGGAGTACTGGCTCACGAACTGAAGAATCATATACTGCTGACCGCCCTCACGTGGTATCTTGCCGGTATTTCCGGCTACCTGCTCATCGCATGGATCTGCCTCGAACCGGCATGGAAACGCAGAATCATCAATCTCATTATCGCCGTATTGTTACTGCGAATCTTCTTCCTGTCGCCCACGCCGGAAGCTTATAACAAATTCCTCCCGTATCTGCTGGTCTATACGTTGCTGACCGCGTCTTTCTCCTGGCTCTCCATCGTACGGTTCAAAGCGGGAAAGCAGGACTAGGATAATGAAGAATGAAGAACTAAAAATGAAGAATTAAATAAAGATGAAACGTTTCAGTACCCTACTATTATATGTCACCATCGCCTTCCTGCTTCTCTGGCAGTTGCCTTGGTGTTACAACTTCTTTGTCGTAAAGCCGGAGAAGACTCCTTTCACTCTATATAGTTTCGTGATCGGCGATTTCGCCTTGATGGGACAGGAAGAGGGAAAAGGAACCGTACGTCGCGACGCTGCCGGAAACATTTATTCCGAAGCAGCTTTCGACAGTATTCTGCCTATGTTTTATTTCCGCCAGTTGATGTCCGACGAACGTTTTCCGGATACGATTAACGGGATAGCTGTCACTCCGAAGATCGTGCAGACGGAGAATTTCAATTTCCGCAGCGTACCTACGGATATCAACGCTCCTTCCATCGGTCTTTATCCTCTGTTGGAGTCGATGTCCGGGCGTGTAGACCTGAAGATGCCGGATGATGTTTTCCGCATTACTTCGCAAGGCATTGAGTTTATCGATATGGCTTCCAATAGCGTGAATGCAGAAAAAAGCCTCTTGTTTACAGAAGCTATGACCAAGAAGAATTTCCGCTTTCCGGCCATTGAGATCGCAGGAAACCCGACGGTGAAGAAGGAGTATGACGAAGGATACCTTCTGTTGGATGCCGACCGTCGTCTGTTCCATCTGAAACAGGTGAAAGGGCGTCCCTACGTTCGTGCTATCACTTTGCCGGAAGGATTAACATTAGAGCACCTTTATCTGACGGAATTCAGAAATAAAAAGACGCTTGCTTTCCTGACAGATATCAACAATGCTTTATATGTGCTGAAAAGCCGCACGTATGATGTGGTGAAAACAGGAGTTCCTGCATTCAATCCCGAAACGGACGCGCTGACCATCATTGGAAATATGTTCGACTGGACGGTACGGGTGACGAGTCCGTCTTCCGATAATTACTATGCTTTGAACGCGGATGATTATTCACTGATAAAGAAGCTGGAAAATAATTCGAATACTCATTATATGCCCGGCATCAGTTTCACTTCTTATACGGACAAGTATGTGATGCCGCGCTTTGAGTAATAACAGGAATAATAACTTTTAGGCACGGATTACACAGATTAACACGGTTTTAGCGTTGTGAAAGCATAAAGCTATCGTGTTAATTCGTATAATCCGTATCTTTTATTTCTAACATTCACAGAAAACAATAAAGAACCTTTCGCATTTATTCAACAAGAAACTGTACCTTTGCAAGCATGAACATTATCCGATCCGCAATTGCCTCTGCGTTGAACACAAACAAATACGGTAGATAACAACACTAATTTAAAGCCGTATGAAAATTTGCAAGGCATGTACATTTCTGAGTTTCCTCATTATATTATTATACAGTTGTGCGCTTCCGCCTGAGGATGAAAAAGAGAGCCTTGAACCGGACAGTTCAACATCAGAACTTCCCTGGACAGGAGAAACCGAGAAATTCACGATTAATACCAAAGAAGGCGTACACTTGAATGATCCGCAGGAAGATGCAGGAACAGCATATATCACGATCCCCTCTTCTTCTGTAAGAAGCACCCGATGGGAATTCGGGGTACGGCTCACCTTTAATCCTTCCGCCAATAATTACGCCCGTTTCTATTTAGCCTCTTCATCGGAAATACTTTCCGGAGATCTGAACGGCTATTACATTCAGATAGGAGGAACAAAAGACAATGTAGCACTTTACCGGCAAAATGGGAATCAATCCAAATTACTGGCTTCGGGAAGAGAACTCATGAAAGGAAATAATTCTCCGAAATTATTTATCAAAGTAGAATGCGACGCCAACGGCTACTGGACTTTCTGGACACGCATGGAAACGGAAACCGAATATACGAAGGAGAAACAAATAAAAGACGCAAGTATCACAAAGTCAATCTGCTGCGGCATATACTGCGTTTATACAAAAAGCCGCTGTGACGGTTTCACTTTCCATCATATACAGTTGTCTGATGATGTGATAACAAGTACTGAACCGGACGACATACCGGACGTTCCGGATGAACCGGACAAGCCTGACACACCGGAATCGCCGGAATATCCTGACAATGTGAGAAATATGTTACTATTCAACGAAGTGATGTATGACAATGCCAAAGACGGTGCCGAATACATCGAATTCTATAATCCTGCTGATCAGGATATCACTGTAAAGTCTCTGCGTCTGTTTAAAATGAGAGCAACGGGAGAAATATTCAGTACCACAATACTCAAACAGGAAGATGAAAATACAAACCTTGTTATTCCCGGCAAAGGATATATTTGTTTTACTCACTCCGCAACTACACTGATCAGAAAGCATAAGGTTGACGGCAAAAGTATAACCGAAATATCCAAATTTCCGCAACTGAGCAACGACGGAGGTTACCTTGCCTTGGCAACTGATGAAGAACATCCCCGCACGATTGATACCTGCCGTTTCATAGACTGGATGCACGACACTTCAGTCACTACAGGCATTTCATTAGAGAAGATATCTCCTGAACTTCCTTCTCTCAACAAAAACTGGCACTCATCGAGAAATGATACAGGTGGCACACCCGGAATAAAAAACTCATAAGAAGGATGCATTTATTTGATAAATTCCCTACATTTGTACAATTTGTAGGAAAAGCATATTTGAATATATTCACCCGCGAACGAATTTTAAGCAACAGATATGAGTCCAATTATCTTATCTATTACTATCATAGCATACTTTATGATCCTTTTCGCTATCTCCTATATAGCAGGACATAAAGCGGATAACGAAGGCTTCTTCGTCGGCAACCGCAAATCGGCATGGTATATTGTCGCCTTTGCCATGATTGGTTCCACTATCTCCGGAGTTACGTTTGTATCCGTACCGGGTATGGTACAAGCCAGCGGCTTCTCCTACCTGCAAATGGTACTGGGATTTATCGTCGGACAGTTCATTATCGCATTCATACTCGTTCCGCTTTTCTACCGGATGAATCTGGTTTCTATCTATGAATATCTTGAAAATCGCTTCGGAGCTTCTTCCTATAAGACAGGAGCCTGGTTTTTCTTTATTTCCAAAATGCTCGGAGCTGCCGTGCGGCTCTTTTTAGTATGTCTGACCTTGCAATTACTCATCTTCGAGCCTTTCCATATTCCCTTTATAATCAATGTCATACTGACAGTACTCATTGTCTGGCTCTATACTTTCCGGGGAGGAGTGAAATCATTGATATGGACTGATGTACTGAAAACATTCTGTCTGGTAGTCTCCGTCGTACTTTGTATCTACTATATAGCTTCCAGCCTGCATCTGAATTTCAGCGGGTTAGTCTCAACGATTTCAGACAGCGATCTCTCCAGGATGTTCTTTTTTGACGATGTCAATGACAAGCGGTATTTCTTCAAGCAATTCCTGGCAGGAGTCTTTACCGTTATCGCCATGAACGGGCTGGATCAGGACATGATGCAACGGAATCTCAGTTGCAAGAACTTCCGTGACTCACAGAAGAATATGATTACAAGCGGAATTTCACAGTTCTTCGTGATCCTGCTCTTCCTGATGCTGGGTGTCTTGCTCTATACTTTCACCGCCCGGCAGGGAATCGAGAATCCCGGCAAGAGCGATGAATTGTTCCCAATGATCGCCACAGGCAATTACTTCCCGGGCATAGTCGGTATCCTGTTCATTATCGGATTGATAGCTTCGGCGTACTCCGCTGCCGGATCGGCCTTGACAGCCCTGACGACTTCTTTCACCGTAGATATTCTGAATGCGCACAAGAAAGACGAAGCGGCACTCAGCAAAATACGGAAACACGTACACATCGGGATGGCATTCGTGATGGGAATCGTCATCTTCGTATTCAATTTACTGAATAATACGAGTGTGATTGATGCGATTTATACGCTGGCCAGTTATACGTATGGTCCAATTCTCGGACTATTCGCTTTCGGCATTTTTACTAAGAAACAAGTTTATGACCCATATATTCCGTTAGTAGCCATTCTTTCTCCTGCACTTTGCTACGTATTGCAAAGTAATTCGGAAGCCTGGTTCGATGGATATCAAATTAGCTATGAGTTACTGATATTGAATGCTGCGTTTACTTTTCTGGGGCTTTGCCTGCTTATCAAAAGAAAATCGTCAGCAGCCCCTATCAACAGCTCTTTAATAAAAAAACATTAAAATGAAAAAGAAAATCAATTGCTTCATACCTTTTGGCAATCCGAAAGATACGATACAAACTGTAAAAGAATTGCAAGGTTCAGAATTAGTGAACAAAATCTACCTGCTAAGCGCTGATACCAACAAAGATTGCTTACCGGGGTGTGAATGTCTCCTCATCAACGGTCTCTACTCTACAAGTACGATTAAAACAATTGCCGACAACGCAGATGATGCCAGCTATCTTTTGCTTTACACGAAACAGACCCCGCTAAAACTAGGATTGTACGCACTGGAACGCATGACACAGATTATACAGAACTCCTCAGAAAATGCAATGGTATACGCAGATCATTACCAACTGGTTGACGGAGTTCTCAAACAAGCTCCCGTTATTGATTATCAACAAGGAAGCCTCCGGGATGATTTTGATTTCGGTTCGGTGCTTTTATTCAATTCCGAAATTTTCACCCTTGCTTCAAGTATTCTGGAGGAAACAGTTTTCCAATATGCTGCATTTTATGAAATGCGTCTGATGCTAGGTAATCTATTTCAAATCATCCATATCAATGAGTTCCTTTACACAGAAATAGAAACAGATACCCGGAAAAGCGGAGAAAAACAATTCGATTACGTAAATCCTAAAAATCGGGAAGTACAGATCGAAATGGAGAAAGTTTGTATCAAGCATCTGAAAGAAATCAATGCCTATGTAAGACCTTCTTCCCGAACAGTAAACCTGGACAGAGAAGCTTTTGAGTTTGAAGCATCTGTCATCATACCTGTCCGTAATCGTATCCGGACCATTCGTGACGCCGTAAATTCTGCTTTGAGCCAGCAAACGACTTTTCCCTTTAATGTGATTGTGATCGACAATCACTCAACGGACGGTACCACCGAAGCCCTCCAGGAATTTAGTGCGGACAATAGACTAATACATATCATTCCCCAGGAGAATGATCTCGGTATAGGAGGTTGCTGGAATGTAGGAGTACACCATGAGAAATGCGGTAAATTTGCCGTGCAACTGGATAGCGATGACCTGTATAAGGATGAGCATACCTTACAGAAAATCGTCGATACCTTCTATCAGCAGAACTGTGCAATGGTGATAGGGACTTACCTAATGACGGATTTTCAGATGAACGAGATAGCTCCCGGTGTCATTGACCATAAAGAGTGGACAGTAGAGGACGGTCCCAACAATGCTTTACGTATCAATGGGTTGGGTGCCCCACGGGCCTTCTACACTCCCATCCTTCGCAAGATCAAATTCCCCAATACCAGTTATGGAGAAGATTATGCCATAGGTCTGAGTATTTCTCGTGAATATACGATCGGTCGTATTTATGATGTAATCTATCTTTGCCGCCGTTGGGAAGGCAACTCTGACGCAGCATTAGATATCGAAAAAATTAACCGGAACAATTTCTACAAAGACAGTATCCGAACCTGGGAGTTACAGGCAAGAATCCGGATGCACAGCATCGATGAAAGTTTTCAGCGTCTCGTCAACGAGATGATAGAAAAACAGAAAAAAGACTGGAAGCTGGCAAAAAAGAATTATAAGGAATTAGAACAGAATCTTAAAAAAGAAAAGACGCTGGAACTCAAACTAGGAGGGGACACCAAGAGAGTCAGATTCTTCCCAAATCCACAACGGGCAATCTCTACAATGGCCCAGACCGACTCTCAGTCCATACAAGAAAGACCTTGTTTTCTGTGCAATGACAATCGCCCGGCAGAACAAACGTCTTTGTCACTCGGACATTATGAGGTATGCCTCAATCCTTATCCGATTTTCCGCCGGCATCTGACCATAATTGAAGAGGAACATACCCCGCAAACCATCAAAAACCGTTTTGAGGATATGCTTTTCCTTGCCGAAAACATGAACGAGTTCCTCATCTTATATAACGGACCGGAATGCGGAGCTTCCGCCCCTGACCATATGCACTTTCAGGCAGCAGGAAAAGAGGAAAAGATTGCCAATCCTTTTGGGATGACTTTCATATCGGACATGCTTAGTTCTGAAGATAGCGTACATAGTCATCTAGAAAACGGGTTCACCACGAGCATTGGCATTTCATCTCCAAACAGAAGAGGGATCATTGAAATGTTTGAGTATCTTTACGATAAGATAGTTTCTATTTATCATGACAAAGAACCTTTAATCAATGTGATTGCCTGGTATGGACTCGAAACAGTAAACCGCACTGGAGGCGATGAAATAAAACAGTGGAACTGTATTATTTTCCTACGTTCTAAACATCGGCCGGAATGTTATTATGCCCAAGGGAAAAAAGGCTTATTGATAAGCCCGGCTATTGCGGAGATGTGTGGCGTATTCCCCATTGTAAGAGAAGAAGATTTGGATAAGATAACAGCTAAAAAAATCACTCAGATTTACAAGGAGGTCAGTTTGTCACAGGAACAGTTAAAAGCACTCACCGATCAAACATCCTAGTAAAGAAGAAATGGAAGAACCTCAGATTACAGTCGGTATCCTTTCGGGAAAAGAAATTGAATTTTCTTTTCCCGAAAGCTTCACTACTCCTGACGGCACAAAGGTTTCAGGGGCACAAAAGGCTGTTTATCAAAAAGAAAAGATATACTGGTCAGGGAAAGAATACGATGAATTGATATTCTACCCTCAGCCAAATGCCGGGATCTTCTTTGAGCTAAAGGATGTCACCATCGGCATCAATTTTCATTGGGAACGCAAAGAAGTACAACGCTTCCAGGGAGCTTTGAAAATCATTGTCGAAGGAGAGACACTGACCGCCATCAATGTAATCTCTATAGAAGATTACCTGACAAGTGTCATCTCATCAGAAATGAGTGCCACCGCCTCTTTGGAACTACTGAAAGCACATGCTGTCATTTCCAGAAGCTGGCTGATCAATAAATTGAGAGTGGAGAATGAAAAATGGAAAGCTACTATACAGCCGGACAGCGCAGCCAACTCTCCACTTTCCACTCTCAACTCTCAACTTATCAAATGGTATGATCATGAAGCGCATACGCACTTTGATGTTTGTGCGGATGATCATTGCCAGCGCTATCAGGGAACTACCCGTGCTTCTACTCCACAAGCTATCGAAGCTGTTTCAGCTACCCGTGGAGAGGTGCTGATGTATGAAGGAAAGATTTGCGATGCGCGATTCTCCAAATGTTGTGGCGGTGCAATGGAAGAGTTTCAGAATTGTTGGGAGAATGTGAGGCATCCTTATCTGACCGGTAAACGAGATTACATACCGGAATCCCATGCTTCTGATTCGGAGAAACAAATAACAGGTCCGGCAATACAGCTTCCCGATCTGACGCAGGAAGAAGAAGCGGACCGATGGATACGAACTTCTCCGGATGCTTTCTGTAATACGCAGGATAAAAAGATTCTGAGTCAGGTTCTTAATAACTACGATCAGGAAACGACTGATTTCTACCGTTGGAAAATCAGTTATAGCCAACAGGAACTAGCTGAGTTAATCCATCAACGTTCGGGAATTGATTTCGGGGAAATCATAGACTTAATCCCTGTAGAGCGAGGAACTTCCGGACGCCTGATACGATTAAAGATAGTAGGTACTTTACGGACACTGACCATCGGAAAAGAATTAGAGATCCGACGTACATTGTCGCCTTCCCATCTTTATAGTTCAGCATTCCTTGTGGATAAGGAAAAAGGAGAAGAGGGAAATGTTCCAACCCACTTTACACTGACGGGAGCCGGTTGGGGACACGGAGTAGGACTTTGTCAGATCGGTGCGGCAGTAATGGGAGAGCGAGGTTATTATTACAAAGATATTTTAGCTCACTATTATCCCGGAAGCAGACTTGAAAAACAATATGAATAACATCTGAGACTAATGCCATGATATCAACAAGAAATGCCAAGAACATAATACCAAGAAACAATCGAAATCCGTGGAGCTGGATTCCGACTCTTTATTTTGCGGAAGGACTGCCTTATGTGGCTGTGATGACGATTGCCGTTATCATGTACAAGCGCCTGGGATTGTCGAATACAGAAATAGCGCTCTATACTTCCTGGTTATATCTGCCTTGGACGATCAAACCATTATGGAGTCCTTTCGTAGATCTGGTCAAGACAAAGCGTTCCTGGATTATTGCCATGCAGGGTTTGATTGCTGCCGGTTTCGCCGGTATTGCCTTTTTTATCCCGACTCCACACTATGTGCAACTCACTCTTGCATTCTTTTGGCTGATGGCATTCAGTTCTGCCACGCATGACATTGCGGCTGACGGCTTTTATATGCTTGGCCTCAACAACAAAGAACAATCCTTCTTCGTAGGCATCAGAAACACTTGCTATCGTTTCGCCAATATCTTCGGGCAGGGAATCCTGGTTATGTTGGCAGGCTGGTTGGAAACATCGCATGGCAATGTTCCAATGGCCTGGAGCATCACTTTCTATCTGATGGCAGGATTATTCCTCGGACTGACACTATACCATCGCTTTATTCTCCCTCACCCTGCTTCAGATGTCAAAAGACCGGGGTTAACACCGGGTAAGTTACTGGAAGATTTCTTTAAGACATTCGTCACTTTCTTTGAGAAGAAAAACCTGGGACTTATGTTTTTCTTCCTGCTCACCTATCGGTTGGGAGAATCCCAACTTGCTAAAATAGCCTCTCCATTCTTATTGGATGGTGCCGAACAAGGCGGATTGGGATTATCAACCGCATCCGTCGGAGTCATTTATGGCACCATCGGCGTCGCCGCCCTACTGATAGGCGGCATCATCAGCGGTTTCCTCGTTTCCCGTGACGGTTTTAAGAAATGGATCATTCCCATGGCGCTGGCCATCAACCTCCCCGACCTTTTATATGTCTGGATGGCAGCAGCTACTCCGGACAACCTCCTGTTAATCTCCATTTGTGTAGCCATCGAACAGTTGGGATACGGCTTCGGCTTCACTGCTTATATGCTTTATCTGATTTATATTGCAGATGGTGAACACAAAACAGCTCATTATGCCATTGGAACAGGTTTTATGGCACTTGGCATGATGCTTCCGGGAATGCCGGCAGGATGGATACAGGAACATCTCGGATACACCAACTTCTTTATCTGGGTATGCGTATGCACCATTCCCGGCATCCTTGCTTCATGGATGATCCGCAATCGACTGGACAGTTCCTTCGGAAAAAAGAGATAAAATTGAATTACTTATAACTTAACACATTAAAAAGTAACAGTCATGAATGTAACAACAAGTAACAAACGCCTATTGGCACTCGATGTGATGCGGGGCATCACCATCGCGGGTATGATCTTAGTAAATACGCCCGGTTCCTGGCAACATGCGTATGCTCCCCTCAAACATGCCGAGTGGATTGGATTAACTCCTACCGATCTGGTATTCCCATTCTTTATGTTCATTATGGGAATCTCCACGTACATCTCTTTGAGAAAGTACAATTTCACCTTCAGTGTTCCCGCGGGTTTAAAAATTCTCAAACGGACCGTGATCATTTTCCTGATTGGAATTGGCATCAGCTGGCTTTCCATTCTCTGCTTCCAGCACGATCCCTTCCCTATCGACCAGATTCGCATTCTCGGAGTCATGCAACGGCTTGCTTTGGGATATGGAGTTACTGCCATAGTCGCTTTACTCATGAAGCATAAATATATACCTTATTTAATTGCTGTACTTCTCATTAGTTATTTTGCAATCCTTGCCCTCGGCAATGGATATGTCTACGACGAAACAAATATTCTTTCCATCGTCGACCGTGCAGTATTAGGACAAGCTCATATCTATGGCGGTCAGATACTTGATCCGGAAGGACTGCTTAGTACTATTTCAGCCATCGCCCACGTCCTAATCGGCTTCTGTGCCGGAAAGCTATTGATGGAAGTGAAAGATATTCATGAGAAGCTGGAACGTTTGTTCCTGATAGGTACTATCCTTACTTTCGCAGGTTTCTTACTGAGTTATGGTTCCCCTATCTGCAAGAAAGTATGGTCTCCTTCCTTCGTACTCGTAACCTGCGGTCTGGGTTCCAGTTTTCTGGCATTACTCGTATGGATCATTGACATTAAAGGTTATAAAAACTGGAGCCGTTTCTTCGAATCGTTTGGAGTAAATCCGCTATTTATTTATGTATTGGCAGATATTCTGGCGATTACGCTGGCAGTCATTCCTATGACCTACCAAGGTGAAGCGACTTCTTTACATGGCTATATTTACAGTGCACTCCTACAACCTGTCTTCGGAGATAAAGGAGGCTCACTGGTATTTGCCCTGCTTTTTGTCCTTCTCAACTGGGCAATAGGCTACATTCTATATAAAAAGAAAATATACATTAAGATATGATACTCATTGCAGACAGTGGTTCTACCAAAACAGACTGGTGTGTCGTACTGAACGGCACAGTTATCAAGCGACTTGGAACGAAAGGGATCAACCCTTTCTTCCAGTCGGAAGAAGAAATCCAACAGAAGCTGACAGCTTCCCTTCTGCCTCAACTGCCGGAAGGGAAATTCAATGCAGTTTACTTCTACGGAGCAGGTTGTACACCCGAGAAAGCTCCCGTCCTCCGACGGGCTATTGCAGACAGTCTGCCCGTTATCGGGAATATTAAAGCTAATTCGGATATGCTGGCTGCCGCCCACGGGCTATGTGGCCAGGAGGCTGGTATCGCCTGTATTTTGGGGACGGGGTCCAATTCTTGTTTTTACAATGGAAAAGAGATCGTCAGTAACATCTCTCCTCTCGGATTTATTTTGGGAGATGAAGGTAGCGGTGCCGTACTTGGAAAACTGCTGGTAGGAGATATTCTGAAAAATCAACTTCCTGCCACCTTGAAAGAAGAGTTTCTGAAGCAGTTCGATCTGACGCCTCCCGAAATCATCGACCGGGTTTATCGCCAGCCCTTTCCCAATCGTTTTTTGGCCAGTCTCTCTCCTTTTATCGCACAGCATTTGGAAGAACCGGCTATCCGCCAATTAGTTATGAACAGCTTTATAGCTTTCTTTCGCAGGAATGTGATGCAGTATGATTACAAGCAATATCCGGTACACTTCATCGGATCGATAGCCTACTGTTACAAAGAGATTCTACAGGATGCTGCCCGACAAACAGGTATTCAGATAGGTAAGATTCTCCAAAGTCCGATGGAAGGATTGATTCAATATCATAGCCAATTATCATTCCATCCTTAATAATAGAAGAACATTCTAAAGACTAAAAGCACAAATTATACTTCAATCTTTTAATGCCACGCAGTTATGTAAAGAATGATAACCATTTATTGACCCGTGTTCAGGGCCAGTCCGTAAAACACTGATTCTCAACAGATAAAAAACATCTAGAATTTCTTTAAAAGAAAAGATCTGTTGGTTTTAAAGGAACGGTGTCTTGGTTTTAAAGGAACGACCCGTTGGTTTAAAACCAACGGGATCATTCTTTCTTCATATTCTCAATACAATGGGCTAAGCGGTTGATTCTGTAAAATAAATTATCTACATTTCTACCAAGATACGGAATACCTTTCCCGGATCAGCTGCCCATTCTTTCATTGCCTCCAAAGCATCTTCCGGTTTTGCAATCTTTGAGATCAGTTCTTCTACCGGACACTTACCTTCTTTCATATAGTTGATTACCGCACGGAAATCAGCAGGCAATGCATTTCTGGAACCACGAATATCCAGTTCTTTCTGGACGAAATACTTGGTCTGAAAAGCGACTTCTTTTTTGGCGTAGCCAATACAAACCACACGACCGGTAAAGCCAACTTCATCCACAGCCATTACATAAGTCACAGGACTGCCGACAGCTTCAATCACGACATCAGCTCCAAACCCTGCGGTGATTTCCTGTATCCGCTCATGTACATTCTCTGTTTTAGAGTTTACTGCGTAAGACGCTCCCACTCTTTTGGCCAGTACCAGTTTTTCATCATCCAGATCGACCGCAATCACCGTCGCTCCTCTCAAGGCAGCACGTACAATAGCGCCAATCCCAATCATACCACAGCCAATCACCATCACATACTCATTATCGATGACCTGAGCACGGGAAACAGCATGAAATCCTACACTCATCGGCTCAATCAGAGCACAGTCACGGGATGAGATATTACCTGCCGGGATAATCTTCGTCCAAGGAAGCACGGCGTATTCGCACATCACTCCATTCCGTTGTACGCCTAATGTCTCATTATGCTCGCAGGCATTGACACGCCCGTTACGGCACGAAGCACATTTACCACAATTGGTATATGGGTTCAATGTTACATTCATCCCTTTCTCAAAGCCAGCCGGAACATCCGGACCGATCTCTTCAATCACTGCTCCTACTTCATGCCCCGGTATTACAGGGAGTTTCACCATCGGGTTACGCCCCAGAAAAGTGTTTAAATCGGAGCCACAGAAGCCGACATACTTGATTCTTACCAATACTTCACCGACACCGACGGCCGGCTTTTCCAGTTCAACCACCTTCATTTCGGAGGGGTTGACAATTTGAACTGCTTTCATTTTATTTGTTTGAGATAAATTTATTAATCAATTACTTTATAGCCCTTCCAACCGTAATAGGCACAAAACGCAAAACAAATCATCGGTATGCCATAAGCGACATAATAAATATGTTCATTAACGTGCATGAAGTACGCTGTCAACTGAGGAAGACAGGCATTACCGACAATTGCCATTACCAAAAAGGCCGAACCGCTCTTTGTCTGATTTCCGAGTCCTTTCAGTGCCAAAGAGAACTGTGTAGGATACATGATAGACATAAAGAAAGAGATGGCGAGCATCGCATACAGTCCGATCATTCCTCCCCATAGCATCACGACACCACACAAAAGGATATTCATCAAAGCATACACCAGCAACATATCCTGCGGACGGAACTTGACCATCAATCCCGTACCAATCCAGCGCCCTAGCAAGAAGGCCAGCATGTACAGTCCAAAGAAAGTGGTAGCCGTATCTTCCGGCAAACCGGCATAGGTGCAGCAGTAAACGAGAAACAGACTGTTGATAGCTGTTTGCCCACCATTATAAAAGAACTGCGCGATGACTCCCCAACGTAAATGCGAGCGTTTCAGCACATCGAAATCAATCAGTTTTTCTTTCTTTCCGGATGCAGGTTCCGCTCCTTCATCTCCAATCTTCGGCAATTTTGAGAAAACAAATACGACCGCTATCGCAAGAAGCAACAGAGCCAATATCAGATAAGGAAGTTTCATCGCATCCGTTTCCAGTTGTATATAAGCCTGCCAGCCTCCCGGATAATCAACAGGAAGCGTCTCGCGTGTATAATGGGTACCGCTTAGAATCAGCTTGCTCAGAAACATCGCTGCGATAAAAGCGCCTAGTCCATTGAAGGATTGCGCCAGATTCAATCGGCGCGGAGCCGTTTCGGGAGCTCCCAGCACGGTGACATAAGGATTGGCGGCTGTCTCCAGAAAACACATTCCGGTAGCGATAATGAAGAAGATGCAGAGATAAGCCCAATATTCTTTCAGCATGGCAGCAGGAAAAAACAGCAATCCGCCGACAGCTGCCAGCAACAGCCCGAAGATGATTCCCGCCTTATAGCTATAACGCTTCATGAACATAGCCATCGGGATAGGGAAAATAAAGTAAGCCAGCCAATAAGCGGTCTCCGTAAAAGAGGCCTCGAAAGTGTTCAGTTCACAGGTTTTCATCAACTGCCGGATCATTGTGGGAAGCAGATTGCTGCTGATCGCCCACAAGAAGAAAAGGCTGAAAACCAGTGCGAGAGGAATGGTATATGTATTCTTTTTCATGTGTACAGTGATTGTTTAGCGGTATAGTGGCTGTTTCCTTTCTATTCCGACATATTTTTAATGTACGGGAGTTCCGGAAGTTCTGCAAACCCGTAGAATTTCCGCGCATTCCCGCCCAGGAATAACGTTTTCTCCACTTCCGACAATTCCAGGGATTTCACCACAAAGTCATAAGACATCTTATAAGTAATGGCTGTTATCGTGCGCGGATAGTCCGAGCCCCACATCAGTTTCTCCATACCAACCAGTTCTGCGGCTTCACGAATAGCCTTTATGGCACCTTTAAACGGATAAAACTCGTCATTGAACAGCCATGTGATACCACCGGACTCAATCATCACATTCGGATGACGTGCCAACTTAATCTGCTCCTTCCAATCCGGAAGAGTAACCATCCCGAAATGGCCGACGGCAATCTTCAATCGAGGACATTCCTGAATAATCTCTTCCATCTCCGGAACCTGTATCGCCCCCTCTGCCAAGTCGACTGACAAGATCACTCCCCGCTCTTCCATCCACCGGAACATCTGCATCATTTCAGGACAGTTCAACATTACCCGTCCCTCTTTCAGAAGTAAGCGCTGGGCAGGAATCTTAATCGCTTTAAATCCCTTCCCGATCAGTTCTTTCGCCTGTCCCAGATAGCCCGGCTTGCGAAACTCACACATTCCGCAAACAAAGAAACGGTCCGGATAGCGTGAAACAACCTCCATCAGATAATCGTTCTGAATGCCGTCTATAAATTCTTGTGTAATAACCGCAGCCGAGACTTGGGCATAATCCATATTGGACAGAAAAACTTCCGCACTATTCACCCCGTCAATCATAAAAGGAGGAACCATCTGCCGAATCTCCCCCATAAACAGGGAGCGTCCGTTCTCTAAAGTACGGATAGGAAAACCATCGACCACCGTATCTTGGCGAAGCCACAGATGGGCATGCGCATCAATAATCGTATAATCCATAGAATCGACCGTTTTTTTAAGAGTTTGCCCAACTTACACGCTGCTGTTCTCCGATAATTTCCCGCACTTCACGCACGAGTTCCCAATCGATCGATTCTTCAATAAAGCCGATATTTTTCTTCACATTCTCCGGATTAGTGGTGCTGAACAGGGTAGTCGCAATCTTTGGATTACTCACCGAGAATTGCATAGCGAGCTTTTCTATCGGATAATTCTTTGCTTTACAATGCTCCATCGCTTTGCGACAGGCATCTACCAATGGCTTGGGAGCCGGATGCCAGACCGGAACACCACGTTCGCTCAGCAAGCCCATCGAGAGAGGAGAAGCATTGATGACACCGATTTCTTTCGATTCGAAATAGTCAAGGAAGTCAGCCAATTTATCATCGCACAGACAATAGTGACAGAAGCTAAGAACAGATTCAATAGTTCCGCTTGGCGAACGGTCTATCACCCATTTCAAGTTTTCGAGCTGCAAGTCAGTGATTCCGACATGTCCTACCACTCCTTTCTCACGCAGTTCGACCAAAGCAGGCAATGTCTCATTAACCACCTGATTCAGGTCGGCAAACTCAATATCATGCACATTGATCAAATCGATGAAGTCAATATTCAGACGTTCCATACTTTCATATACACTCTCCGTCGCACGCTTTGCCGAGTAGTCCCATGTATTGACTCCGTCTTTGCCATAGCGTCCGACTTTCGTAGAAAGATAATAACGGTCGCGAGGAATATCCTTCAGCGCTTTGCCTAGAACAGTCTCTGCCTTATAATGTCCGTAATAAGGGGAAACATCGATAAAGTTCATTCCGGCTTCGATGGCTGTAAACACAGCCTGAATGCCTTCTTTTTCTTTTAAATCATGGAAAACTCCTCCCAGAGAGGAAGCTCCGAAGCTGAGAGACGATACTTTCATCCCTGTCTTTCCGATTTCATGGTATTGCATACGTATAGGGTTTTAAATTATTTTGTATGCGACAAAAGTAAGGGGTGAACCCTTCTCAACGGACAAGAGAGGGGCGAAAAAGCTACGTAACGGTTTACGTAAAAAATCTTTCTTTAAATGCGGAGATTTATCAGGGAATATGCTTTCTTTGCAGATAAATCTAAGTTGGAGACCTTCAGATGGAAAACCGGAAACATACTTCACTCAAAGACCTCGCCCAAGCATTAGGCGTATCCATCCCTACTGTATCCCGAGCGCTGAAAGACAGCCCGGAAATCAGCCGTGAACTTTGCGCCAAAGCCAAGAAGCTGGCCAAAGAGATGAATTATCGTCCCAATCCTTTCGCTATGAGTCTGCGAAAGAATGCGCCGCGCATCATCGGAGTGATCGTTCCGGATATTGTCACTCATTTCTTTGCCTCCATTCTGAACGGGATAGAGAACATGGCGATCGATAACGGATATTTCGTCATTATCACGACATCGCACGAGTCTTTCGAGCATGAAAAAAGGAATATAGAGAATCTGGTCAATATGCGGGTAGAGGGGATTATCGCCTGCCTGTCTCAGGAAACAACTGACTTTTCTCATTTTGCTGCATTGAAAGAGATCAATATGCCGCTGATTCTGTTCGACCGTGTTTGCCTGACCGATCAATTCTCGTCAGTAATAGCAGACGGAGCACAATCCGCACAAATGGCTACCCAGCATCTGCTGGACAATGGAAGTAAACGGGTGGCTTTTATCGGCGGTGCCAATCATCTGGATATTGTAAAAAGAAGGAAGCATGGTTATCTGGAAGCCTTGCGCGATAACCGGATTCCGATTGAAAAGGAATTAGTTGTCTGCCGGAAAATTGATTATGAGGAAGGACAGATTGCTACGGAAACATTATTATCTCTCCCCCAGCCTCCCGATGCCATCCTTGCCATGAATGACACATTGGCTTTTGCCGCTATGGAAGTAATCAAAAGGCACGGACTTCGTATTCCCGACGATATCGCCATCATCGGATACACGGATGAGCAGCACGCCAATTATGTGGAACCCAAGCTATCTGCCGTATCGCATCAGACTTATAAGATGGGGGAAACAGCCTGTCAACTGCTGATTGATCAGATTAAGGGAGACAGGACGGTCAAGCAAGTGGTGATTCCGACACATTTGCAGATAAGGGAGAGCAGCATAAAAGAAAAATAAGTCCTGTATTTTATATCATTTACTTTTTACCGTTGATTTTTTATCCTCCTAATTAACTATATTTCATTTAGAAATAGTTATTTTTGTAGAAACAAACACTTTATGAAATCAAACTACACAATCTTTTTAATAGTACTATTCATTACATTAAATGCATGTCATAAATCTGATATTATCCCTCAACTCCAATTAGCAGATTCATTAATGCTTAGTAAACCTGATAGTGCTTTAAACTTATTAAGAAGTTTTTCTATTCAAGAAATACCCAGTAAATCAGCTAAAGCAATGTATGCATTGCTCTTAACACAAGCTTTAGATAAAAATTACATTCAACATCAAAATGACTCTATAATATCGATAGCAATCGACTACTATAAAAATAAAGATAACAACAATTTAAAAGCTAAATCATATTTTTATCTTGGAAGGGTATACCAAGATAATGAAGAATATGTAAAAGCAACAGAGGCGTATTTAACAGTTCTGAAATCTACCCCGACTGATAAAACCTTTATATTACAGGTTTACAATAATTTAGCGATGTGCTACGAAAATCAAGAATTTTATATTCAGGCAATAAAAACATATAAAGAATCTTATTCTACTGCTGAACTATTAAAAGATAAATATGGTATTCTTCATGCGACGCGAGGCTTAGGTAACATTTATGCAATACAAGACGATGAAGACAGCGCACTAACTTATTATCAAACATCCTTAGCCATAGCACAATCTATCAATGATTCCATATGGCAGACTGCCATATTATGTGATATAGCAAAAGTTTATGATAATTTAGGAATGCATATAGAAGCAAAAAAGAATATAGAACATGCATTAAAATATGCACCTTATAATACAAGTTTTTCTTCCATTTACTTTTGGAAAGGGATTATTTTACGCAATTTGGAAGAAACAGACTCTGCTATTTGTTATTTATCCAAAGCTAAAATCAATGCAGATATCTATGCAAAAGCATCTATCTACCAAACATTATACGAAATAGATAAAAAAAGAAAAAAATATGAGCAAGCTATTTTATACAATGATACAGCATTAGTTTATTATGATTCTATACAAAAGATGGTTCATCATACAGAGATTAATAGTCTCATAAAAAAACACTCTACAGAAATGTATGAACAGCGCGTAGAAAGTCAGTACCAAAAAGATAAAGCAGTATTAATCATTTGCATATTATTGACAATATCCTTTGCCATATTTATACTAATGTACATCAGCAACCGCAATAAAATAAAATACATATATCTACAGCAACTTCTTATGAAAAACCAAACAGAAAAAGCTGTATTAAAAGAAGAAATTAAAACAATATCACACACTAACAAAATTAACGAACAAAAGTACATAGATATAGTAAATAAAAGATTTGAATTATGGCATCAAAGCCTTCAAACATGTGTACGTCTATTCAAAACCACCACATCCTATAAGAAAATACAATTAATTGAAACATCTAAAATAAAAAGAGAAAAAGGAGTATCCCAAGAAGATATTTCATTAATTTATCAAGAAATAAATGAAGTTTTCACGGAAGCAATGCAGGAGCTTCTTAACCAATATCCAAATCTAACGCAGGAAGATCTCTATTACTGTATACTTAATTATCTTCAACTTTCTAATGATACTATCAAAAAATGTATGAGGGTTGAAAGTCAATATGCGCTCAACCAAAGAAAGTATCGCATAAGAAAGCAACTATCCAATCAAACTTTCTCTGTAATATTTGATCTTAAAAACGATAAAAGATAGTCCTGCAAAAGAAAGTGTTATCATTATCTCATTTTTGTTATATCAAAAACGCAACACCCTGATTATCAAGATCGATTATCTTTCATATTGTTATTTCATGTTATTGTTCCGCATACGCAAACATCGTAATTTTGCAACAAACCAATAACATAAAATCAATATGAAACGAAATCTACTTTTATTCTCTCTTATGGTTATTTGTTCAAATCTTATCTTTGCAATGCCATTAGATACAAGAAAACAAATCAAGATGAAGGTCAGAGTAAAGATAGAGCACCGCTCTGCAAATTTACCATCTCCTGTACAAGCCTATGTAAATAACTCATTATTAGAAATAGAATTCGAACATCCTAGCAATGATGTAACAATACTCATAATTAATTCAACTACCGGTGAAACAGTTTACTATGAAAAAACAACATCTTTCGAGAAAATCAAATTCATCAACTTAGATAAACACTACAAAACTACAGAATATACTCTTAAAGTATCCTCTCCTTTATGGGTAGCTGTAGGAGTAATTTCCATAGAATAATAAAGTTATGAAACGTACCAAATATTCTATATTTATCATACTGTTTGCATTACTTTGTCCTTCATGCAACTCTAGAAAAAAATCATCACATAATGACAGAGAGATAATTGCAGAATTAGGAGAAGAAGTACTTTATACTGATGAATTAAATACGATCATTAAACAAGAACTCTTTGACGAACTAAACAAAATTTATGAAATAAAGAAGAAGGCAGTTGAGCAATTAATAAACGTTAAGTTACTACAGAAAGAGGCTGATAAAAAACAACTATCTTATCAGCAATATATTGATAATTATACAGATAATCAAATCCAGCGATTGGGAATAGATTCTCTTTCAAAACGTTATAATCTGAAATCAATTATAGAATTTCGTGATGCTAATATGTATAATGTAGCCACAAACTCTCCCACTGGAAAGATATCAGGATTATATCGCTTGAAAGGATTTATTATAGATAATTTGCTGGATTCTTTAAAACAAAATAAAAGAATAGTGCAATATATTTATCCTCCTAAAAGTCCATCCATTGATTTAAGCAATCTGCACACTTATTATAGAGGAAATCTTCAATCAAAAGTATCTATTATCATTATATCTGATTTTGATTGCGAATCTTGTATTAATGCTCACAATCTATATGAAACAATATATCAAAAATACAAAGAAAAAGTCAAATTTGGCTATATCCACTATTCGGCAACACCAACTTTTGCCCAAATAGCAAGTGAAGCAGCCAATAGACAAAATAAGTTTTGGGAATTCCATGACTCATTATACACGCATAAAGGATACATAGATTCAATAACTGTATATAATATAGCACATAGTACATCCATGGATATTAACAAATTCAAGAAAGATATTGAAGATGATGCAGGGAAAAAATTAATTGAAAAATCGATAAATCAATTAGTACTACTCGGTGTTTATGCAACCCCAACAATTATCGTAAATGGACGTTTGATTGTTAATTCCAACTCAAAACGAGAGATTTGTCATCTTATTGACGAAGAACTATCAAAATAATTTTTATTTATCCACATTTATTAAAAACTGTATTATGAAAAAAGTTACTTTTTTTTGTTTCAGCATTTTATTAGCTTCTTGTTCTCTAAATGAAGAAGAAAGAGCGATGAGTGCAAGTGAAAACACACAATTATCTGACGAACTAGAAAGTGTAGTTGCTGATTACGAATTAACATTAAAAGGATATTCTTTTGATGAGTTAAACAAAGAGAAAGATGAATTAACTCCTACTACACAAGAAGAAACATGCGCGGAACCCGAATTAATCAAGGCTATCCAAGATTCATTAAACAAACTAATCTTAGCTTATGACAGTAAAACACGAACTGACACAAGAGCTTATGGCGGAAATGCCCCCAAAGTTGGAGTATTTAAGTATGGTACTTGCAGTGGTAATCGAGAATTTGTATACCGAATGGACTGTGAAGATGGAGGAGATACACATGCAACCGGCAATGTTGGTTCTACAACCGTTGATGGAAATGTAAGATTTAGATTTTGCTTAGTAGATCCAGGTAATTATGGTGGAGGTACTCTGATTTTATATGATTATGTATGGAATATCAATGAAGGTGATGTAGATCTTGTAAAGAGATATCATGACAATGAGGATCATAAAAATAAAAACAGCTTAGAGGATAACGGAGGTTTAGTATCCACTGGTTTATCTAATTTCGGGCATAATACAACTCTTTACTGGAGATTTAGTGACAAGCCTGCACAAAAATTAGGCTTTCAACATGGAGTTTTAAGAAAAGCTAGTTCAACACCTATTCCTAATGCAATAAACAGCATATACATAGACGACGAAAATGGAAAGAACGGAAATGAAGCTATCTTGTGGACATATAGAGCTATCAAGAATGGTCCAACAGGACCTCTTGTTCCACAAATATCTAGTCGTAATTTAAACGGTGAAACATTTAGGGGCATTACGACAGGCAATAACACAACTTATTATATCGATATAATGAACTTATAATATGCTGTTTCCAGACAAGTTCCTCAATATTGAAAATTATTAGATCACTCTCCAATAAAAATTCCCTTTATTTTAGTATAATTCTCAATAGAATCAACTAAAATAAAGGGAATTTTAATATTTTAAGTACGCCGATTACAAGGACTACTAAATTTCTATCCTACCAAACTTTACTTGTAATCAGCTCATAAACATACTTATTTTCAACAATCTAATAATCTGAAACTACCGATTCCAGTTTTATATCAAAGACCAAAACAGAATATCCGGGCATACCATCCCGGTCACTAGTTCCATATCCCATATCCCAAGGTAAATAAACAGTCCATCTCTCTCCTGTCCTCATCCTCTGCAATGTTTCGATCCATCCATCCACTGGTATAATATGAGGAGGATTAGACATTGAAATAGGATTCACCCAGAATTCTGTTGGAGAATCAAAGTCCCCAGGATCTTTTCCGGTAAAGTTCTGATCAAACACCTCACCTGTATAATAAGATCCACGATAATACGCTGATACAACATTCGGTATTACAGGACGTCTCCCCTCGTCATTTTTCACCGTTCTCTTATAGAAAATCTTCATTCCCGGATCCGTAAAAGGTACAAAGAATTCCAATTCAGGATCAGTTTTTGCATCATACACCTGCTGCAAAGAATCTAAAAAGGCCTCGTTACGCGCCCGCCAATTGGCAAACTTTCCCTCTTCTTCGGTTTCGCTACAAGAAACAAAAGCCAAAGCCAGTAATACTAAGGAGAATAAATAGATTTTTTTACTCATTCGTTAATGGTTTATTGTAAAGTTTTCAATAATGAGGTGATGCTCACTCTGTCTGCGATGATATTATTCAGTTCAGAGATAGCTACACGTTCTTGCTGCATCGTATCACGATTACGCAATGTTACACAGTTATCTTCCAGTGTCTGATGGTCTACAGTCACGCAGAACGGAGTACCGATGGCATCCTGACGACGATAACGCTTGCCGATACTGTCTTTTTCGTCATATTGGCAGTGGAAATGGAACTTCAGAGCATCGATGATCTCACGGGCCTTTTCAGGCAGACCGTCTTTCTTGATCAACGGCATAACAGCCAGTTTCACCGGAGCAAGGGCAGCAGGCAATTTCAGCACAACACGGCTTTCTCCGTTTTCCAGTTGCTCTTCGCAATAAGCAGCGCTCATGATGCTCAGGAACATACGGTCTACACCGATAGAAGTTTCAATCACATACGGAGTGTATGATTCATTCAATTCCGGATCGAAGTATTTGATGCTCTTGCCGGAGAATTTCTCATGCTGAGACAAGTCGAAGTTCGTACGGGAGTGGATACCTTCCACTTCTTTGAAACCGAATGGCATCAGGAACTCGATATCTGTTGCAGCATTGGCATAATGAGCCAATTTATCGTGGTCGTGATAGCGGTAGCTGGCATCACCGAAGCCCAGCGCTTTATGCCATTTCAGACGAATCTCCTTCCATTTCTTGAACCAATCCAGTTCCGTTCCCGGTTTTACAAAGAACTGCATCTCCATCTGTTCGAACTCACGCATACGGAAGATGAACTGACGGGCAACAATCTCATTACGGAAAGCCTTACCAATCTGGGCAATACCGAAAGGTACTTTCATACGACCGGTTTTCTGCACATTCAGATAGTTTACAAAGATACCCTGTGCCGTTTCCGGACGAAGATAAATCTTCATGGCACCGTCTGAAGTCGATCCCATTTCTGTAGAGAACATCAGGTTGAACTGACGAACTTCCGTCCAGTTCTTAGTACCGGAAATAGGACATACGATCTCTTCATCAACAATGATCTGACGAAGTTCATCCAGATTATTATCATTCAGTGCTTTTGAGAAACGAGTGTGAAGTGCATCACGCTTAGCCTGATGTTCCAACACACGTCCGTTGGTAGAACGGAATTGAGCCTCATCGAATGATTCACCAAACTTCTTGGCGGCTTTTGCTACTTCTTTATTGATTTTATCGTCATATTTAGCCAACTGATCTTCGATCAATACGTCAGCACGATAACGTTTTTTAGAATCCTTATTGTCAATCAAAGGGTCATTGAATGCGTCCACGTGTCCGGAAGCCTTCCAGATGGTAGGGTGCATAAAGATGGCAGAGTCGATACCGACAATGTTTTCGTGCAACAGCACCATGCTGTCCCACCAATATTTTTTAATGTTGTTTTTCAATTCAACGCCCATCTGACCGTAGTCATATACTGCGCCTAGTCCGTCGTAGATATCGCTTGAAGGAAATACGAAGCCGTACTCTTTACAGTGCGATACAAGTTTCTTAAAAACGTCTTCTTGTGCCATTTTCTTTTCTATATCTATTAATTTGAATTACCTTTTTTCGTAAAAAGTGCCACAAAGATAGGCATTTATCTCATAAATAAGACAGGGAGGGTATTAATTTATCTTATTCTTCTGTTTGTTCCTGCTCCTGATCTGCTTTCTTCATCTCTTTAGTCAACATACTTTCGGGCATATAATATTTAAAAGGAATGCGCATACACTTTGTTTTCTTCATGCGGTCACGAAGTGCACTGTTTGCCACAAAATAAACGCGGGATACCGATACTTGTCCCGGTGTCACTTGTTCGGGACGTTCAAAACCAGGACTGGTCAAAGCAGTCTGGAATGTACCCAGCCCATCAATCGTCACAGACTGTCCCATAGAAAGCAAATAGCGGATGGCATCCGCTACTTCCACCAATATGCCTTCAACCTGACCACGGTGGAAACCTCCCCGCAGCTCCACCACTTGGGCTAGTTCTTTGTTCTGTACTCCGCCTCTATCCTGTATTTTACTTGGTACACCATACCATAACTCTTTTCTTTCTCCGGACGTCAAGTCCGCTTTCTTTCTTACTACATAAGGGATTGCCATGTCTTATACTCCTTTCTTGTTTCGTTTATATTTTCATTCTGTACGACACCCGGGTGTCAGCACGTATGACACCCGGGTGTCGTACAGCACGAGCCCCGGGTGTCATACATATCTTCTTCGCAACAAAGTTAGACTATTATAGAAAGAAAACAAACTAATATTTATATATTTGTTTCCATAAACTTTAATATACCCGCACACACTATGATAAAAATACTACTGCTGATCGATTATTCCAGTGAATTTGACAGAAAATTGCTCCGCGGACTTGTACAATATTCCAAAGAAAACGGACCTTGGCTTTTCTATCGGCTTCCATCCTATTACAGCGGCATGTATGGAGAAAAAGGTATTCTCAAATGGGCAAAAGAATGGAAAGCTGACGCCATCATCGGACAATGGAACAATGACACCGTCAATCTACTGAAAGAACTGAATATTCCGATTGTATTGCAGAATTAT
Source organism: Bacteroides sp. MSK.20.82 (assembly GCF_019052485.1). NCBI lineage: Bacteria > Pseudomonadati > Bacteroidota > Bacteroidia > Bacteroidales > Bacteroidaceae > Bacteroides > Bacteroides sp. MSK.20.82. Next base: position 35,476 of record NZ_JAHQUN010000029.1, read on the forward strand.
CACCATAGAAGCACTACTTACTCCAATCTGACGGGCGACTACAAAGGAACGGGCAGAATGGCCGCCCAATTCTTCGCCAAGCGGATGTTCCACAACTTTGCTTATTTCGGCATAAACGGAGTTGTCTGGTCTGACGAACGTTGCGAAGGCTTCCGTCAGGAAGTTAAACGGATAGGCGGCAACTTTTATTGTTTCGAATCCGATAAGCATGAAGACGAAATCAGAATAGAAGTAAGCCAATGGCTGCAAGAGCTTCCTAAACCCATAGCGTTGTTCTGCTGCGACGACTCACACGCACTATTCATTTCGGAAACCTGCAAGATAAGTAACATACACATACCGGAAGAAATCTCCCTGTTAGGAGTCGACAATGATGACTTGATCTGCAATATTTCCGATCCTCCCATCTCCTCCATAGAACTGGAAGTAGAAAGAGGAGGATATTCCATAGGCAGGCTCATTCATCAACAAATCAAAAAGGAACATGAAGGGACCTTCAATATCGTCATCAACCCTATCCGCATAGAATTGCGGCAATCCACAGAAAAGCATAATATAAAGGACCCTTACATTCTCGAAGTTGTAAAATACATAGAGAGTCATTACAATTCCGACCTGACCATAGAGTCTTTGCTGGCACAGATTCCGCTCTCACGCAGAAATTTTGAAGTGAAATTCAAAAATGCGATGCATACTTCCATCTATCAGTATATCTTAAACTGCCGGGTCAACCATCTGGCCGATTTACTTCTTACTACAGATCGTTCATTGGCAGACATTGCAACGGAAGCCGGATTCAAAGACTATAATAATATCTCCCGGATTTTCAAAAAGTTCAAAGGATGTTCCCCTTTGGAATATCGGGAGAAAAAAATCACGAACAGATAAAAAATAAATTATTCGTTTTTCGAATATAGCTTTTCGTTTTTAGTACCGGAGGCATTACTAAAGTGGCATATCTTTGTTCGGTAAATGTTAACTCTCAAAGTCAATCAACAACTTATGGAGCAAAAGAAAATCGTGCTATTCATCCTGATCACTCATCTGGCAGCATTTCTAGCAGGATGCAGCGGAAACAAAAATAGCGGAAATAATGACTCCTCTGATCTATGGAATAAGTTATCGAGCTACTTCCGCCCGCCCGCAGAATACGAAAATGTATATGGGAATTTTCGCTCTCCTTTATTATATTATAATGGGAATACAGTCAGAACCGTTGAAGACTGGCAAAGACGACGAACTGAAATCAAGGACAGATGGATGAGCCTGTTAGGACAATGGCCGCCTGTCATTACCGGACAAACATTTGAAATTCTGGATACTCTCCACCGTGAAAACTTCATGCAATACCGTGTCCGCTTCTACTGGACTCCCAACGAACAGACTGAAGGTTATTTGCTGGTTCCGGACAAAGAAGGCAAAAAGCCTGCCGTTATCACTACATTTTATGAACCCGAAACGGCTATCGGATTGGGTGGAAAACCTTATAGAGACTTTGCATATCAATTGACGAAAAGAGGATTTGTCACATTATCAATAGGAACAACGAAGACCACAGAGAATCAGACATATTCCATTTATTACCCCACCATTGAAAATGCAACTCTCCAACCACTTTCAGCATTAGCTTATGCAGCCGCAAATGCATGGGAAGTATTAGCCAAAGTACAGGACGTCGATTCTACAAGAATAGGCATCACAGGGCATTCTTATGGTGGGAAGTGGGCAATGTTTGCCTCATGCCTATACGAAAAGTTCGCTTGTGCGGCATGGGGAGACCCCGGAATTGTATTCGACGAAACAAAAGAGGGATATATCAATTACTGGGAACCCTGGTATTTGGGATATTATCCGCCACCATGGGAAAATACATGGAGCAAAAATGGGCATGATTATGCTAAAGGCATTTATCCGAAGCTCCGCAAAGAAGGATATGATTTGCATGAATTGCATACGCTGATGGCACCTCGCCCATTTCTTGTTTCCGGAGGATACTCTGACGGAACAGACCGGTGGATAGCGCTAAACCATACAATAGCGGTCAACCGGCTCTTAGGATACCGTAATAATGTCGCGATGAGCAACAGAGTCAATCATGACCCAACCCCTGAATCAAACGAAATTATATATGATTTTTTTAAATGGTACTTGCATTCAGCAAATAAATCTACCAAAGAGTAGAAAGATGCGTTTTTTGAATACACTTTTTCGTTTTTTTGCGCAAAAAATCAACTCTGGATGCCTAACTTTGTTCTATCAATTCATCCAAGTAACCTAAATTACTTGACTAAAATGATTAGCCTATGAAAAATATACACTAGAAAACATAAAATGCCCCATCTGCGAATGGGGCAATATTAATGCCATATTAATAAAACTAATCATAAATTATCGCCCAATTAATAAATAACACAATAATAAATTCATAATTAATAAATTAAAAGTGCTGGCTCAAAGGAATTAATAAAGCTAGCAGATGATTCCGAGTTAGTAATAAATATTAAACTATTAAAAATTCAATAGGTTAAATATATACTAAAAAGAGTAGAAACTAAAAAAAGTAAACTATGGAAGCGAATAATCGCAGAGATTTCTTAAAGAAAGCCGCATTAGCGGGAGCCTCCGCCCTAATGGCTCCCACACTACTGGCCGCTGAAGGCAAAGATGGAAGTGAATTCGTTCTCTCTCCGAGCAAAAGGACGGACAGCAAATTAATTGTACCGAAGAATAATGGTCTGAAAATCACAGGCACTTTTCTAGATGAAATATCTCACGATATTCCACACCAGAACTGGGGAGAAAAAGAATGGGATCTCGACTTTCAGCACATGAAAAGGATTGGTATCGATACCGTTATTATGATCCGTTCCGGATATCGCAAGTTCATCACTTATCCGTCCAAATATCTATTAGGAAAAGGATGCTATATGCCTTCCGTGGATTTAGTAGATATGTACTTACGACTGGCTGAAAAATATAACATGAAGTTTTATTTTGGGCTGTATGACACCGGTCATTATTGGGATACACGTGATATGTCGTGGGAAGTGGAATATAATAAATATGTGATTGACGAAGTATGGAATACTTACGGTGAAAAGTATAAGAGTTTCGGAGGCTGGTATATTAGCACGGAAATCAGCCGCAATACCAAAGGAGCTATCGGTGCATTTCATACCATGGGTAAACAATGCAAAGATGTATCGAATGGCCTCCCTACTTTTATATCCCCTTGGATTGATGGTAAAAAGGCAGTCATGGGAACCGGAAAAATGACAAGGGAGGATGCTGTATCCGTAGAACAACATGAGAGAGAATGGAATGAAATTTTTGATGGTATACACGATGTAGTAGACGCTTGTGCTTTTCAAGACGGACACATTGACTACGACGAACTGGATGCTTTTTTCACTGTGAACAAGAAACTGGCAGACAAATACGGAATGCAATGTTGGACAAACGCGGAAACATTCGACCGCGATATGCCCATCCGGTTCCTGCCGATCAAATTCGACAAACTCCGCATGAAACTGGAAGCGGCAAAACGTGCCGGATATGATAAAGCAATCACTTTTGAGTTTTCTCACTTTTTAAGTCCGCAATCAGCTTATCTGCAGGCAGGACATTTATATGACAGATACAGAGAATACTTTGAAATCAAATAAACTATATGAAAACAACAATTAATCTGGGTTATATCATATTCCTTTCAGTCGTTGCTGCTTTAGGAGGCTTTCTGTTCGGTTATGACACAGCTGTCATATCCGGCACAATAGCTCAGGTGACACATCTGTTTCAGTTGGACACCTTGCAACAAGGATGGTATGTAGGATGCGCATTGATCGGATCGATTGTCGGTGTTCTCTTTTCCGGAATATTGAGCGACAGCATCGGACGTAAAAGAACAATGATACTTTCTGCCATTCTGTTTTCTACATCAGCAATCGGCTGTGCTTTTTGCATTGACTTTAACCAGTTAGTTGTTTATAGAATCATAGGTGGCATCGGAATTGGTGTTGTTTCTATTGTATCTCCTCTTTACATTTCCGAAGTTTCCGTCGCACAATTCAGAGGCAGGATGGTCTCCCTGTATCAACTGGCCGTAACTGTCGGTTTTCTAGGAGCTTATCTTGTCAACTACCAGTTATTGGCATATTCAGAGAGTGGAAACCACTTACCTATCGCCTGGTTAGAAAAAATAGTAGTTACAGAAGTGTGGAGAGGTATGTTAGGCATGGAGACATTACCAGCCGTAATATTCTTTATTATTATCTTTTTCATACCCGAAAGCCCCAGATGGCTGATAGTAAAAGGACAAGAAAGGAAAGCCACTTATATTCTGGAAAAGATCTACAATTCATTTAAAGAGGCTGATTTCCAGCTAAACGAGACAAAATCCGTCCTTGTTTCCGAGACCCGTTCAGAATGGTCTATCCTTCTGAAACCAGGTATTCTGAAAGCAGTCATTATCGGTGTATGTATTGCTATTCTGGGACAGTTCATGGGGGTTAATGCAGTTCTTTACTACGGGCCTTCCATTTTTGAGAATGCCGGTCTTTCAGGAGGGGATTCTCTGTTCTATCAGGTTCTTGTAGGACTTGTGAATACACTGACCACTATCCTGGCACTTCTCATCATTGACAAAGTAGGACGCAAGAAACTGATATATTATGGGGTATCCGGAATGGTCGTTTCATTGATACTCATTGGCAGTTATTTCCTCTTCGGAAATGCCTGGAATATTTCCAGCCTGTTTCTGTTAGCCTTCTTTCTGTGTTATGTTTTTTGTTGCGCCATTTCCATTTGCGCTGTGATATTCGTACTTCTCTCTGAGATGTACCCTACCAAAATACGCGGATTAGCAATGTCCATTGCCGGATTCGCTCTTTGGATCGGTACCTATCTGATCGGACAGCTAACCCCCTGGATGCTCCAGAATCTTACTCCAGCCGGAACATTCTTCCTGTTCGCCATCATGTGTGTACCGTATATGCTCATTGTCTGGAAACTCGTACCGGAAACTACCGGAAAGTCTCTGGAGGAGATTGAAAGATACTGGACCCGTTCGGAACGGTAAAATAGACCTTATTAAATAAAAAACTAACAATTATGGATTTAAAAAAATTAGCAAACCAATACAAAGACGAACTACTGAATAATGTTCTTCCATTCTGGTTAGAGCATTCTCAGGATCACGAATTCGGTGGCTATTTCACTTGTCTGGATCGTGAAGGCAACGTATTCGATACAGATAAATTTATTTGGCTGCAAGGACGCGAAGTTTGGTTATTCTCAATGCTTTACAATAAAGTTGAGAAAAAACAGGAATGGCTGGATTGCGCTATTCAAGGCGGTGAATTTCTAAAAAAATACGGACATGATGGAAACTATCATTGGTATTTTTCTTTGGATCGGGCAGGTAATCCTCTGGTAGAACCATACAACATCTTTTCCTATACATTTGCTACAATGGCTTTCGGGCAACTCAGTCTGGCTACAGGCAATCAGGAATATGCTGACATTGCAAAGAAAACGTTCGATATTATTCTCTCAAAGGCAGATAATCCGAAAGGTAAATGGAACAAAATCCATCCGGGCACACGTAATCTGAAAAATTTCGCCCTCCCGATGATCCTTTGTAATCTGGCACTTGAAATAGAACACCTGTTGGACAAAGAGTATCTGAAAAAAACAATAGAGACTTGTATCCATGAAGTGATGGAAGTGTTCTATCGCCCGGAGCTAGGAGGAATTATTGTTGAAAATATAGGAGTGGACGGCAATCTCGTAGACTGTTTTGAAGGACGGCAAGTGACTCCCGGACACGACATCGAAGCCATGTGGTTTATTATGGATTTAGGAAAACGCCTGAATCGCCCTGATCTAATCGAAAAGGCAAAAAATGTAACCTTGACGATGATTAACTACGGATGGGACAAAGAATATGGTGGCATCTACTATTTTATGGACCGCAAAGGTTGCCCTCCCCAACAACTGGAATGGGACCAAAAACTTTGGTGGGTACACATTGAAACACTTATTTCCCTACTAAAAGGTTACCAATTGACAGGTGACAAACAATGTATGGAGTGGTTCGAGAAAATACATGAGTATGTATGGACGCACTTCAAAGATGCTCAATATCCTGAATGGTTCGGTTACTTAAACCGCCAGGGAGAAGTACTTCTGCCACTTAAAGGAGGCAAATGGAAAGGCTGTTTCCATGTCCCCAGGGGCTTATATCAATGCTGGAAAGTACTAGAAGAATTACAATAAATCTAATACCCAAAAACTTTTTTATTAACCAATTAAATTTTATCTTATGATGGAACAATGCTTTAAGCAAAAAAGTAGTTTCCGAACAATCAGAATCATACTATTCTCATTGTCGATGCTTTTTGCGTATGCCACAAATGGCTATGCCCAGAACATGGTTAGGGGAGTCGTCACAGACGTGACCGGTGATCCGTTGCCAGGAGTCAGCGTCGTTGTCAAAGGTACGACCACAGGTACCACTACCGATATTGACGGTAGATACTCTATCAATGCATCCAACACTGCCACTCTTGAATTCTCATACATCGGTATGAACAAACAAGAGATAAAAGTGAACGGACGCAGTACGATCAACATCATCTTAAAAGAAGATGTCGCTAATTTGGACGAAGTTGTAGTAGTAGGTTATGGAACACAAAAGAAAGCTCACTTAACCGGATCTGTAGCCACGGTATCTCAAAAAGATATGTTGAAAACAACTGCCAGTAATATGTCACAAACATTAGTCGGTAAGTTGCCCGGCCTTATTACCCAACAATCACTCGGACAACCAGGATCGGATGATGTTTCCATATTAATCCGTGGTTATTCTTCATTCAGCGGTTCAGGTACGGTACTTGTTTTAGTTGATGGAGTAGAACGAGCTATGGGACAAGTAGACCCGAATGACGTGGAGTCTGTTACCATCCTAAAAGACGCTGCATCTTGTGCCGTTTATGGTATGAAGGCAGCCAACGGAGTTGTGCTGGTAACAACCAAACATGGGCAAGAAGGTAAAACAGATATCACCTACAGAGGCAGTATGACTCTATCGCACGCTACCACTCTGCCTAAAATGATGAACGGAACCCAATATATGCAATGGTATAATCTGGCTCGCAAACTAGACAATAATGGCGTAGATAATCCATATTTTACCGACGAAGAAATTGCGGCAACTTATAACGGAGACCCTACCGATGGATTTGAAAATACAGACTGGACCTCCGACTTATATAAGACTACCCTTATGCACCAACACAATCTGTCTATAAACGGAGGCAGCAATAAGGTCAGATATTTCATCAGCGGCGGCTATTTACATCAAGATGGTATTATTAAAGGCAACAAAAACGAACGCAGCAATTTCCGTTCAAATATTGATGTACAAGCGACCAAAGACATTAAAGTGTCACTAAATACCGCAGCATTAATCAAAGATTATTATCAGCCGGGAGGATACTCTTATGGCAATCAGCAAGCCTATAGTATTTTCCATCAGTTGCTTTACTCTATACCTTTTGTTCCGAAAGAGTATGAAGGTTATCCTACTTCGGCATACCGAGGCGCAACCAGCGCAGCCAATCCGATCTATGGATCTGCAAATTCAGGATTCCAGGAATCTCGCAGAGTCAGAATAGAAAGTTCCGCAAATGTCGAATATACAGCCCCATTCCTGAAAGGTTTGAAAGCAAATATGTTCATCAGTTGGGACTGGCAAGACCTGGCAAGTAAAACATTTGCTTATGCATATTCTGTCAATGCCTATGATTCTTCCACCAAAAGCTACAGCTATGTACAAAGTGCAAATCTGCTGGCAGATGGTAACCTATATCAGGGTGACCAAAAATCACAACAAGTAATATTACGTCCGACTATTTCATATAACAACAAATTCGGACTTCATGATGTAGGAGCCCTTTTCCTCTACGAACAAACTCAGGTAAAAAGCTCTGCACTGAATGCTAGTCGTACGGATTACGACTTATTCGATTTACCCGAAATATCTTTGGGAGATGCCCAAACTGCAACTAATAGCGGTTCTTCTGGGAAAAGTGCTTACGCCGCTTATGTAGGTCGTCTAAATTATGCCTACGCCAATAAATACCTGGCCGAAGCATCTTTCCGTTACGACGGTTCTTATAAGTTTGCCAAAGGACACCGTTGGGGATTCTTCCCTTCAGTTTCTTTAGGATGGGTGATGTCGGAAGAAGACTTTTTCAAAGACGCACTTCCTAAAATAGACTATTTTAAACTCAGAGGTTCGTTTGGTATTCTAGGTAGCGACAACGTTAGTGCTTTCTTGTACAGAAAATCCTACTCTTATACTAATAATGGAGTAGTATTTGGCAGTACACCTAACACTCAAGGAACACTTAGCAACACAGTAGCTTATCCAAATGAACGACTGACTTGGGAAAAAACAAAATCATATAACTTAGGTTTCGATCTTAGTGCCTGGAACGGTTTGTTGGGAGTTGAGTTTGATGTATTCTACAAATATACATACGACATTCTTCAAAGTGTTAGTAATATCTATCCTCCTTCTTTAGGTGGACACTACCCAAGTTCTGAAAATACAGGAACATTTGATAACCGCGGATTTGAAATTGCACTGAAACATCGCAATCGTATAGGAGAATTCAGTTATAGTTTGAATGGCAACTTATCTTACGCTCATAACCGTATCTTAAGCAGAACACAGGCGGATAACACATTACCCTGGCAAAGTGTTCTCGGATCATCAGTCGGTGAATTATGGGGATTAAAAGCATTAGGGTTGTATCAGAGTGAAGAAGAGATTGCCAATTCACCTCAAGTATCATGGAATACACCACGAGTAGGAGACATTAAATATGCCGATATTAACGGCGATGGAAAGATCGATTCCAACGACCGAATCAAAATATCACGTGGCATCCGCCCGGAAATGATGTTTGCACTAATGGCTGACGCTAATTACAAAGGCTTCGATTTATCTGTTCAGTTTCAAGGAGCGGCACTTTGTGATAAAATGCTTCAATACTCATGGCAAGACTTAAATGGCGCAACAGATATGACCCCTATGACAAGACCCTGGTATGCAAATTGGGACAACGCTCCTCTTTATCTGGTAGAAAACAGTTGGCGACCCGATCATACAAATGCGGAATATCCTCGTCTGACTGTCAGCAGTGTATCTCATTCAAACAATGCCCAACAATCGGATTTCTGGAAAAGAAATGGTGCGTATTTACGTTTGAAGAACGTGACTTTAGGATATACGCTTCCTAAAGCCTGGACCAACAAGATGGGATTGTCAAACATCAGAGTTTATGCTAACGGGACTAACCTACTGACATTTACCGATTTCAAGTATATCGACCCAGAAAGTACAAATGTAGCAACAGGATATTATCCACAACAACGTACATTCAGTTTTGGTATAGATGTTAGATTTTAAAACAAATAGTTAATATGAAAAATATAAAAAAATACATTATAGGCATAGCAGCTAGCATTTGCTTGACACAATGTGATGTACTGGACGTAGATCCTACTGGCTGGTACAGCGAGAATGTAGCATATTCCTCACTGGAAAATGTAGACCTTTACGTCAAAGGGCTATATAGCGTGCTATATGATAATGCTACTATCAATATAGATTCTTACTGCTTAATGGACGATGGAGCTACAGATCTGTTAAAATACTCTTGGTATGGAGTGAACGGAGGTGCCATGAATAAATTCTTTTATCAGACGAATTATGTCACCGAAACGAGCAACTTCCGCTCCAACTGGAGTGGTATGTATACCCGTATCCGTCAACTCAACGAATATTTCTATGACCGAAGCAAAGGTTATGGAGATAACTTAGATCAGGATGAAATGAAAAAGCGTACAGCAGAGGTTCGTTTCTTACGTGCATTTGCTTACCAGGAACTGGTGCTCCGTCATGGCGGAGTTATCCTGCGTACTGATGAAGATTATGTAGACGGACCTGACGAAAGAGCTAAAGCACGTTCATCTGAATCAGATTGCTGGGATTTCATTATCAACGAATACACCCAGGCAGTACAAGACCTTCCGGAAAACTGGACAGGTACCAATGTGGGGCGTATTACCAAAGGAGCCGCTTACGGAATGAAAGCACGTGCGGCCCTTTATGCTAAACGCTGGGGGGATGCGATAGATGCCTGCAATGAAGTATTAAAATTGAATTACAGTTTATTGCAAGGAACGACTGCCAATGATTACTACAAAATATTCACCTCAGTCAATAATAGTGAGCTAATCCTTCCGGTTTACTTCCAACAGGGAAAGAACGCCAAGCAACATTCTTTTGACATCTACGTGTGTCCACCATACGACTGGAAAGCAGCCGGTGTTACAGAAGGAAGTGTAGGTGCGGCAGTCACTCCATCTGATGAATACGCTTCCTCTTTCGATATCAAAGTAAACGGTAGCTACCAATCTTTTGACTGGAGTAATCTCAGTTCCTACAACAATGCTCCATTTACCAATCGCGAACCACGTTTTTACGCCTCCATTCTTTATAATGGAGCAACATGGAAAGGACGTACTCTCCAGTTGTATGTAGATGGAAATGACGGATATATGGATTTTGCTACAACCGGACAAGATAATGTGCACAAATCAACAACAGGTTATCTGATTCGTAAGTTCGCTTCTGATGATACCAATATCAACTTTAGCAGCATTTTGAGTGGACAATACTGGATAGAAATGCGTTTAGCTGAAATTTACTTGATTCGTTCGGAAGCATATGCACGACAAAACGAGTTTGGAAAAGCCTATGCTGATCTGAAAACGATCCGTGACCGCGTCGGACTGCCGGAACTCGCCCAACAAAATAATTGGAGTGATTATCTGGAAGATCTGTCTAAAGAACGTATTTGTGAACTTGGAATGGAAGGACACCGATATTTCGACCTGATCCGTTGGGGAATCGCCGTAAGAACACTTGATCATAAACGTCTGCACGGCGTTAAGATAACACAGGCCGGTGGCAGTTTCAGTTACGCACGAGTAGAATGCGATACACAAGACCGTTTATTCCCTGAAAAATATACAATTTTCCCTATTCCATACACAGAACTTCAAGACAACACACTCTGTGAACAAAATGAACTGTGGAAATAATAATTATTTAATAAGAGAAAAATTATGAAAATAAAATATCTATTCACCGGGGTACTAATATCAATGCTAGCCTTCATGAGCTGCGAGGACCCGGACGATCTGGCAAGGACAGGCAGCGAAAATGTTACAGGACTAACCATAACCGGATGCTTAGCTTCTGATGAAAGTACCACATATAGTGCTATCGTAGACGAGGCAAGTAATACAATTACCATACAAGTTCCTTATTATATTTCAGATACGGAAAAAATACAAGGTGACCTGACACAAATGAAAGTTTCAGCCAGCCTGCCTGTAGGAGCAAAATTCTCCCCCAGCATTTCCGGCATTCGTGATCTGGTCAGTGGTTTCCAATCAACATTAGTCAAAGAAGATGGAAGCAAAATTACTTATACATTTAAGGCTGCTTATGTGAAATCAAAATTAGCCAGTATTAGTAAAGTAGAACTGACAGACTATTCACGTGCAACAATACGTATCGTCGAACCTGAGAGTACGGGTGGTACAGGAAAAATCATCATCTATAAAACCTCTTCAGCTATTGATGCAGCCTTGAAGTCTGCGGCATTAACAGTCTCTCCATGGGCTACTATCGAATCATCATCATTGGATCCGGCAACCGGCATTATAGATTTAAGTAACCAACCGACTATAACCGTTATTGCACAAAATGGAACAGACAAAACAGTCTATCAGACTAGTCTGGAACTCCCGGATCTATTACCTCAGGGAGTGGGCTATACAGCTTCATTATTTGGTTTCCAAATCTATACAGATGACACACATGGATTTGAGGTTGGAGCGAACCGTACAATGGCTGTTATTGACGACTATCTAATTATCAGTAATAGCACTGATTACAATAAAATGATTGTAATGGATCGTTATAACGGCAAAGTACTTGATGTAAAAGTCAACACTACAGGTATTGATGCAGGCCGCTCCATCCATGCTATTACCAGTGATGATGCTGGACATTTAGTAGCTATGGCATACACTAGTACTTTAGACGCCAATGTTACCGACCCAAACGTACGTGCCTGGGTTTGGCCTAACGGCATCGAGAATGCACCTAAGAGCATCGTTTATGCAAATATTAATGGGAGTACATTCGCCAATGCTCCTGTAGGCATTAATGGAGTCAAAAAACTAGAGCTTGGACGCACAATCTGCGTCAAAGGTGATCTGACTTCAGGGGATGCAATTATTGCCACATCAACCAAAAATGTACCACGTGCGGTTTTCCTTATGTTCAAAGATGGTGCAATGCAAGGCAACGCTTATGTAGAATGGGGCGGAGGAGCATCAGTCTCCATGTGGAACGCAACTAAAGTCATTCCATTGACAAATACTTCTCCACTAGGATATATTTGGGCCAGTGCCAACTTCCGGCAAGCAATTAATTACACTCCTATAGGCACAGGCGCACGCGCCATAGATTTCTCACTTCCAACATCACATTGGTGGTCCGGTAGCGCTACATATGATAAGAATGTCCGGGGAATAGGATATGTTGAATTTAACGGTACATGTTTGTTAGGCGTTCAAAATGGTCTGTCAAGCAATGGGGTTTGGTCCCACCGCCTATATGTATCCAACATCACGAATAATCCCGGAACTTCAGCAATGGCTAATGGCTTTATCTTCGATTCACGTGAAGGAAGTACAACAGGAACAGGCAGTATCCCCGGAACGGGGTATGCGGTAACTGGTATGACATCTTCAGCCTCGTTCGTTTCTGGCAAACAGGTACTTGGTACCAACGTTGATGAAACAGGAGATGTTGTATTCGGTCGAAGTGCTGATGGCAATGCCGTTCAGGTCTATATGTTGACTACGGATCAGGGACTATTTGCTTATGAAATTACCAGATTCAATTTATAAATGAAAATTTAAATATCATTTAAGATCATCTATAAACTACTCAGTAACAGTTGGCAATTACATATGAATAATTGCACAACTGTTGCTAAGTAGTTATTAAAGTCACTAGATTATAATTAAAAAAATCCGATGGTACAATTTTTCCAAGAAATACAAGAGCAACCGCAAGCACTTCTGCAGACGGCAAACTTCTACAAAAGCGTAGAAGGAAAATCCGTTTTGTCACAAATTTCAGAATTATGGTGTTCCGGCAAATATAGAAATATTCTGTTAACCGGTATGGGCAGTTCTTACTTCATCGCTAACGCAACTGCTTCTCTACTTAATTCATATAAAATCCCGGCATATGCTCTGAACGCAGGAGAATTATTGCATTATCAAATTTCATTAATTAGTCCAGAATCGTTGATTATATGTATTTCGCAATCAGGAGAAAGCTATGAAGTAATCAAACTAATAGAAAAGTTATCTTCAAACATCACAGTTCTTTCTATTTGTAATGAAAAAGATAGCAGTTTAGTCAAATTCTCTCGCTATAGCCTATTGTGCAAAGCTGGAAAGGAAGAAAAAACGTCAACAAAAACATTCATAACCTGTTATCAAGTAGCATATTTACTGGCAATGAAGTTATGCAATCAAGAAATCGACAGCACCCAATGGCATAAACTCAGTAAAATTATTGAGAACATGGTCAATGGAAATACTCCATGGATGTCGAAAGCTATTGAACTGATAGACGGCTCCACTTTTGTGCAATTAATAGGACGGGGACCAGTTTTTGCAGCTGCCAGCCAGAGTGCATTGATGTTCATGGAAGCAGCGCATACGCCTGCATCAGCTTTATTAGGTGGTGAATTCAGGCATGGCCCGTTAGAAATGGTAAAGAAAGGATTCATAGCCATTCTATTTGCACACTCGCAATCAGAAACCTACGAACAATCACTATCTTTAGTAAAAGATATCCTTAAATATGAAGGAAAAGTTATCTTTATCACCGATTCAAACTTAGTGTTTGAAAATGATAATTTATGTGCCATTACTATCCCAAGCACTAATGCTGAGTTATTTACAATCCCCTGTATAGTTCCTGTACAACTTCTTATAAATACATGGGCAACCAAATGCGGAATAATACCAGGAGAATTTACACATGGTGCCAAAATAACATCAATCGAATAAACTATGAGAATTGTGTATCCAAAGAAAATTGCAATTGGAGTCGATATTGGCGGGACTAAAATAAAAGCCGGACTTGTCGATATTAACGGACAGATAATCGGTATCCCCGAATCTATCCGGACTTTAGCGCACGAACCCGGTGAAATGATTATTGAGCAATTGACTCTATTAATCCGAAGAATGATACAACAAGCCGATGGAGCAGAATTAATCGGCATCGGCATCGGTTCTACCGGTCCATTAGATATCAACAAAGGCATCATTCTCGAATGCAATAACCTTCCAACGTTACACAATTACCCTTTACACAAAAAAATAGAATCAACTTTCGGACTTCCGGTCAAACTGGATAATGATGCAAATGCAATGATGTTAGGAGAAGCCCTATGGGGAGCCGGAAGAAACCTAAATTCAATACTAGGAATCACTCTTGGCACAGGCTTAGGAGCAGCTATAGTGGTAAACAGAAAAATTATTCGTGGAGCTACCGGTTGTGCCGGAGAAATCTGGCTGTCTCCATACAAAGAAGGAATGATAGAAGATTATGTATCGGGAACTGGAATATCAAATTTATATCAGAGAATTACAAAAAGAAAGATTTCAGGAGAAGAAATCAGTAAATTAGCCCGGGAAGGAGACATCAACGCATTAAAAGCATGGAAAGAGTTTACCCAGGCATTAGCTTATGCCCTTTCCTGGACTGTTAATATCGTTGATCCGGAAGTCGTAATTATCGGAGGCTCAGTTATGCATTCATCAGATATATTTTGGGATTCAATGGTATCTTTATTTAAAAAGTACATTTGTCCGCAAACTGCTGCAAGCATCCAGTTAAAGCCAGCAGGTTTAAAAGATAATGCCGGATTTATGGGTGCAGCAGCTTTAATGTTTGTAGAATAAATTGTTATGAAAAAATTACTTATACTCTATCCGTTTCTATTGTTTTGCTTGATAAGCAAAGCAGATAACCAGTTGAAATTAACCAATTGGGAAATAAAAAGTACAACCGAAATAAGCGAAAATGCGGAAAAAGTATCTATGCCTTCATTCCAAGCTACCGACTGGTATGAAGCCACAGTACCGACTACTGTTTTGAATGCATTAGTGAAACAGAACGTTTATCCTGATCCCAGAATCGGCATGAACAACTTTCTAATTCCTGATGTCTCTGATGAGTTTAATAAAAAAATGGACTTAGCTAAATACAGTTACCTGGGCAATGGAAAAAATCCTTGGCAGGAACCTTATTGGTATCGCACGACCTTCACTTTGCCTAAGCAATATAAAAACAAAAAAATATGGCTGAACCTCAATGGAATTAACTATCGTGCAGACGTATGGATTAATGGACATCAAATAGGGAAAAAAGAAGATGTAGTAGGCATGTTCCGCCGCTTCAAATTCGATATAACCGATTATATCCAGCCCACACAGAACTGTATTGCTATAAAAATATATCAAGTGGACCATCCCGGAACTCCTAACCCCGGAACACAATTTATAGCCTTTGGGCCTAACCGTGGTACGGCTTCCGATTTGTTCAAAGATGAAACATTAAAATTCACAGGTGGTTGGGATTGCGCCCCTGTAGTGCGTGACCGGAATATGGGTATTTATCAGTCCGTCACCCTGGAAGCAACCAGCCAGGTCACTATTGAAGACCCATATATTATCACTACTCTACCCCAAA
The DNA here is from genome assembly GCF_019052485.1 of Bacteroides sp. MSK.20.82. NCBI lineage: Bacteria > Pseudomonadati > Bacteroidota > Bacteroidia > Bacteroidales > Bacteroidaceae > Bacteroides > Bacteroides sp. MSK.20.82. Next base: position 51,407 of record NZ_JAHQUN010000029.1, read on the forward strand.
AAGATACAACAGTTGCTGACATTACAATCAAAGCGACTGTACACAATCATTCGGATAAGATGATAAGCGGTAAAGTTAAAGCAACAATTCGCCTTATCAACGAATTAGTTTATCCGAGTTACACACGTAAACTGGCTGGAAGCATGAAACCGATAAGCGTAACTCTGCCTGTCACAATGCTCCCCAATGAAAGTAAAGAAATAATATTATCTCCCCAGAAGTTTTCCGTCTTATCTATACAGAACCCATACTTATGGTACCCAAACGGATATGGAGAGCAATATATGCACAGTCTCGATTTATCATTCGACATGAATAATGGGAAATCGTCCGATCGGGAGAAGGTAAACTTCGGAATTCGCGAAGTAACTTCGGAATTAATGAAAAACGGGGAAGAATATGGTCGTGTATTCTTTATCAATGGCAAACGCATCTTCTGTAAAGGGGGATGGATACAACCGGATGTACTTCTCGACGACTCACCCAAACGAATTTATGACCAGGCACGATTAATGGCAAATGCCAACATTACTTTGATCGGCAGTGAAGATATGCCTTCCCCTTCCGAAGATTGGCTAGATAGCTGGGATAAATACGGACTGATGAACTGGCATGTATTTTATCAATGCTACCGAATGTTCCCGGGACGTGACAACCAGCATAATCCTCTCAACAATGACTTAGCTATCGCTTGCGTGAAAGACATGGTCAAAAGATACCGTAATCATCCCTGTATCATTGCATGGTTCGGAGTTAATGAAGTGTTGGTAGATGAAGAATTGTATCATCCGACCAAAGAAGCCGTATTAAGCCTCGACACGACACGCCCCTACATACCGACTACCAGTATCAGTTGGGACGTAGACAAACTAACTCCTTATTTAAAACCGGACTTACCAACCGGTACTACCGATGATGGCGCTCCCGACTATAACTGGGCACCCTCCGATTACTACTTCGACAAAGTAGAAGAGGTTTATCTGCAAATGTTCAGAAACGAATTAGGCATGCCTTCCGTACCTGTATACGAAAGTTTGAAAAAGTTTATACCTACCATTGATAAGCCACTCGACCGGAGAAATCCGATTTATCCATTAGACAGTATATGGGCGGAACACGGAGCATGGGACACCAATAACTTCTGCTATCGTGCATACGACAATGCAATCCGAACCTTCTATAGCGACCCAGTCAGTAGCGAGGATTATGCATATAAAGGCCAGCTAGTAAGTTCAGAAGGGTATCGTGCCATGTTTGAGGCAGCCAACCACCGGATGTGGGATATCACAACAGGGATAATGATCTGGAAACTAAACTCTTGTTGGCCCGATGTCTGCTGGCAAATTTATGATTGGTATCTGTCACCCAATGCTTCTTACTATTTCTCTAAGAAAGCAATGGAACCCATTCATATTCAAATGAATGCAAATACGAACCGGATTTCTGTGATAAACGCTACTCATCAAGAATTTAAATCTGTTATAGCCAAAGCCAGAATCATAGACTATTCGATGAAAGAATGCTGGGCATACACAGATACCATATCCGTGGGCGCCGACCAATATAAAGAATTAGAAACCGTACCTCAACGAGGTGACCTTTCTGCCATATATTATATAAAGCTGGAATTAGAAGACTTAAACAGAAATCTTATTTCTGAAAACTTATATTGGCGTTACTCGCAACATCAAAATTTCTATTGGCTGGTAAATATGCCTAAAGTTACATTAAAGCAAGATTTAAAACTTCAAAAACAAGAAAAAGAGTATCAGATCACGCTTACTTTAACGAATGACTCTGATAAATTATCCTTTTTCAACCACTTAATGATACAAAGAGAAAAAACAAAAGAAGTCGTAAATCCGGTATTCTGGAGTGATAACTTCATTTCATTGTTCCCTAATGAGACCCGTACCATCACTGCGACAGTATCCATAGAGGATTTACATGGAGAAAATCCTATAATTATTATTAAATAACTAATAAAACCAAGAAACATGAAACTATTACTTACAACCTTGGCAATAGTCTATCTAAGTTTGTTCATGAGCCTGCAAGCACAAGAACAGGTACGGGTTATCCCCTATCCTGCTGAAGTCACCATGCAAGCAGAAACGTGTAAACTCAAATCGGGTCAGAAAATCCACTATCTGGATGCCAGTTTATATAAAGAAGCAGCATTCCTTGAAAAGAAACTCGCTGATTTAAACTATAAAATGAAAGTAATCCCCGGCAAAAAAGCTGCGAAAGGAATCAACTTATCATTAAACAATAGACTGCAAAACAAAGAGGGCTATCAGCTGATTATCGCCCCCAAACAGGTCCTAATCAAAGGAGGAAGTCCAGCTGGAGTTTTCTATGGTATTCAAACGCTATTACAGCAGTTAACCAACGGAGATCTAAGATGTGGAACGATAGAAGACGCCCCGCGTTATGAATGGAGAGGATATATGCTTGATGAAGCACGTCACTTTTCCGGCGAAAAAAGGGTAAAACAAATCCTTGACCTGATGGCATATTATAAGATGAATCGCTTCCATTGGCATCTGACAGACGCACAAGGATGGAGAATCGAAATTAAACAATACCCTAAACTGGCAACTATAGGAGGAGAAGGTTGCCATAGTGATCCGGATACACCGGCACAATATTATACACAAGAGCAGATCCGTGATATCATAGCATATGCCAAAGAACGTCATATTGAAATTATACCCGAAATAGACATGCCCGGACATGCCACAGCAGCCAATAAAGCTTACCCGGAATACTCAGGCGGAGGAACGGAAGAACATCCGGAATTCACTTTTAACGTCGGCAAAGAAGAAACTTATACTTATCTGACTAATATACTAAAAGAAATAGCTGCCTTATTCCCTTCTCCATATTTACATATCGGAGGCGACGAAGTAGCTTACGGAATCAAGGCATGGGAAACAGACCCACATGTACAAGCACTATTGAAACGCGAAGGGTTACAAACTGTAAAGGAAGCAGAACGCTACTTTATGCATAGAATGACAGATGTAGTAAACTCACTAGGTAAAACTTTAGTCGGTTGGGATGAACTTCTCGACTTGAATGTAAAGCAAGATAATACTATCATTATGTGGTGGAGACATGATAAACCCGATTACCTGCGCAAATCACTGACCAAAGGATATTCGACTATCATGTGTCCGCGCAAACCGCTTTATTTTGACTTCGTACAATATAAAGACCACAAATGGGGACGAATCTGGGACGGATTCTGCCCAATAGAAGATGTATATGCTTTCCCCGACAAATGGTTTGCCGAATGGGGAGTGTCAGCCTCTGACCTCTCACATGTCAAAGGCATACAGGCCAATACATGGACGGAACTAATGCATACTAAAGATCGGGTAGATTTCATGATCTTTCCCCGCCTCTGCGCACTGGCAGAATCAGCTTGGTCCGCACCGACAGTCAAAGACTACGACAAGTTCCTGTCACGTATGGAAGATGCATTCACCTTATTTGATAAGCTGAATATTTATTACTTTGATTATCGTAATCCTCAGCACCATCCGGAACCGGCTGGTCCTGTCATCAAAAAGAAAGAAAAAATACAAATGGATTTCCGTGACTAAAAAAAGAAATGCTACATGAAGATTCTTATCTACTTTTTAATAATTGTACTGTGGAGCATCAATATGGAGGCAAAAGTCAAATTGCCTCCACTACTTAGTGACAATATGGTCTTACAGCAAAAAAGCAATGTACGAATCTGGGGAAAAGCGACTCCAAATTCTACTGTTGTAGTAACTCCTTCATGGGCAAATAAGGAAGTCAAAACCCATGCTGACGAAAAGGGGTGTTGGGAATTACAGATCACAACGCCTGCTGCCAGTTTCGAAGAATATACATTAACACTGACGGATGGAGAACAATCTGTCACTTTGCAGCACCTCCTGATCGGAGAAGTCTGGTTATGTGCCGGACAATCAAATATGGTAATGCCTTTGAACGGATTTGATTATTGTCCCATAAGCGACTCCAATAATGTCATAGCAGATGCTCCCAATCATCCGGGAATACGAATGGTAACCATAAAGCCGACAGTAAAACTATCTCCGCAGGAGTATGCAGAAGGAAGCTGGCAGCAACCAACTACGGAAAATGCTCCGAAGTTTAGTGCAGCCGCCTATCATTATGCATTAACTTTACAACGGACCTTACAGATTCCTATAGGAGTTATCACCTGTGCATGGGGAGGCTCAAGAGTAGAAGGTTGGCTACCTAAGGAAATACTACAAACCTACAAAGATGAAGACCTGACTTTAATAGGAAGTGACAAGACACCAGTCTATTTACAATCGATGTTAATGTATAATGGAATTTTATACCCCTGTCACAAATATACAATAAAAGGTTTTATCTGGTATCAAGGAGAAAGTAATGTAAGAAGTAGCAGAACATACGCCGAACGCCTAGCTACAATGGTAAAACATTGGCGATCAATATGGAAACAAGGAGACCTGCCTTTCTACTATGTTGAGACAGTCCCATTTGCCTGTGAATATAAAGAAGATGGCTACATAGGAGCATTATTGCGGGAAGCTCAACAAAAGGCGCTTTCACTCATTCCCAATAGTGGTATGATCGGAACAAACGACTTAGTAGAGACATACGAAGCTCCTCAAGTGCATCCTCACAATAAAAAAGGGATTGGAGAACGCCTCGCATATATGTCCTTGAATAAGACATACGGATATCAGGGAATAGAATCCGAATATCCATCTTATAAAAGCATGAAAATCAACGGAGAGACAATTGAAATCTCCTTTTCCCATGCAGAAAAAGGATTAAGCCCCTGGATGAATATCTCCGGATTTGAGATTGCAGGTTCAGATAAAGTCTTTTATCCGGCAGAGGCCTCTTTAAATCAGAAGGATCATACAGTAATTGTCAAATCCCCAACAGTCAAATCTCCCGTTGCCGTTCGTTACTGTTTTCGGAATTTCCTGAAAGGAAATCTGATTAATACACGCAATCTGCCGGTCAGACCATTTCGCACAGATAAGTGGTAATAAAAACATAAAATAAATGATGAAAAGAATATATTATACATATCCGGTTTTATTAGTCTGGCTTGTGTCGACATTGTTGCCACAATTTTGTATAGCTATGCCTAATGAACAGAAAGAAAACAATGATGTGGTCATAGAGAACGCGGAAATGCGTCTAATTATTAGCAATGACGGAAAAGCACGCAGCCTGATACACAAAGCTACGGGAGAGGAATGTCTGATAACAAATGCAGATGTACCTTTATGCGCTATTACCCAATACCGTCCTTACGATAATGAAAACTTCCTAATGTTTCCTGCAAAGCCACGCACCTTCCCAGCCAATAAAATTGAACGTAACGGAAATGAATTACGTATAGAATTTCAGGATACCTATGACATTGCCATCATAGAGTTAAATATCACAGATTATTATATAGGTTTCACTCTGAAGCAAATTGATTATCGTATCGAAGATTTTGGGGTAAAACGCAAAACTGAAATAGATGAAATCTCATTATTACAATTACCAGTACGTAAACGTGAGAACTTTGGTGAGTGGCTGAATGTATCATGGGATGAACAGACAGCCATATGCCTGCTAGGCACCCATCCGACCACCTATATCGATGCTTTTGCAAACAAGGAATATACTACGATGTATGCAGGACTTGATTTTCAAGTGAAACTATTCAATTCCGGTGCAGCACTGATTACTACTTCAAAAGAAAAACTGCTAACCTGTATTGATAAAGTAGAACGTGACTATCATATGCCTTTAGGAGTAGAAAGTCGCCAACGTAAAGAATATCAGTACTCCTATTATGAGCTACGTGATGTCACGACTAAAAATATAGATGAACATATTGTATATGCTCAAAAAGGTGGTTTCAAATCCATTGTCGTCTATTATGTTGATTTCGCCAAAGCTTGCGGACATTATGAATGGAGAAAAGAATATCCGAATGGAATGAAAGATTTACAGGAAATCACTAATAAAATCAAAGCAGCAGGCATGATACCCGGCATTCATATTCATTATTCCAAAGTAGCAGTGAATGACCCATATATCAACAACGGCATACCGGACTCCCGCACCAACCATGTACGCGAATTTATTCTCTCGGAACCATTAGATGATTCAAGTACTATCATCACTATAGAAGGTAATCCGGAAGGCGTACGTATGGAGAAAGGACGACGTCTCCTGCAAATTGACAACGAGCTTGTCACTTATGAGAACTATACCACCGAACCACCATATCAATTTACGGGATGTGTACGGGGAGTATTTAACTCAAAAGCAGCCTCACATGACAAAGGACAACATTTCAGACTATTGGATGTAGATGACTGGCCCCTGTTTATCCGTGTCAACCAAAATACAGGAATCCAAAAAGAGATTGCCGAACGTTTAGGAAAAATCTACCACGAAGCAGGCTTTCGTTTTGTCTATTTTGATGGTGCGGAAGATGTACCGATGCCTTATTGGTATAATGTCTCCCGCTCTCAGATGATAGTATACAACGAAATGAAACCAACTCCATTATTTGCAGAAGGAGCATTGAAATCACATTATGGATGGCATATTTTAAGTCGTGGGAATGCTTTCGATATATTCCCTCCGGAACGTATCCGTCCGGCAATGAAGAAGTATACACTTCGATGTGCAGAGCAGATAGCCAAAGATTTTACTTCTGTCAATTTCGGATGGGTGAATTACTTGGCTCCCAACGACAAGACAATAGGCATGCAACCAGACATGTATGAATATATTTGCAGCAAAGCTGTCGCATGGAATTCTCCCATATCATTAGTTGGCAATTTAAAAGAGTTACAGAATCATCCTCGTACGGAAGATAACCTGAGAGTTATCAAAATGTGGGAAGAAGCAAAACTTCAAGGTGTCCTGACAGACAAACAGAAAGAATTACTCAAAAATCCCGAACAAGAATATCTTCTGATGAAAGATAAAAAAGGAAATTATCAGTTATACCCCTATCGTCAAATAACCAAGGATGACGAAAAGCCAATCCGGGCATTCATTTTCCAGAAAGCAGGAAGGACTTGTATCATTTATTGGCATATGAACGGTACAGGGCAACTCACTCTTGATATAGAAAAAAACAAGCTGTCTTTGATGAATGAGAGTGGTAAAAGAATACCTATCCGGTCAGCAGGAAGCAAAAGTATCCTCCCCGCAGCAGGGCGTCTCATATTGGAAACCGCTCTTCCACAAGAGGAAGTAATAAAATTATTCAGAAAAAGCATCGAAATTATTAAATAGAAATTATTCATCCTAATCTTTTGTATATGAGAAATATGATAACCGGTATTATTAGCATATTATGCTATTTACAATGTTTTGGAACTTTATCAGCCTCAGTGACTGCTAAAAATGAAAATGGAAACTTTGTATTAAAAAACAAGAATGTTGAATTAGTGTTTGCCAACGGAAAAGAATTCTTATTCAAGGAATTCCGCATGGATGGCATGAACATATTGCCTGTAAATGGAAGTACAACACATCCGTGGCAACTAATCTATCGGGGTCCCAACGGAGAGAACCCGACCTTAATGCCCCGATGGGGCGAATATAAAGGAGGCGAGATACAAAAAACTCAAGATGCCTCAACATTAATATTCACCTGGCAAATGGTTATAGATGCAGGACCGACGTGTCCGGTACGCATATTAGTCACATTAGGTAAAGATGCCGAACTACCGGAATGGCGCATTGAAGCAGAAATGCCGGAAGGATGGGTGATTACAGAATCTGAATTTCCCCGTATTGCTGTAAACAGACCGGAAGGAGCAAAAGGAATTCTTCCTGTCGGATTCGGGACCGAATACACAATCGGTAATGAAGGACAACTGCAATCACGTTATCCTTCGTGTACAGGCACAATGCAGTTAGTACTGATGCATCATAAAGGAGGCACAGTCTACTTTGCCGCACAAGACAAAGGGGGATCTGGCAAAGTATTCAGAATGAAAAGTGAAGGAAAAAGTCTTGTATTTATTCAGAATGTGACAACATCCTATGCCTGGACTCAAAACAAGAAGTTCTGCATTCCTTGGGAAACAGTGATGGGATTTACCCAAAAGGGATGGCAGGACGCTGCAGTACAATGGTATCGTCCATTTACTTTCGAAACACTGTGGGGTGCAAAAACTATTTCAGAACGTCCTATAGCAGAATGGATCAAAAACGCTGATATGTGGCTACGGCCGGGAGAAGTAAATGCTGAAACAATGGAAGCAGTACGTAAAGCGATGAAATACTATGGAAAAGGAGTCGGATTGCATTGGTATTATTGGCACAATCATCGTTTCGATACTAAATATCCGGAATACTTTCCCGAAAAAGCAGGATTCAAAGAAATGATTAAAGAAACACAGGAACTTGGAGGATTTATTACTCCATATATTAACGGTCGTCTATGGGATCCAGCAACAGACAGCTATAAAACGCTTAATGGTAAAGATGCCTCTTGTCGCAAAGCTGATGGTACATTATATACAGAAGTATATAGCTCAAAGGTATTAAATACTGTAACCTGCCCAGCTTCTTATATTTGGAGAGATGTGCTGAAAGGAGTCAACAAACAGATATTAACTGAACTAAAAACGAACGGTGTATATATGGATCAGATAGGTTGCGCCAACAGCGAACCCTGCTATGCAACCAACCACGGACATGCACCTGGCGGTGGTGACTGGTGGCCTTTTGCCTACCGCAGTTTACTCACCGAAATGCGCACAAATCTATACAAAGAGAACCAAGCCATGACAACAGAAGAAAATGCAGAGTGCTATATTGACCTGTTTGACATGATGTTAGTTGTCAATTCTCCGCACAACAGCTATACAAAAATGGTTCCGTTGTTTCCGCTCATTTATTCTGACCGTTGCATCTATAGCGGATACACCTACATCCCTTGGCGTATCACAGACGGTTCTTTGAATTTCATGAGTATGCGTAGTCTGTTATGGGGTTCTCAGTTAGGATGGGTAGAGCCCAGTCTGTTGATGCGCCCAGATGCGAAAAGGGAAGCTAAATTTCTGAAAAATCTGACAGATTTCCGCCGTCAACAACATGATTTATTCTTGGGAGGCCGTTTTATACAGGAAATAATTCCAACTGGTGATAACCCAACGCAAGAGATACCCAACTATGAAATAACTCCGGTAGTATTAGCGGCAGAATGGGCTAGTGTATCAGGCGAACACGTATACCTTATAGTAAACATGAGTGAACAAGAACACAAGGTTACACTGCCTAATAAAAAACAAATAACCGTTAAAGCACTTGATGCGATCAGAATCAGCAAATAAACAGTCTTTGTAATCAAACAATAAATAGTACAGTAAAATGAAACAGATTATATTTATAGCAATATTATTAACATGTGCCTTCGGAGCCTGCTCAAGTGACAATGACGGCGACGAACAGTCTGCAAGCGTACAAGCACCTTCAGACATAACCATAGAAAGAATGGGAAAAACCAAAGTATTACTACGTTGGAAAGACAATAGTAATAATGAAACCGGATTCAGCATCTTATTAAGAAAAGCAGATACCAGTGAAAATATAGAAATAGCCAAGGTATCCGCAAATGTCACAGAATATACAATCGAAAATGGTCTGGAAGAAGGAAACATATACTATTTCGGAGTAAGAGCATTCTCGGCTACGAATACTTCACGTGCCATTTACGAGCTCTATCGGTTGGTAGCCCTCGGTGACGAGCCAAGCATCGCAATCATAGGAAGTATCAAAGCAAACTCAACTTGTATCAGTTCCTCTTATCAAGTGACAAACATAGCTGGACAAACCAACGTAAAATATGGTTTATGCTGGAGTACCGAAAACACACCCACTATCAATGATCAAAAGCAAAACGGACCGGAAGTTGCTGAAGACGGAAAAGTATTTCAAGTGATTCCGAATACCTTACTCGACTATGGCAAATCCTATAAAGTACGTGCCTTCCTGACAACCTCTACCGGTACTTATTACAGTGCAGAGTCGACTGTTTCCTTGGAAACAGAGCCACAAGCGATCCAATTGACATGGAATAAACTGACTAAGTCTACATTGCCGGCAGAAATCGAACTGTACGAAACCACCAGTAACTTAAATGGTAGTAATTTCCATGCATGGTACGCCATTGGTGATCTCTCTACCGGTAAGGTAGAAGTACGTGTCCACATACCATCTTCTCCCGCAACCATCGACACGCAATCTGCATCATTTAATGGAGACTGTTATTTATTGGTCAATGGAGGATACTTCTATAATGGAAACCATACAGGAATAGCTGTTATCAATTCCATTAAATCGGGCTCTGTTTCAGCCGTTCGGGGGTCACTAAAAACTGGCGATACAGAATACAACAGTATGTATAATGTGACAAGAGGAACATTCGGCGTAGATGCTTCAGGCAAGCCGAATGTTGTTTGGACAGGAACGGATGCCTCCAGTAATGTTTTCTATTTCGACCGTCCTTTGCCATCTGTCAAAGGAGAAAATAAATATGGAATTGTCACTAATGAAAATCCGACTACCGCAATTAGCTGGAGTCCTAAATATGCTTTAAGTGCAGGTCCTGTATTACTGAAAGACAAAAAAATCCCATTCGATTTTACAGAGACATCAAAGGGCACAGATTACTATCTCAGTAACTATGAAATCATTCCGTATGACATTTTCGGAGCGAATGTAACCCCGGACCGTACAGCAATCGGTTATCGTGAAGATGGAAAAGTGGTCATATTCATATGTGACGGACGTATTACCGCCAGTGGTGGAGCTACTTTAACAGAACTGGCACAAATAATGAAAGGATTAGGCTGTGTAGGAGCTATTAATCTTGATGGCGGAGGTTCTACCGGAATGGTTGTAGGAGACGAACACTTGAATGACATGACCGGAGGAAACCGGGCAGTCGTTTCTACAATTGGATTCTTCAAGAAAAATTAGCCCAATCCGGATATTCATAAAAGCTATAGCAATATACATAGTAAGTTTCTTTTTATGTATATTGCATTGCTTTTATAAACAACCATTTATTATGAAAAGACATATCATCATTTTGCTCATTACATTCTTGTGCTTGCCGGAATATCTGGAAGCTCAATTAAAATATTATGATGCTGCCAAGTTTCCATTGTATGGTAAAGCCACAAAGAATACAGAAAATCGCTACGAACGATTGCCGGATTCATTAAAGCATGTCTCTCGTAAACCGGTATGGAATTTAAGCAGAAACTCCGCAGGATTAGCAATCAGATTTTGCTCCAATTCAACAACAATAGCCACCAAATGGGAGAATTTGAATAATAACCTGATGAATCATATGACACCTACCGGTACTAAAGGACTCGATCTATACACATGGGTAGACGGAGCATGGAGATTTGTGAATAGTGGGCGCCCCACCGGAAAAGTGAATCAAGCTACAATTATAGCAAATATGGAACCGGTCGAGCGAGAATATATGCTATATTTACCTCTTTATGATGGAGTAATTTCATTGTCCATCGGAATAGACGCAGAAGCATCTATATCAGTACCTCGAACGGCAATTCCAGTACGGACTAAACCAATCGTTTTTTATGGAACAAGCATTCTTCAAGGTGGCTGTGCCAATCGTCCTGGGATGGCACATACCAATATTATTTCCCGCCGTCTCAATCGAGAAATCGTCAATTTGGGATTCAGTGGAAATGCACTTTTAGACTACGAAATAGCCGAAGTAATGTCCTCAGTAGATGCAGGAGTGTATGTACTAGACTTCGTCCCTAATGCTTCCTCCGATCAGATATATGAGAAGATGGAAACCTTCTATCGCATACTTCGGGATAAGCATCCACGCACTCCGATTATATTTATTGAGGACCCCGTATTCACTCATGCTCTGTTCGACAAGAAAATAGCTATCGAAATAAACAAAAAGAATAAAGCCGTCAACAGTGTCTTCAAATCTCTAAAAACAAAAGGTGAAAAGAATATATACATAATTTCTTCCGAAAAGATGCTTGGAGAAGATGGAGAAGCAACAGTAGACGGTATTCATTTCACAGACTTAGGAATGATGAGATATGCAGACCTTGTTTGTCCGGTTATAAAGAAAGTATTAAAAAAATAATTTACTATGCAGTACATTAAGCAGATAATGTTATTGGTTATACTAACGATTAGTTGGAAATGCCAGGCAGAAGAAGTAAAAGAAATTTGGCTGGACGAGTTAGGCGAAAGTTCTTATTACATACAGGATTGGGGACTCCCCCGAATCAACAAAGCAGTCACTATGACGCCATTGACTGTGAAAGGCATCGTCTATGAACGCGGCATAGGAACTCATGCAATCAGCCGTATGCTCTTTGATATCGGAAAAAAAGCCAAGACGCTTTCCGGATTAGCAGGTGCAGATGACAATACCCCATTTGCTTGTAATCTTCAGTTCAAGATATTAGGAGATCGGAAAGAACTATGGAGAAGCGGAATTATGAGAAAAGGAGATCCTGCCAAACCTTTCAATATCGATTTATCAGGAATAGACAAAGTTTTATTATTGGTAGAGGAATGCGGAGATGGAATGATGTACGACCGCGCTGATTGGCTGAATGTCAAATTCACAACTCTCGGTGACGTACAGCCCATTCCTGTATGGCCCAAGCCCATTGCCAAAGAAAAATACATATTGACTCCACAAAGTCCGGACGCTCCACAAATCAATAACCCACTGACTTATGGCGCTCGTCCCGGCAATCCTTTTCTCATGCCAATTATGGTTAGCGGCAAACGACCTATGACCTATAAAGCCAAAGGACTTCCGAAAGGATTAAAGTTAAACCGGAAAACAGGACTCATCACCGGAAGCACGAATACAAATGGTAACTTTAAGGTCCGCCTACAAGCGACAAATGAGAAAGGAACAGATGAAAAGGAGATCACACTGAAAATAGGTAGCGAGATTATGCTTACTCCTCCTATGGGCTGGAATAGCTGGAACTGCTGGCGATTTGCAGCTGATGACCAAAAGGTACGTGATGCTGCCCGAATCATGCACGAAAAGCTTCAGGCCTACGGATGGACTTATGTGAACATAGATGACGGATGGGAAGCCGATGAACGTACACCCGAAGGTGAACTCCCGGCTAACGAAAAATTTCCGGACTTTAAGACACTTACTGACTACATTCACTCGTTAGGGCTGAAATTCGGAATCTACTCTTCACCAGGTTGGACGACCTGCGGCAGGCATATAGGCAGCTGTCAGCACGAATTGACAGATGCAAAAACTTGGGAAAAGTGGGGAGTAGACTATTTGAAATACGATTATTGCGGTTATGCTGCCATTGAGAAGAACTCGGAAGAGAAAACGATTCAAGAACCATTTATCGTCATGCGCAACGCTTTAGATCAGATAAAACGGGATATCGTATATTGTGTCGGATACGGAGCTCCCAATGTATGGAACTGGGGAGCGGAAGCCGGAGGTAATTTGTGGCGAACAACCCGTGATATCAACGACCAATGGAATATTGTAATGGCAATCGGATGTTTCCAGGATGTTTGCGCATACGTATCAGCACCTGGAAAATATAACGATCCGGATATGTTGGTAGTAGGCAAATTAGGACCGGGATGGGGTGCAAAATCCCACGATTCGGACTTAACCGCTGACGAACAATATGCACATATCTCCCTATGGTCCATCCTTTCCGCCCCATTATTGCTTGGTTGTGACATGACTGCCATAGACGATTTCACGTTAGGTCTTCTGACCAATCCGGAAGTGATTGCAGTCAATCAGGACCCACTGGTAGCCCCTGCTACTAAGCTCACAGTTCCCAACGGACAAATATGGTATAAAAAGTTATACGATGGTTCCTATGCACTCGGCTTCTTCCAGATGGATCCCTACTTCATTTTATGGGATCAGGATAAAGCAGTAAATATCCAGCAACAAAAATATAACTTTAACTTTGCCCTTAATCAGTTGGGCATCCAAGGTAAAGTCAAAATCAGAGACTTATGGAGACAAAAAAACTTAGGAATATTCAGTGGTAGTTATGAAACTTCCATCCCCTACCACGGTGTCTCCCTAATTAAAATAACACCTATAAAATAAAAGCAAATATGAAACGTATTCTATTTATTCTCTTTCTCTGTTGTATAGGTAGTGGTCTTGCTGCTTGCCAAGACGAAGACCACACGGTCCCTACCCTCCCATCCGGGAATGATCCGGAAATAAACGATCCAGTCGTAGAATTCTATGATTGGGAAAAGAACCGCACCGAGTTACTGACATCTACAGATATGGTGTTACTTTATGGCGGAGGACATCATCGCACTCCCTATACATGGGATAAAGAACGTGTAAGTTCTTATATCAGATATGTAGATACCGACAATCAATCCCACTGGCTATTCGACAGCTTCCTCTTTTTGGAAATTATGGACACAGGTACAGGAGGCGCTAATAAAATGTTCGCCAAAGGGTACAATCTGGAATCAGCCAATCAAGCAGACTGGACGAAACTTATAGACTATTACTTCCAATCTGAAACAGGAATCGGAGCATTAGATGCATCAGTCAAAGAGGCCTCTGCCATTTTGGGAACCCCACGGCAGAAACGTCAGATTGTGATCAGTATACCAGAGCCCATTGTCTACCAACACCCGGAACAAGCATCCTCATCAACCAAGTATTGGGGGAAAATTGATAACCAGACGCTTGACTTTTCCAACTCTGCCGACCGAATTAAAGCCTGCAAATGGTATATCGATCAGGTACGTGCCAAGTTCAATGAAAAGAACTATCAACATGTAGAATTAGCGGGATTTTATTGGCTTGCCGAGAAAGCGACCGACACCCGTGACATTTTAAATGCGGTTGCCATCTACCTGAATAAACTAAAATATAGTTTCAACTGGATCCCCTATTATGGAGCAGATGGATATAATCAGTGGAAATCACTAGGATTTAATTATGCTTATTTCCAGCCTAATTATTTCTTCAACGAATCCGTCCCCGATTCTCGTCTGGAAGATGCCTGCCAGAAAGCACTCACGTATGATATGCACATGGAACTGGAATTTGATGACAATGCTCTGAATAGCAGAGGAAAGGCTTATCGTTTGAAAAACTATATGAGTGCATTCAAGAAACATGGCATATGGGAGAAAAAACGCCTTGCCTATTATCAGGGAAGTGCATCCCTACTTACACTAAAAAAATCAGGGAACGCAGCCGATACCCAACTCTATCATGAGTTCTGCAATTTTGTCATCAGCCGCCCCATCCGGAGTTCACATTAGTATAAACAGTTTAATCATCGCCATTCTATGAATCATAAATACCTATACTTACTCCTGCTATTTTTGATAGTCAGTTGCCAACGCAATGTAGAAACAGGACCTCCTGTATTAAAAGAAATGTGCCAAAGATTATTTCCCCGGCATGCCCAGTCGTTTCTATTCGAATTACTGACAGATTCTATTGATACAGACCGTTTTATACTGGAATCGAGCCAAGGGAAAATACGGATAAAAGGAAATAATCGGAACTCATTGGCTGCCGGTTTGAATCATTATCTGAAAAACTACTGTCATACCCATGTTTCCTGGTATGCCTCAGAGACAGTGGAGATGCCTGATGTACTACCGGAGATACCTCAGCCAGTATACATCCGTTCCAAATGTGACAATCGTTTTTTTCTCAACTATTGTACATTCGGCTATACCATGCCCTATTGGAAATGGCAGGACTGGGAACGGTTGATAGACTGGATGGCATTAAACGGAGTTACCATGCCTCTTGCCATTACCGGTCAAGAATCCATTTGGTATAAAGTATGGACAGATATGGGTTTGAGCGACGAACAGGTTCGCTCATACTTTACGGGACCAGCCCATCTTCCCTGGCATCGGATGTCCAATGTTGATTACTGGCAAAGTCCACTACCTCAATCCTGGCTAAAGGATCAGGAGGAATTACAAAAACGTATTCTCGAAAGAGAGCGTGAGTTTGATATGACTCCTGTATTACCAGCATTTGCCGGTCATGTACCAGCCGAATTAAAAACAATTTATCCGAATGCAAAAATCTATCAGATGAGTCAGTGGGGCGGCTTCGATGAAAAATATCGCAGTCATTTTATCGATCCGATGGACTCATTATACCAAGTCATTCAGCGCCGTTTTCTGGAGGAACAAACCAAAGTATATGGTACTGACCATATTTATGGAATCGATCCTTTCAATGAAGTCGACTCTCCGGACTGGAGCGAGGATTTTTTAGCCAATGTCTCAAGCAAGATTTACGAGTCGATTCATCAGGTAGACTCGGCAGCCCAATGGTTACAAATGACCTGGATGTTCTTCTACGACAAAAAGAAATGGACTCAACCTCGTATTCGTTCCTTTCTAAAAGCAGTACCGGATGACAAACTGATATTACTTGATTACTATTGTGATCATACGGAAATCTGGCGAAATACTGAAAAATATTACGGTAATCCCTATATCTGGTGTTATCTGGGTAATTTCGGCGGCAATACGATGATAGCAGGCAATCTGAATGATATTGATTTCAAGATTAAACGACTCTTCAAGGAGGGAGGAGACAATGTCTACGGTTTGGGAGCAACTCTTGAAGGCTTTGATGTAAACCCTCTTATGTACGAATTTGTTTTTGACCAGGCATGGGATTATCCTGTCACTACCGACCAATGGATAACCAACTGGTCTATGTGCAGAGGAGGAGATCAGGATGCCAATATCATCAAAGCGTGGAGAGCCTTGCATCAGAATATTTATACCGAATATGCCATATGCGGCCAATCGGTATTAATGAACGCGCGTCCCAGACTAACGGGAACTAAAAGTTGGAATACAAACCCCGGCATACATTACGCAAATAACGACTTATGGCAAATATGGAAAGAGCTACTAAAGGCCCGGAACATCAACAATAGTGATTTTCGCTTTGACGTAATCAATATCGGAAGACAAGTACTAGGTAACTTGTTCTCCGAATATAGAGATCAGTTTACCGCTTGTTATAACCGGAAAGATACAACAGGTATGAGAGAATGGAGTACCCGTATGGACAATCTTTTGCTTGACGTAGACCGCCTTCTTTCCTGTGATGCGACTTTATCTATCGGAAAATGGTTACAAGACGCCAGAGACTGTGGTACAACGGTTTCGGAAAAAGATTACTATGAAGAAAATGCACGCTGTATCCTGACCGTATGGGGGCAACAGGACACCCAACTGAATGACTATGCCAATCGAGGTTGGGGAGGACTTACCCGAAGCTTCTACCGGGAACGTTGGAAACGCTTCACAGACGGAGTCATCGGTGCTGTTTCGAAGAATAAGCCTTTTGACGAAGACAAATTCCATCAAGACATTACGCAATTTGAATACAACTGGACATTACAGAAAGACTCTTTCCCTATTGTTTCAGAAGAAGACCCGATTCAAATAGCAGACAGTCTTATCTTAAAATACGACACTGACTTCACAAAAGCACAATAATGGAGGTGGACATTCGACAAACAGGCACTTCAAAAGATACGTTTTTTGAATGTAGCTTTTCGTTTTTCACAGAGAAGAAAGAAACCGAATGTCCTACCTTTGTAGCACGAAGTTACGAAAAGAGTGTAATTTATTGGAAATGAGCGTAGGTTAATTGCTCTT